>JAHFDZ010000174.1 GCA_023248745.1 Myxococcales bacterium | reverse complement strand
CGCAAGTCTTGGTCGAACGAACACTCGTAAGCTTTCGCCCGCGGTCTGTCGTCACGCCTGGCAGCCACAATCGATGGATGCGCTGCCGCATCGGGCGCATTGCTCGTATTCGCACGACGTCCCGTGAAGCTCGAAATAGTAGACCCCGCATCCCAGACACGGTGAATCAACCGCGTATGATTCCCTCCCGAGAGGGATGCGCGCGATTTCGGCTGTTTCGTCTGATGGACCCGCCTCTGACAATCAGGTAATCCTCGCCTCTGACATGCTTCTCTCACCCAAGAGCGCTGGCAAGTACAGCGGCAACGTAAAGGCCATTTTTTGTTGCTTCTACGCGGGGGCGCTCGTTTTTGCCCTTGGTTGCGGCGCGGGCTGCGACCGTCAATCCGCCGCGGCTGAAGCCGGAGCCGAGCCGAGCGCGTCCGCTCCGCCGCCAGAGTTGAAGCTCGCAGGTATCGACGTGTCCACGCTCACGGCGCGCGAAAAGGCAGAGCTTCGAACCCTGACGGGCGAGCTTATGTCGCCCTGCGCAGACGTTGCAGTGCCGGTCGCGCAGTGCCTTAACGAAAAGCGCGCGTGCGGCAAGTGTGTGGCAGCCGCGAATTTCCTCGTCAAAGGCGTTCGCAAGGGCATCGCGAGCGATGACCTGCAGACGAAGTACAAAGCTCGCTTCGACCCGAGCGCCGCAAAGGACTTGCCGATCGACGGCTCGCCCGTGATGGGTTCAGAGAAGTGTCCTGTCACCGTGACAGAATTTGCCGACTTCGAGTGCCCGGGATGCAAAGCGATGATGCCCGTCATCGACAAGGTTATCAAAGCCAACGAGGGTAAAGTTAAGTTGGTTTACAAAATCGTGACGCTTCCGAATCATGCGCACGCACGTGTCGCAGCCGAAGCCGCTCTTGCTGCACGAGAACAAGGCAAGTTTTGGGAGATGCATCACCAACTTTTCGAAAACCAAGACGCGCTCGAATCGCGCGACCTCTCGCGATACGCGAAGACGATCGGTGTCGATGTGACTAAGTTTCGCGGTGAATTCAAGCTTGATCGCGTTGCAAGCCAAATCGAGCGCGATGCAAAACTGGCCGAAAAAGTCGGCGTGAACCACACGCCAACCCTCTACGTCAACGGTCATGAGTTCATGCCGCTTTTGGCTGAAGATCCCGAAGGTGAACTCACCGAAGTTATTCTCTCTGAAGTTCCCGCTGGCTTTTCGCTCGGCCCGGGCGGTTCTGTTGCCGCGCCTTCTGCATCGGCCGCCGGTTCCGCCGCGCCTAAGAAGCTCGGCACAAAGGGAAACTAAGTTGACGAAGCGCGGGGGTGGGGGATGTCGGTCGCCTTTGAACAAAGGGAAGTAAATTGACCATGCGTCGCTTTGCTATTTGGTTCACCGTCTTGACAATTGCGGTGTGCGCTTGCGGGCCGAGTGCGCCGCCGCTCACGCCGCTCGTGATCCCTATGGCCAATCTCGACAACCTTACGCCGCGTGAGAAAAAGGAAGTGCTCTCGCTTTTGCAAGAATTGCCTGCGCCTTGTCGCGATATGGCCATCACGATCGATGCGTGCATCCGCGAAGCGCGGCAGTGTGGTCGTTGTGTGGTTGCGGCGCACGAGGTCATTAAGAGCGTGCGCGATGGGATGGCGCGCGAGCAAGTGATCGACGCGTACAAGAAGCGCTACGACGCCAATGCGGTCCACGACATTCCGGCAGAGGATTCGCCGTCGTTGGGTCCTAAGGTTGCGCGCGTAACCATTGTTGAGTTTGCTGATTTTCAATGCCACCCGTGCGCTCGCACCGCTCCGATGATCGAAAAAGTGGTCAACGCGAATCCGACCGACGTGCGATTCATTTTCAAAAACATGCCTCTTCCAATGCATCCCCGTGCGCAGCACGCAGCGCGCGCCGCTTGGGCGGCAGGCAAGCAAGGCAAGTTTTGGGAAATGCACCGCTTGCTCTTTGAGAATCAGACCTTGAACGAGGATCGCGACTTCGAGAAGTTCGCAAAGGACATCGCTCTCGACGTCAAAATGTTCTTGAGCGATTACGAATCACCTGAGGGCAAGGAACGCATCGAAAAGGATATGAAGCTCGGTGAAGAGGTTGGCGTTCACGGAACTCCGACCGTCTTCGTCAACGGTCGTGAGTACGACTTCAACGACAGCCTACAGAGTTGGGTCGATCGGGAGAGAAAATAGTGCGAGCGGTGAGCGACGGCTGTGGTTGTTTTCCAACCGGAAGGCACTATCCGGGTATCGCGCATCTCATGCGGGCGATTGCTCGTGGTACAGCCGAAGAGTTTGCTGCCGACCTCAATTGGGACGACATTCCGATCGCGATGCTTGACGTCGAAACGACCGGTCTCGAGAGCTTGACCGATCGCGTTATCGAGCTCGGTATCGTCGTTGGCTTGCGCGGCGAGATCGTGGCGCAAGGCAACTGGATGATCAATCCTGGACGGCCCATCAGCGCTGAATCAACCGCTGTGCACGGCATCACGGATGCTGACGTTGCAGACAAGCCCGCATTCGCGGATGTGGCGCACGAAGTCGTCAAGTTACTTTCCGGCGCAGTTCCCGCCGCTTACAATGCGCAGTTTGACCGAGGCTTCTTGCAAGCCGAATTCGGACGGAGCGCCGCAAAGGTGCCGTCGCTTCCACCTGCACTCCGCAAAGAAGTCGAGTGGCTCGATCCACTGGTTTGGGCGCGAGAGATCCATCGCGACGAAAAATCGCGCACGCTCGTCAACGTGGCTGCGCGCCTCGGTATCGCGCTCGAAAACGCGCACCGCGCGAGCGACGATGCGCAGGCGGCGCTTCGCGTGCTGTATGCACTGGGGCGCGATGCGCGGGTGCCGAGGCCGTATGGTGCGTTTGTGCAGGAGCAGAGGCGGCTGTCGATGCTGCATGATGATGAGCGGCGGAGGTGGCGGTCATAGGGTGCTTGCGCTTGCGCGCCGCGTAACCCCGCGCGCGGTTCCCTTTAGATGAGCGCTGCGGCCTCGCGGGTATGTGCTGCGCACGGCTATTTGGGGGCCGAAACCGCATGGTTTCGCCCCCAAGCCCCCAGCTTCCTTTCACTACGTTGAGATGATTCGTGCATCTGGGCGCTTGGCTACCCTGGTGTCCACCTGGATCGCTTCCCTACGCACGCTAAGAGCGTGCTCGGTCGCTGCCTTTTTGGAGGCTGTTGGTGTTTCCTGGGCGTTGACTGGGCGGAGGTTGCGGGGCACGGTTTGTCGCTGTCGCTGTCGCTGTCGCTGTCGCTGTCGCTGTCGCTGTCGCTGTCGCTGTCGCTGTCGCTGTCGCGTTTGAGCGGGGCGTTGTTGGTTAAGATGGTTGACTGTCACAAAGTGAGACAACTTCTGCGGCCTGGGGTGGGCGGCAGAAGTTGTCTTGGAGCTTTGGGGAACTGTTAGTTCGACGCGTCTTCGAACTCGGCGTCAATGACGCCTGGGTCCTTCTTCTTTTTTGTTTCGCCAGGAGGTGGGGGCTCGCTTGCGTTTGGTGGGGCATCGCCGGGTGCTCCGCCGCCTGCTACGCCTGCTGCCGCGTATACGGCTTGCGATACGCGTTGCATCTCTTTGTCGAGGCGTTCGGTTACGCTGGCGATGGCGGCGTCGTCTTGCTTGTCGATCGCTCCGCGCCCTTCTTTGATGATGCCTTCAATGTTTGCGACATCAGCGGCGTCGAGCTTGTCTTTGTGCTCGGTGAGCAGCTTCTCGTATTGGTAGCACTTGTTGTCGAGTGCGTTGCGGCGTTCGACTTCTTCGCGTCGTGCCTTGTCTTCGGCTTCGTGCTCTTGTGCTTCTTTCACCATGCGTTCGATCTCAGCTTCGTTGAGACCAGAGTTGGCTGTGATGGTGATCTTTTGCACCTTGCCCGTGGCTTTGTCGTGGGCGTTGACGTTCAAGATGCCGTTGGCGTCGATGTCGAATTTGACTTCGATTTGAGGCACTCCGCGGGGTGCGGGTAGCACGCCGTCGAGGCTAAATCGGCCGATGGTTTTGTTGTAGCGCGACTCGGCGCGTTCACCTTGAAGGACGTGAATCTCGACGCTGGGCTGGCTGTCTTGCGCGGTTGAGAACACTTCTTTTCGTTCGGTGGGGATCGTTGTGTTGCGGGCGATCATGACCGTCATAACGCCGCCGAGAGTCTCAACTCCAAGCGAGAGGGGTGTGACATCGAGAAGGACAAGATCCTTGACGTCTCCGGCGAGCACGCCGGCTTGAACCGCGGCACCGATGGCGACGACTTCGTCGGGGTTGACACCCTTGTGAGGCTCTTTGCCGAAGAACTTTTTGATCGTCTCTTGCACGAGTGGGATGCGGGTTGATCCGCCGACGAGCACCACTTCTTGGATGTCGCCTGGGCTCTTCTTCGCATCGGCGAGCGCGCGTTTGGTGGCCTCGAGCGTGCGATCCACGAGAGGCGAGATCATCTGCTCGAGCTTGGCGCGAGAGAGACGCATGTCGAGGTGGACGGGGCCGCCAGCGCCGACCGTGATGTACGGCAAGTTGATGGCCGTCTCTTGCACGGCGGACAGTTCGATCTTTGCTTTTTCGCCCGCTTCTTTGAGGCGTTGAAGCGCCATTTTGTCTTTGGTGAGATCGACGCCCGAGCTCTTTTTGAACTCGGCGATCATCCAGTCGATGATCATGTTGTCGACGTCGTCGCCGCCAAGGTGCGTGTCACCGTTGGTCGAGATGACTTGAACGACGTTGTCACCGACTTCGAGAATTGAGATGTCGAACGTGCCGCCGCCGAAGTCGTACACGGCGATGATCTCGTCGCGCTTTTTGTCGAGGCCGTAGGCGAGCGCTGCAGCCGTTGGCTCGTTGACAATGCGCTTCACATCGAGGCCAGCGATCTTGCCTGCGTCCTTCGTGGCTTGGCGCTGCGAGTCGTTGAAGTACGCGGGCACCGTGATGACGGCCTCGGTGACTTTTTCACCGAGGTAGTCTTCGGCCGCCTTCTTCAGCTTCATGAGCACCTTGGCGCTCACTTCGGGTGGGGCGACGACCTTGCCGCGAACGTCGAACGCGCTGTCACCGTTGTTTGCGAGGACGACCTTGTAAGGCGCTCGCTTGACTTCTTCGCTGACTTCTTCGAAGCGTCGGCCGATGAAGCGCTTGGCGCTGTAAATGGTGTTGTCGGGGTTGGTGACGCCTTGGCGTTTGGCAATTTGCCCGACGAGGATTTCGCCCTTGTCGTCCCAGGCAACGACGCTCGGGGTCGTGCGTGAGCCTTCTTCGTTCACGATCACCTTGGGCTCACGCCCCTCCATAATCGCGACAACGCTGTTGGTTGTGCCGAGGTCGATGCCGATGATCTTGCCCATGGTTCCCATCCTCCGAAACTGCTGTTGACTAACAGACACACACTGACTGCGCTCCCAGGGAAGGGCGCGCGGCCGGTGCTCTCAAAAACCCTTGAAATGCCGAGGTGAGCCGCGCTTGGCGGCCGTCCTGACAACGCGCAAGGTAACCATAGGGGAGGGGGCGTCAACCGTTTGGGAATGCCCTATGCAAGGGAGCCGTCGATGCGGGTTACACGTCAGGAACGTGTCCGTTGGCTTCGGCGTACGAAAAAGAGGGCAATCGCCGAGGCAAATGCAAACAGGCTCCATGGCGAGGCATGGCGTGTCGGTGCCGTGTTGCAGGCGCAACCACCGGATTCGGCCGGGGTGTTAGGGGCGATGTCGGTGGTCGGGTCGAGTGCGTTTGGGTCAATGTTCACGATTGCGGTGGCGGTCGAGAGGTGGCCTTGGCTGTCGTAGACCTCGACGCGAATGCCAGCACTGCCAGACTCGCCTACGGTAATGACCTGTTCGCCGATAGGCAGCCAGTCGGTGTCGGGCGTGCCGTCGTAGTTAACGTCCCATCGCGCGCGGAGTGCTCCTTTGTCTTCGTCGTCTTGGATGTCCAGTTTGAGCGTGACGTCCCGTCCTGGCCGTGCGGCTGCAGGAGCGTCGATGCGAATGATCGGCGCGCGTCCTTCACTTGGCCTGGGCAACCCGAGTGCGGCAAGCGCGCTCACTTTTCCTTGGCCCCAAACACTCTCATCGTTCGTGACGAAAGAGTCGCGGAACGCGCTTCGAACGATGCGCTCGCGAATTTCGGGGCCCGTTTCTGTTGGGTAAAGTTGCTTGATCATCGCCGCGACTGCGGCAACGTGAGGGCCCGCGCCGGACGTTCCGCCGAACGTCATGAAGTAAACACCGTAAGGGTTCTTTGCGTCGTGATTCGCCGAAATCGGATTGTCGGGTGCGGTGATCACAATGCCCGGGCGTCCGTCGATCAGAGGACCTCGCGACGAGTACCCCGCCAGGTCTCCAGCGGTAAGCGCTCCGCCGTATTCGATTCCGGCGTTGAGGGTGTACGCCCCCACGGCGATCGTTTTTTCGCTCGTTGCTGGGTAACAAACGGTGCGCGTCGGCGTGCCTTCTTGGAACGCAATTCCACCCGACCAACTGTGAACTTCATCGGACACGTACAAATCGATCGTGACCGGTGGCTGCCCCTCCGGGACATCGACGATGACGGTGTAGTCACCGATGTCGACTGGCTGATTCGTGCCGTAAATCCAAACGTGCTGCTCGTGGGTGCCCTTCGTCGTGTCGTTGAGGTAGGCGTAGAATTGGGATGTGCCGATGGTCTCGTTCTGCTCACCAAGCGCGTGCTCGACGCCGTTTGGATCACGGAGCGTGTACTTGACGTTGATGTTCGAACGGTGATGCGCGGAGATGCCCAAGTAGGACTCTCCATTCATGCTCGAAAGAATGAGTTCGGTGCGACCAGGACTGAAGGATCTCCCGAGGTGTTTCCGACCACTCGCGAGGTTTCCGGCCGGACTAATGGGAACGGTTCCTTTTTCGAGCGCGGCATCGAGAATGAGTTCGCCCTCGGAGGAACCATCGAGCGTTACCGAAGCGTAGGGAGCGTACTCGGTGACCACGACGTCGGCTTTCTGATCGATGGACCACTGAATCGAACGAACGTTGTTCCTCGAATCGGCGAGCAAGAGTTCGGCGTTGGGCACAAGTCCGACGAAGCGTGAAATACCGTTGACGCCGCCGACGAGAATGCCGCCCACACCGGGCGCGTGGCCAGCGAGCGGGTCGGTCATCTTGTTGTAGTCGTTAAGCCATTTGCCGCTCGAACCGTCGCGTGTGTAGACAATGGTATCTGCGCGAACTGCTCGATACTTGCTAGTGCCGAGGCGAAGTAAACGTTCTTTACGAGTGACGATTTGGTCGTGGTCAGCGTCGTCGGCGACGAAGATGGGCTCTCCGAACGCGGGCGTATCATTGCTGAATCCCGCGCCGTAGTCGCGCCGTCCGTTGCCGTTTACGTCGAGATAAAGATGGTCAATATCTGGAACGAAGCCTTCTCCGTCTCGAATCGTTGGCGTGGGGTAGCCCAGGCCGCGCGCGTACATCGTGCTCGGGAGCGTGCGCAACACTTCGGTGGCGCTAATTGTGCCGTCGCCGTCGAGATCAACGCCATCGATTCCCGGGGTGAGCGTTCCATCGCCGTTGACATCGACCCAAGGGAAGACACCAGCGTCGGCCCGAAAGAACGCAGGGTGATGAATGAACCCCGCGGAGTCGACGTCGGCGATCTTAATTCCAGTTCCGTCAAGTAAATTGCCATTTTGCAACATGTGCGCGCGCGTTGCGAGCTGAGACTGAATGGCTTCGGCGGAGTCGACGTTTGGGCTTGGTGCGATGACGGCGAGATCGCTCTCCACACGCAGCACGTCGGATGCCTTCGAGAGCGTGGCGAGTCCGCGGTCGTTGATATCGGCGCTGGAGGCGCCTGAGGCAAGCGGAACGCCGTCGCGATCCCAAAGAACGCCACCTTCGCTGAGCTCGATCATCCGAGCGTGCGTCGGCTTTTTCTTGAACCGCACGATGACCGGCATGGCGCCACTCGCCATGAACTCTTGTGCATCGCGGAACATGGGCGGCGGCGCGTCACTGATTGCGCGGTGGGCAAAGAGCCCGCGAATTCGTCCATCAATTTTGGTGGGTGTCGCGGCGCTTGCGGAAGCGCTTGCGAGCAGAAGGACGAAAAGGAAAGCTGGCCGATAAGCAATACGAAGCGGCATAGGTGAACCTCTCTGCACCATGTACGCCAAGGCCAACGCGTTTGCGGCAGGCCAATTTATGCGGTTGTTCGGTGTGGCGTGCGAAAGCTAACGGAGACCGGGAACGGATCCTTTCACGCCATGGGCGACGGGCGATCCAGCAGGCACGTGCGGTTGAGCTTAGGCGCCAGGCGGCTTGCGCAAATTGTCTCTTTCGTACAACCGCGTTGTGAGATCGGAATTCGAGTCTTCGTCGAAGCGCGGGATCACGTCGACTTCGGTGTGATCCTCTGGCTCAAATGCGATTCGCTCAGTAGGTTCAGGTCCGGTATCAAGCGCGTCGCCCAGTGCAACGGGCGCGCCTCGCCGATGGGCCTTGTCGCGCAGTCCAAGGAGAGCTTCTCGGAACTGCTCGGCGGACTGATACCGGTCGTCTCGCTGTTTCGACATCGCCGTTGCAATCACGCGATCGAAGGAGCCAGGTAACGCGGGCCTGATCGAGCTCGCGCGGGCAGGTTCCCTTGTGACAATTTCAACCATGAGTGCGTTGTAATTGTTCGCGAGAAAGGGCCGCTTTCCGGTCAAGGCTTCGTAGAGCATGACGCCGCACGCATAGATGTCGACTCGGGCGTCGATCGCACGTTCACCTCGCGCTTGTTCGGGCGACATGTAGTAGGGCGTGCCCATCACGATGCCGGTCCTTGTGAGCGAAAGTGAATCGTCCTTTCGCTCGGGCGCTGTGGTGGTCGAGCTCACGAATTTTGAGACACCAAAGTCAAGTATCTTGACTATAGTGGGGCTGCCTGGCCTTTTGCACAGAAACACATTCTCGGGCTTGATGTCCCGGTGAACGATGTGCTTTGCGTGAGCGGCTTCGAGCCCGAGCAACACCTGCGCCATGATCGAAATCGTATCTTCGAATGGGAGTGCGCCTTCTGCGGCGATGCGGTCAGCGAGCGTGAATCCGTAGAGCCGTTCCATGACGATGAAGGGCCTGCCATCGCTGTGCTTGCCAAAGTCGTACACCTCACAAATGTTTGGATGTCCGATTGCGGCGGCGGCTTGCGCTTCGTGATGAAAGCGTACGAGCGCGTCGCGTTTGCGCGACTGCCTGCGGCTCAGCACCTTGACGGCAACCACGCGTCGCATCGCGCGATGCACAGCTTCGTAGACCGTACCCATGCCGCCTTGGCCGAGGCGCGAGATGATTTCGTATTTGCTCTCGAGAAGGCTGCCGATCGGAATTTGTGCCGACAGACTTGATGACGTTGGCTGTGCTGACTCTGGCGGGTGTGGTCGCCCCTTGCTTGTCGGCATCGGTGACGGACCCGACATTGGCGCAGGTCTTACGGAGATTGCCTTGCCCGTCACATTGCAAACCGTTTCGGTCGCCTGGTGAGGCATTCCGCAATGGGGGCAGCGGACGAACGTCTGGCTCACGGGCGAATTCCCGCTCGTGCGTTCGATCGCGGAGCCGTCATCATAGAGCCTTCGATCGTACGCTGAGGTTCGACTTTGTGCCAAGGGTGGTGCCAAGGGAAATTGAGAAGTGTCGGCGATGGTGCGGCCGATGTCCCGGACAGGGGCCGTAAAGCCGTTCACGCGAGAAAGGGCCTGGCCAACTTTGGCATTGATGGTGCTGCCTGGCGGCCATGAACCTTGCGCTCTTTGCGGCGAGTCTCCTGTGCGCGCCGCTCTTGCTCGTCGCGCCGGTGGAGTCTCTTCTGGTGATGGTCGCGGTGGTGTGTTTATGGCTTACCCGCGGCTACTCGCGCTTGATGCTCGTCGCCGCGGCGGCGCTGCTTCTCGTGGGTTGCGCACGAGCGTTCCATGCGATCCGTGCCAGCGCGCGCGATCAATATGCTTTGCAATTTCCTTCGCCTATGGAGTGCGAGGGCGCGGTCCTCGTCATTGGGCGTGCGCGAGGGCATCGCGATTCGCAAGGCACGCGATTCTCCTCGCTCGTCGAAACGGGTGCGCTTCGTTGCACGCGACGTGAAGGCACCGCGGTGAGCTATTCGTTTCAGCCGCCGCTGCGAATGATGCTCAGTTGCGATGCGGCATTGCATCGAGGCGATCGCGCAGACGTCGACGCTTCAGTGGCGCTCGTTTATCCATGGGATAACCCTGGTGTGATCGATCGACGCGTGGCGGACGCGGCACGTGGATACGTCGTCTCTGCGAACGCTCGACACGTGACGATCACTTCAGCGTCGCAATCGATTTTGTCGATCAGTGATCGCGCACGCGATGCCGTGCGCAATCACATTTGGGAGACGTACCCGACCGACGTCGAGCCGCTTGTGCGTGCGCTTGTCATCGGCGAAACCGATCTGCGTGCTGAGGATACGGACGCGCTCAAGGGGGCGGGCCTGCTCCACTTGCTTGCGGTTTCAGGAATGCACTTGGTCGTCGTTCTTGGTGCGATCCAACGCGCGCTGCTCGCGGTGTTGATCCGAGTCGAAAGAATTGCAGGACGCGTCGACGTGTTTCGTGTGGCGAGCGTTGTCTCCGGCGTTCTCGCATTTGCTTACGCGGACTTTGCGGGCGGAAGTGGATCGGCGTGGCGCGCAGCTTGGATGAGCGGGATGGTGGCTTGCGTCTCGGCGCTCGAGCGCAAGCCGTGTGCGAAGCGCGCGCTCGCGGCGTCAGTGCTTGCGATGGTGATTCTTGATCCGCTCGCCGTGTTTGACCTGTCCCTGGTTCTCTCTGTGCTTGCGACGCTTGGACTTCTTTCGAGTGTCGCTAATAGTAAAGAAAATTACCTATACAAATCGATTCGAACAACCGCAGCTGCAACGATTCCGTGTGCGCCAGTTCTGGCAAAAATGGGTGGTACGCTTTCGCTGGGCGCGCTTGTTGCGAATCTTGTGGCAGTTCCACTCGGCGAGATGATCACGCTGCCTGTCTGTCTTGTTGAGCCGCTATGTGGAACGCTCCCGTGGCTCCAAATGCAGCTCATGACGCTCGGCACTGGAGGACTGCGTGCCGTGATGGCGATAGCCCGCGGAGTAAGTCAAATTGGCATTCTGCAGCTCAGCGTTCCGACACCTTCGCCAATGCAGGTGTCGGTTCTGATTGTCGGCGCGATTTTGGGTTTTCGGAGCGATGCTTCGGATAGAGGTGTTGCGGTCCACGCATCGCAACGAGCGATTGCCGCGCGCGTTCTGGCACTGACGCTCTGTGTCGCGCTCGAGTGGAAGATGCGCGCCAAGGCGAGGGCCACTGGGGAACTGTCGATGATCGCGCTCGACGTAGGTCAGGGTGACGCAACGTTGATTCACTTTCCTGACGGTCAGTGGGGCCTCATCGACGCCGGAGGTCTGGTGGGTCCTGGCGTTGACGTGGGTGAGCGCGTCATTGCACCCGTGCTGCGGTCGCTTCGCGTGCGCGAACTTGCGGTTGTGGTGTTGAGTCATCCGCATCCTGATCACTTTGGGGGCATGAAGCGTGGGCTAACGGGCGTGCCTGTCGCGCAAGTGTGGGACACGGGCCAAGGTGAACGCGAAGCCTTCGGAGGCGAATACGCGGCGTGGCTTGCGAGCCTAAGAGACGCTCGCATTCCTGTTCTTCGGCCCGAGTCGCTTTGTGGAGTGCGCTCATTGTATGGCGCAGAGGTGAGCGTGCTTGCTCCATGTCCGACGAGCGATGAGTCCCGCACGCCAAACGACAACTCATTTGTGATCAAAATAGGGTACAAATCGCGCAGCTTTCTCTTTGTGGGTGATGCCGAACGCCAGGAGGAAAGCCTGTTGCTTGAGAGCGACTCTCGGCTGCGCGCGGACGTTCTCAAAGTGGGACATCACGGAAGCCGAACGTCATCAAGTACTGCATTTTTGGCTGCGGTATCGCCAACGGTGGCCACTATCAGCAGCGGGGTACGCAATCGCTTTGGGCATCCGCACCCAGACACGCTCAAAGTACTCTCAGGTGCAAACGTGGCTGTCTTTCGGACCGACCGTTCGGGTGCCATTCGGATTGCGACCGACGGTGAAGAACTCCGTGTTGAGGTCGCACGTTGAGCGTGCGCCAAGAGACGAATGTGGTATGCCCCGCTCGCCATGAGCGAACGAATCGTCACGATGATTAGCGCTGAGCAAATCGCTGCGCGAGTAGCTGAAATCGGAAAACAGATCGACGTCGATTACAAAGGTGAGCCCGTCGTGCTCGTCTGCGTACTCAAGGGCAGTTTCGTATTCGCCGCCGACTTGGCGCGTGCGATCGATTTGCCACTTCGCATCGATTTTCTAGGAACGCGTTCGTACGGCGAGGGCACCGAAAGCAGTGGCGTTGTCCAAATTACCCAAGACCTCTCGAAGCCCATCAACGGCGAGCACGTTATCGTCGTCGAGGACATCGTCGACACCGGACTCACGATCGCCCACCTCATCGACTTGCTTCGAACGCGCAACCCGCGCTCGGTCAAAGTGTGCTCGCTCTTGCACAAGCCCGCGCGGGCCAAGGTGCAGGTGAGCATCGACTACTTGGGGTTCACGATCGAAGATAAATTCGTTGTCGGCTACGGGCTCGACTTCGCCGAACGATACCGAAATTTGCCGTACATCGGCGTTGTCGAACGCGCGTAGAGGGTTTCCACGTGAGGTGGAGGTAAGCGGCCGGAGGTGTGACTTCCAAAACACGCCCTTAGAACGCGTCGATGATGACCATGCTTGCGTGAATCGCGATGTATCCCGCAAACGCAATCGTGATTCCCAGCGCGGGGTTACGCATGGGGATTTGGCCTGCGGAGCGCTTGTAGACGACGATCGTTCCCGCCCAGCGGTCCCCATAGCGTTGCCTTTGAGGGGAATTCGACATCGCGCTCCACGCGACCATTCCGAAGAAAAGCGAATCGATATAGTACGCGAGATTTCGACCGATCGCTTTGGGCAACGTGCATGGCTCTCGGCGGTCAGTGAGCACGCGCAGCCCGCAGATCACTTTGCCCAAGGTGGCGCCGCCCAAACTCTCGGCGACGGCGTGATAGAACAGCGACGCGAAGAGCCCCATGAGGAAGGTGCCGGCACCCGCGTGCTCAAGTCGGCTCTCCCAGCCTGGCGGCACAATGCCTGCTGCCGCAAGGACGCCGACGACGAAGCCGCCTGCTGCACCGGCCACAAACGCAACGATGAGGCCGATCACCGTGTCGATGACCTGGGCCGTCCCGCGGATGCCAAAGGTGCCCGGTTCGAGTGGAGCGCGCCACAGATCGCTTGCGAGTTCGTTGGGCGCAACATCCGTGCGTGGAGGCGCATACCAATTGGGGGGCTGCATGCCGCCCGGGTTAGCACGCGCGAAACGCCGCGACTAACCCTTGGCCGAGTCGCGCTTCACTCGTCAACAGGAATGGCGAGCTTGCGAGACCAAACGTAACCGTCACGACGGCCATCACCGACGGGGATGTGGTCGCGCAGAATGCCAGTGC
>JAHFDZ010000173.1 GCA_023248745.1 Myxococcales bacterium | reverse complement strand
AGCGATCGAAATTTTACGACTCTTCGACAAAGAGTGCGACGCGAAGATGCCGCGCATGCACGTCGTATTTGGCAACTACCAGGGCGACATCGACGCGAAGCCCGGCGAGAAGGTCGTCTTCATTGGCGACTGCGCCGAGTGGAAGGGCAAGATAGGAAACGAACTTGTCCAAATCCGTTCGGTCTACAAGGATCGCGCAACTAAGGATCCGCACCATGCGAAGCACGACGACATCTTTGCAAAGATGTTGTCAGTGAGCACGAAGCTCGGCACATCGCGTGGTTCACACGTCCGCATCGAAGGTTGCCCGGTGAGCGTTGCGGAGCAGGTGCTTGCGCTCGTCGCGTTGGGTGGGTTGAAAAACCCCTACTTCGATGGGAAGAACATGATGGATTTTAATCGGGCGTACTTCGCGTGGCGAGCGACGCAGGTCACGCAGCGGATGCGGGGAGTGCCGTATCAGAAGCAGGGGCCGACGCAGCGGGGAGAGGGGATGCCGGTGATTGGGGGTACGGAGGCAGAGGAGTAGCGGGCAGCGGGCAGCGATAGTCAACAACTCGATCGAGTTGCCATCAAACACTCTTCTTATGTGCCCACGCAGAAGGCTACTTCTTCTTCCGAGTCTTCGCGGCAAGCGCGCGTGCAATGACGAGCACGGCGTCTCGCTGTTCATCTGCGAGGCGACCGAGCAACGACTGCAGTTCAATCGCTCGGCTGCTTCGTGCGCCCGAATCGCGGAGCATCCCTTCGTCGCCAACGAGCGCACTGATCGGAAGGCCAAGCGCCTTCGATAGTTGCACCGCGACTGGGAGGGACGGCGCAACTTGTTCGTTCTCAACGCGCCCCAAATAATTGGGGCTCAGTTCAGCCTTCTCGGCGACTTGCTCCAACGTGAGGCTGAGCGCCTTTCTTCGCATGCGCGCTGCTTTTCCGAAACTCACCGCCCAGAAGGTGAAGTTTTGCGTGAGAAGTGTACACCATCGATAAGATGGTATTTCTCATGATACCAACTTGATAGAATTGATTTCTCTTGGTCTGATGCGCGGGAAAATCAGACCGCCTTGCGCAAAGGCGAGCAGCGATACTCGAACTTCTAAACTACCCCGTCCACAAAATCGAAAGGTCGAGTTCGATCGCATCAAACGGTGCGGCTCTCACTTTCGCGCTGTTTGAAAACACGTCCGCTATCCGATACGTCGGCCCGTCGAGCATCAGCACTTCGAGTGTCATTGCGGCAGGATCCACGAGCCAAACGTGCGGTACATTTTCGCGCGCATAGACCTTCAATTTGTCGCCGCGATCGAGCGAGCTTGTTGAGGGCGAGAGAACCTCACAGGCCCAATCAGGGGCGAGCGACAAAAACGCCGTTCGCGGTGCTTCGGGGAGTCGGGCTCGGCGCCAACCTGCAAGGTCGGGCACCAGCACGTCGGTGCCGAGATGCGACTCGGGTTCATCCAAAATGATCCACCCGCCTGGACCACCCTTGCCTCGCTTGAACGGAGGTCCGAGTTCTTCGCCGATGGCCGATGTCGCGATGGCATGGGCCACCGCCGGTCGCGGATGCGCGTGCAGCGTTCCGAACACAATCTGCCCAACCACATTGGCGGGCAGATTGAACAGATCCTCATAGGTTGCGAGCGTTCGTGCCGCGGTCATACGACTCAAATCTTATCACCAAGGGTCTGTCGCCGCGACTTCTCACTCCCGCATGAAGTGGCACGTGTACCCGCCCGGATTCTTCACCAAGTATTGCTGGTGATAGTCCTCGGCTTTCGTAAACGGTCCCGCATCCACAATCTCGGTGACCAGAGGCGCCTTCCACTTGCCGCTCGCATCGATGCGCGCCTTCACCAATTCGGCCACGCGTTTCTGCTCAGGAGAAGTGACGAATATCGCGGAACGGTATTGGGTACCGATGTCGTTGCCTTGTCGATTCTTCGTCGTCGGGTCGTGCATCTTGAAGAAGAAATTCTCGAGCAACGTTTCGAACGTGAGCTTCTTCGGATCAAAGACAATGCGAACCGATTCGGCGTGGCCTGTTTTTCCGGTCTTCACGATTTCGTAACCTGGATTGGTCACAATTCCGCCCGTGTACCCAACCTCTGTTTCGAGCACGCCGGGAATCGCGCGCAACAAGTCTTCCATCCCCCAAAAACATCCGCCCGCAAGAACCGCGGTCTCGAGCGTCGTGGCGCAACCTTTGACTGCCGTCTCTCCTTCGCGCGGAGGCGGAGGAAGCGCGCATGAGTTGCTCGTAGCCGGAGGCAATTTGCCGGTTGCGATGACGCTTGCCCATTCGCCATAACCTTGCGAAGCGAGGTCCTTGGCGGGGATGAAACGCAGCGACGCGGAGTTAATGCAGTAGCGCATCCCCGTGGGCTGGGGTCCGTCGTCGAACACGTGACCAAGGTGCGAGTTGCCGTCGCGCGAGCGCACTTCTGTGCGGGTCATTCCGAGCGTTGAATCGGTAATGCTATTTACACGCGACGCATCGATCGGTTTTGCAAAGCTTGGCCAGCCCGTTCCGGAATCAAACTTGTCGCGCGAGCTGAAGAGTGGCTCGCCGGTCGCAATGTCGACGTACAAGCCCGCTTCGTGATTGTCCCAAAACGAGTTACGAAATGGCGGCTCGGTTCCGGCGCGTTGCGTGACCTCGTATTGCATCGGTGTGAGGCGCTTGCGCAATTCGTCGTCGGAGGGTTTTTCGTATTTGCGATGCGTCATAACCACATGCTCCTTCACGCTAGCGTTTGACACGGTCGAGGCGCGAGAGCGACATCCAATCGCGAGGATACAACCCAGAAGAAATCCGAAGAAATGCAGCAGGTGGGGGTGTCTTTTCATGATGGACCTCTCCCGAATAGCTACGCTCGGCGCTCGATAACGTTACAGCGCCGCACCCACAAAGCGTAATCGCTTCTCTACTGCGTCACGCTGAATCGGACGGTCTCAACGAAGTTGTAATACCGCTGATTGTACGCCTTATCGCGCAACGACAGCTCTTGCAGGCCCCATGTACCCGGCGCCGATCCGACCGGCAGGACCACGTTGATCTCGTACTCGGTCCATGCAGTGGGATCGCCCTGGAAGAACACCGAGTAAAAGTTCGGGTGGTAGTGGTACTGAAAGTGCGAGATGCCCTGCGGATCGAGAAGTCGATAACTCACAACGCCGAGGCCCGCGCGATCGTCACGCACTTGGTACTGAATCTTGACTAACGTTTCGCCATCGGGCGCGTTCGGTTTCGTCGGACTGGCGGCAACGCGTATTGCGTGAAGCCCTTGCCCGATATTGTCGTTGAGGCAGACCTCCGGCCCCGTCGTATCGGCAAGGGTGGTGGTCACCGGAATTGAAACGAGCGGTTCGTGCTGCGGCGACGCCGAGAAAAATTGCGTCCGCCGATTGCCCGCAGAGTCGACCATGATCACCGACGGAACGCCGTAGGAGCCAGACGAAACAAAATTGGTGAGCAGAAAATCGACGGTTCCGCGCTGAGTCACTGCGTCGTACGAACCCCATCCCTCAAGCGCATACATGGCCGGCACCGAAGGATTCGACAGCGTTGCGTAAACTGATTGCCAGGACGGCATCGACTTGTCTTCATCAACTTTGAAGCTCACAGAAACACGCTGCACAGGGTACGAACTGCCAGCCTCCGTGTACGTTTCATCGGCGCGCGTTAGCGTGAGCGTACCTGGCACGTACTTCGGCGCCGTTACGTCTTCGAGCGGATTGTTGATCGCGAGACGAAACCCGAAGTCATTCATGCCTTCAAAGCGCTGATTGCCGACAGCATCGGTAACGACAATTTGATCCGTCTTCCACAGGCCCGCTTTCGCGTACTTGCTGAATGTCGCCTCACCACGAAGAATGGAACCCGACGCGTTCGTTGGGTAGAGCCAAAGATCAACGAACGAGCCAATCTCACTGAAGAGGCGAAGGTTGGCGTTCTTTGCGCCAGCAAAGACGTTGTTCACAACGTTGAGCTCAATCTCGACCGCAACGACCTTGTCTTGGTCGGATTTCCCTGTCGCCGTAACGTCAACTCTCTTTATCTTTCCGGGAAAGTCATAGTCCGGAAAGAGGTTCAGCACTTCGAACGAAAGCGCCGTGGGAATTTTTGAAATGTAGCGATCGCCTTGCATCACGCGATCGCGCACGAACTCAAACTTCGGAAGCGATCGCGAACGCAACGCGTCGGGGTTGAGCACGAAGTACGAGAGTGACTCGGCCATGTCCTCGTCGGGATTCTTTTTGTGCGCGTAAGCCGTGACAAATTCGGTCGTCTTCGTCGTCGACCATCCGTCAGGATCATTGACGTTTGGCGTCCAGCCACCCACCGCGATCCAGTCCGCACGAAGTTTCGCCGAGAACACGTTCGCCCACAGGAAGTGCGACTTTTCGTGAAGGATGAGGCGATGCATGTGATCAGAATTGCCGCTAAATGCAGCGTCGAGAAACTCGATGTAGCCACTCGAAGGCCACGCCACAGCCGGCGCGTCATAGAGCGGGTGCTTCATGCCGTCTTTGCGACGTGCGAGATATGAGAGGCCGGACACGACGTGGTACCCGTTTGGCATCTCCTCAAACATGGTGATCAGCTCAACGAGCTCGCTACCGTGAAAGGGCTGAAAGCTCCCCGCCGCTTCAGTCGTCGTCGCACTGGTGAGCGTTGTGTAATTCGGGATGACCGTGCTGCAGCCG
Source organism: Myxococcales bacterium (assembly GCA_023248745.1). Classification (GTDB taxonomy): domain Bacteria; phylum Myxococcota_A; class Polyangia; order Polyangiales; family Polyangiaceae; genus JAHFDX01. Next base: position 8,830 of record JAHFDZ010000173.1, on the reverse strand, counting down.
AAGCGCTCCTTGAGAATCTTCTCCGCCGCCGCGAGCGATTCGCCATTTTGAGTGACGTAGCGAACAAGAGCATGGTGCAGCCGCTTCGAAAAGAAATTGCCCTTCACACCATCGAGCAACACGAGGCGCGGCGTTGCGTAGGTGAGCGCCGCTTCCGAGAGCGTGACGGCGTCACCGCTCGCGTTGTTGACAACGGCAATGTCGTTCGTGATTTGCGACGCGGAGAGCACCCACTTCGACGCCTTGAGCGTCTGCACGGAAGCACTGTCGCGCTTGGTTTGCGGAATGCTCCGCATCGTTTCGAGAAGCCGATAGCTCGCCTCTTGCGTCCAAGGCGTGCCCTCGTCGCTGAGGATGACGTTGTAGTCGTGAAGCAGCGTATCGGCCGATGCGAGATCGGGAACCGTGACGGGCTGATTCAGAAATGTAATTGAAGGTGGTGCATTAACGTAGGCACTCTGCTCGTAGCCCGAGCGTGAAACGTCTTGCTCCCAGTGGTACGCAAAGGTGTCAGCACTCAGCTTTGCGGTGCTGCTTGCAAAAACCAACTCGTCCCAAGGCGTCGCATTCGCCGCAACGCGAATCTTCTTGGTCTCCGGCGTCGCGTGACCTGGCGCGTAGAACTTGAGGTAGTAGCTACCGTCAGGCACCTTGTCGAAAAGGTAGGCCTGGCCATTCGTAACTGACTGTGTGGCGATATAGCCGTCATTCGCCAGCGTGACCGAAACCTTCGCACCACCGCTAAGTCCCGTCACCGCGCCTGTGACGCGCGCGCGCGGAAGTACGATCTCTGTGACCTTCGCGCACGTCGCCTTTCCGCCATTGTTGGTGCAAGTCGCTTCACTCAAATTGCCGCAGCCGCCATTGGCAAAGGCGCATGGGTCGATGGGCGGACCCGCTTCGGTGCTCGGGCCGGCTTCATTGCCAACGCCCGCATCGAAAGCCGCCGCGTCCCCTATCTTCGCAGCGTCATCCGCCACGGATGAGCCACCGTCGAGTCCTGCTTGCGAAGTCCCTTCGGGCACAGCCGAGCGCGCATTGGCGTCATCGACCGGCTGGACGCCGAGCGCAGGGTCATCCGGTACAGCGATGCAGCCGACCGCGACCACCGAAAGCAAAGCGAACAAGTACTTCAAAAAGGACTCCCCATGAGACTGTAGGTGATGCTCCTAAGTAAGGTGAGCGGCCTTCCGAGGGTCAACCTGAGAGCGGGGTAGGACAAATCGAGCCTTCTCGCAGAAAACGCAGCAAAAACAACGTTCAAGAACGTATTTCCTGGCCGCCAGAGCCAATTCCGCTTACTTCGCGCGCGCCCAACCGGGTTACGGTTGCACGGCAGGAGAGCCTTCGCACATGAGTGAACTTCAGAAAATTCGCAACATCGGCATCAGCGCCCACATCGACTCGGGCAAGACCACGCTGACCGAGCGCATTCTCTTTTACACCAAGCGTATTCACGCGATTCACGACGTGAAGGGCAAAGACGGCGTCGGCGCCAAAATGGACTCGATGGACCTCGAGCGCGAACGCGGCATCACCATTCAGTCGGCCGCGACGCACTGCTCGTGGAAGGGCAACCATATTAACATCATCGACACTCCCGGCCACGTCGACTTCACGATCGAAGTTGAACGCGCGCTGCGCGTACTCGACGGTGCGATTCTCGTGCTCTGCGGCGTTGCCGGCGTGCAGTCGCAATCGCTCACCGTTGATCGTCAGATGCGTCGCTACAGCGTTCCGCGCATCGCATTCGTCAACAAACTTGACCGTGCGGGCGCAAACCCAATCCGCGTCAAAGATCAGCTTCGCGAAAAGCTCAATCTGAACCCGGTTCTTCTTCAAATTCCGATCGGTCTTGAAGACAAGCTCGAAGGCGTCGTCGACCTCATCGACATGAAGTCGTACCGATTCTCGGGTCCAAACGGCGAAGAGATTGCGGTCGGCGAAGTGCCTGCCGATCTCAAGGGCGACGCCGAGAAATACCGCGCCGAGATGCTCGATCAGCTCTCGCTCTTCGACGACACGCTCGCCGAGGCGATGCTCGAAGAGAAAGTCACGTCCGACCTCATTCGCGCAGCCATTCGAACGGGCACAATTGCCCTCAAGATTGCGCCCGTGATGATGGGTTCAGCCTACAAGAACAAAGGCGTTCAGCTTTTGCTCGACGGCGTAAATTCGTACTTGCCACACCCCGCCGACGTTGAGAACGCCGCCGTGAATCTCGACAAGGACGAAGAGCGCGTCATGCTCACGAGCAGCGAAAACGATCCGCTTATCGCATTGGCGTTCAAGCTCGAAGACGGTCGCTTCGGTCAGCTCTCGTACGTGCGCGTCTACCAAGGCAAGCTCATCAAGGGCATGGAAGTCACCAACACCCGCACCGGCAAACGCCACAAGGCAGGCCGTCTCGTGCGCATGCACTCCGACGAGATGGAAGACATCGAGCAGAGCTCGCCCGGAGACATCGTCGCGATGTTCGGCATCGACTGCAACTCGGGCGACACCTTCACCGACGGCAAGCTCAACTATGCAATGACGTCGATGTTCGTTCCCGACTCGGTCATCTCGCTCACGGTCACGCCAAAAGACAACAAGGCGCAGACCAACATGTCGAAGGCGCTTCGTCGCTTTACAAAAGAGGACCCTACCTTCCGCGTGAGCGCCGATCCCGAGACCGGCGAGACCATCATCGCGGGCATGGGTGAACTTCACCTCGACGTTTACGTCGAACGCATGAAGCGCGAGTACGGCGCAGAAGTCATCACGAGCCCACCCCGCGTCGCGTATCGCGAGACGATCACCAAGAAGACCAACTATGCCTATGTTCACAAGAAGCAAACGGGCGGTTCGGGTCAGTACGGCAAAATCGGTGGGTTCATGGAACCTTCGCCCGAGAAGTACCTCTTCAACGACGAGATCTCTGGCGGCATCATTCCACGCGAGTTCATCCCTGCGGTCGACAAGGGCTTCCAGTCGATGTTGCCAAAGGGTTTGCTCATCGGCGCACCGGTCGTCAATGTTGCGGTCACCCTCGACGACGGTGGCTACCACCCCGTCGACTCAAGCGACATCGCGTTCCAAGAAGCCGCACGTGGCGCGTGGCGCGAGACCTACGGAAAAGCCGGACCTCAAATTCTCGAGCCGATCATGAAGGTCGCTTGCGAAGGCCCGACCGAATACCAAGGCGGCATGACGGGTCTGCTCATGCAACGCCGTGGCATCATCATCGGAACGTCCGAGGGCGAAGGCTTTGCGCACGTCGAAGCCGAAGTTCCGCTCGCCGAGATGTTTGGCTTCTCGACAGCGATTCGTTCGTCGACGCAAGGCAAGGCCGAGTTCACCATGGAATTCGCAAAGTACGCGCCGACGCCAGCTTCGATCAGCGAAGAGCTCATCAAGAAGCATCGCGAAGAAGAAGCGAAGAAGAAGTAACGTCACGCGAACGACGCAGGCGTCAAAGCCTAAATGCCTCGTCCACCGTCAATTTAGTTGACGAACGGACGAGGTTTTTTGCGTTCTGCGAGCCGATGAGTCCAGGACAAACCGTGTTATGAACGGTGCCCTCGGAGGTATCGCCATATGCTGACCCGTCGTTCAGTGCTCGCCCTATCGTCGCTCGTTGTGCTTGCCAATTTGGGAGTCAGCGCCTGCAACAAAAAGTCCGACGACGAAATCGTGGTGGGCGCCTTCTTGTCGCTCACCGGAGAAGACTCGACCTTTGGTCTCGATACCAAAAAGGGAATCGAGCTCGCCGTTGAGCAAGCCAATGCGGCCGGTGGCATCAAGGGCAAGAAGGTCAAAGTGATCTACGAGGACGACAAATCCAACGCGACCGAGGCAACCCAAAAGGTTCGACAGCTCATCGATCGCGACAAGGCGGTCGCCATTCTTGGTGAAGTTGCATCAAGCCGCACCAAGGCCGGCGGACTCGTTGCGAATTCGAGCAAGGTCCCGCTCGTTACGCCGTCTTCCACCGCCGTCGACATCACCACGGGTCGCGAATACGTCTTTCGAAGCTGCTTCACCGACGCTCAACAAGGCGAAGTCGCCGCGCGGTTCGTAAGAGAGAAGCTCGGCAAGACGAACGTCGGGCTCCTCTTTAATGCCCAAGACCCTTACTCGTCCGGCCTCGCAGACACGTTCCGCGAACACTTCGTCAAAGCCGGCGGCAAGATCGTCGCCAGCAAAGGGTTTCCGAGCAAGGAAACTAACTTTACGACCTACCTGAACGAGCTCAAAGCAGGCAATCCCGAGATCATTTTTGCCCCTGTCTACTACACGCAGATGGTCACCGTTGCGCGCCAGGCAAAGCAGCTTGGCCTAAGCGGCGCATCTTTTGTCGGTGGCGACGGCTGGGAATCGGCCGATCTTCTCAAGGGAGCCGCTGCCGAACTCGAAGGCGCCTACTTCACCAACCACTACGCGCCTGACGTGCCTTGGGAACACAGCAAGGCCTTTATGACTGCGTTCAAAGCCAAGAACACCGAAGCACCGAACGGTCTCGCCGCCCAAGGCTACGACGCCGCGCGCATGCTCTTTGACGCCGTCTCACGCGCTTCCGACGGCACACCCGAGGCGATTCGCGTCGCGCTCACCCAAACGAAAGACTTCAAGGGCGCGACCGGCATCTTGACGATCGACAAAGATCGCAACGCAAACAAGCCCGTCGTTGTTGTGAAGATCACCGGGGGAGCGTTCACCTACTCCACCGAATACAAACTGAACTAGTTCACCAAGTTGACATCATCTTGAGGATTTTCGACGCACTGATAACGGGGCTCGCCCAAGGCAGCATGGTCGCGCTCGTCGCGCTGGGCTACACGATGGTGTTTGGCGTGCTCAAGATGATCAATTTCGCCCACAGCGAAGTGTTCATGATGGCCGCGTATGTTGGGCTCTTCGTGATCACGGCGGTAGGCGGCGCGGCCCATCCGCTACTCGCCGCAGCCGCCGGAACCATCGTTGCGATGTTTGCGTGCTCGCTCATGGGCATCACCATTGAGCGTGTGGCGTACAGACCCATTCGTGCACGCACACGCGGAAGTAAACTCGCGCGCGTCACGCCACTCGTTACTGCGCTAGCGGTCTCGGTGTTGCTGCAAAACCTTGCGCAGCTGCTCTTTACGGCGCGCTATCGCCCGTACCCGCAATTGTTTCAGAATACGCGGCCCATCATTTTCGTCGTCGCCGTTGCAATGATGATTTTCCTCGAACTCGTCGTAAAGAAAACGTGGTTCGGCAAGGCGATGCGCGCACTCTCAACGAATGAAGAAGCGGCACGACTGATGGGTGTTCGAACCTCGCGCACGATCGCGATGACGTTCGCACTCGGCTCTTCTCTCGCTGCGGTTGGCGCCGTGCTCTATTGTCTCGATCAATCACAGGCCTATCCAACGATGGGCTTCAAGATCGGCACGCAAGCGTTCGTTGCTGCAGTGCTCGGCGGTATCGGCAACATTCCGGGCGCGATGCTCGGTGGTTTGCTCATCGGCGTCATCGGCGAAATGGTCAAGCTCACTTCCTATTCCGGAGGCGTCGACGTGCTTGTGTTCGTCGTGCTTGTCCTCGTCCTTCTCGCAAGGCCCGCCGGATTGCTCGGCACAGCACGCGTAGAAAAAGTCTAGACGATTCCGATGGTTGACTATGAAGGCGCTTTACTACAGTCCCTGGCATTTCCCCTTCGTGTGCTGGGTCTCGTGTGCCTTTTTCGTGATCGCTTTTCTCGCCAAGCGGCGTGATCTACGCCTCCCCTTTTTCACAGGATTTTTCGGGCTTTTCGCACTCGAGATTGCGATCGATGCGCTCATCACCGGCGCGTGGACGCCGGTGCCGTCGACGGCAAAGATCACCACAGGACTCTCTATTGCGTTCGTCGTCCTGGGTGACTTTCGCTACTTCCTGATCGTTGAGTACGTCTTGGCGAAACGGCTCACGACTGGGGTCGTGTTGCGGGCGTTGGCGTTTGCCCTCCTCATTCCACTCGCAACAGCACCCATCTCGTCCGTCAACGGGCGCGTGCTCTATCTCGTCTACGAGGCAAGCTTCGCGTGCCTCGCGCTTCTCATGCGCTTCGTGGTCATTCCGATGCGCGGTCGGACGCTCGAACCAGACGCACTCGCCTATCTCTATTTGCTCACCGGCTTCGAGATGGTGCAGTACGTCGCCTGGGCGATTGCGGACATTCGCATCATCCGCGGGCACGAGCTCGGTTGGCTGCTGCGGATTGTGCCCGACTTTTTCTACTACGGCGCGTTCCTGTGGTTTGCGTGGCTTGCGCTTCCCAAATCTCTTCACACAGCCGAGCACGCCACTTGAGACGCGTCGCCATTGCGCTCGCGCTCGTGGGTTGTTCTCGAAGCGCAACGCCCAGAAAGGACGACGCAATCGTCTTTCGCAACGACGCTTCACGCTCGATGACGCGCACGGCGATGATGGAAGCGGCGGGCGCGACCGACGTCGAGGGCTTCGACCCTTACTACCTGCGCAAAAAACACTTTCGCGGTTACGAATTGGGCAAGGTTCTCGTCAAGGCGATGAACCTACCGCTCGATTCTCTGCGCAGGTCCTACTTCGTCATGCGCGCCAAGGATGGATACGAGGTCCCTATCTCGGGTGAGCGGCTCCTTGAACCCGGCGCGTATATCGCATTCGAAGACGTCGATGCCCCCGCGTGGGAGCCCATCGGATCGCAACGTGCGAACCCGGCCCCGTTCTACCTCGTGTGGAAAGAACCGCACCAAGGCAACCTCGAAATGTACCCGCGACCGTGGCAATTGGCCGCCATTGAAATCACCGCGTTCGAAAAGGTGTATCCGCACGTCGCGCCACCCAAAGATGCTTCCGTCCCGGTTGCGCGCGGCTTCGCCCTTTTCAAAGATACGTGCATTCGTTGCCATGCCATCAACCGCGAAGGAGGTCGCGTCGGCCCCGATCTCAACGTTCCAAAGAGCATCAGCGAATACCGTGAAGCCGAACAAATCAAAGCCTACGTTCGCAATCCGCTCACGTTCCGCTATGGCAACATGCCAGCGCATCTTCACTTGTCCGATGCCGACCTCGATGCACTCGTTTCCTATTTCAAGGAGATGAGTCAGCATAAGCACGACAGTCCGCCGAAGAGCCCATGACAGCCGGTCCAAACATCACGTCTGCGAGAGTTAGTGCGTCGTGGCAAACGCTGCCGGCCCGCATTCGTGAATTCGCACATGCCAAGACCCCGCGCATTGCGCCGCTAGGCGCTTGTGTCGTAACGGGACTCGGCACATCAGAGTGGCCCGCACGCGTGCTCGAATGGTCCATGCGCGACGAGGGCTTGTCTTGCGAGTTCGTTCCACTGAGTCGTTTCATCACCGACGCGCCGGCAGGCGACACACTTGTACTCTTTTCGCAGTACCTATCGAACAACGTCGCTGTTTGCCTGCGCGAATGGACACGCTATCGCCAAGTCGTGATCGTCAGTGCGCTTGACGATACGCAATGTCGCGCGCGACTGTCCGAGCTCGGCATCACACTCTCGTCGTTCACTTTGCTCACAATCGCAACGCCCATCGAGCGGAATCTTCTTTTTCGACCGCTGGGACCAGCGCTCATGGCGACAACGGGCGTGTCGAGCTTGCTGCAGGCGTGCGGCCTGCCGTCACTTCCACTTGAAGCAATCGCGTCTTCTTACGAATCATCCCAGTCTGTCAATGAAGTTGATGATGTGCCTTGCCTCGTTCTCTCCCTTGGACGCGATGCCGGCATTGCCTCAGCGCTCGCCTGGAAAGCCAACGAAGCGCTTGGGCAACCTGTGCCCTCTTGGGACGCAATCGGGTTTGCTCACGGCGGCTTTCAAGCGATTTTCGATGCGCCAAAGTCCGACGCAGTGCTTCTTTTGCCTGATGTGTTGTCGTCACGAGTGATTGAGCAAGGCATCCGATCCATGCTCGAACCCCGCGGGCACACGTTGCGCGTATTTCGCACGAGCGGCGCGCCCGCCCCCTTTGCGTACGACGCAGCGTTTACGCGCTACTTGCTCGCGCGCATTGCGATTGGCTCGCGCGATCTCGAAGCGTGGCCCGGTAAAGGATGCGACGGCGCAATGTACAACTTGACCAACATCGAATTGAAACTGGCGTAGTTACTTTGGCAATTTGAAGTCGGCCGCACATGCCTTTCGCGACGACATATTGGTGCACATGAACTTGAGCGATTGCTCGATCTGTTTGCACTCGCTCTGCGACACGGTGCTCGCGTTTGGGTAGAGCACGTAGTGACCGGCAATGGTGGTCGTCGTACCGGTACGAAAATCAAACACGGTAAGCCGTCCAAGGTTGACGCAACAGTTCGCGTCGCAAACCCCCGTCATGATCAAGTGGCCCGGATCGTCGGATACCACGATTGCGGTCGTAAAGCCCTGCGCCCGCATGATGCCCGCGCTGTAGTAAAGATTTTCGTCTGTATGCTCAGCGAGCACATCTTTCAAAATGTGGTCCGTAGGAACGCCGCGATCCATCAACAGCTTCGCTAACGCATCGGCCTCGACGTACTTATTGTGCGCCGCGCCACCCGAGACAATGAAGCGATCTGCGTAACCTTCGCGCGAAAGCAAGACTGCGGCATCCGCACGTTTGGTTTGACAAGTTGCCGCCGATCCATCGCTATTGGACGGGCAGCCAAGCACGATGATCGCGTCATGGGCTTGCGACACGCAAGCACTCGCATTCGGCTGATCGGCATATGGATTGGTTGGCAACGATCCCGAGTAGAGCTTCGTCATGTCGTCAACCGGACACTTCGCGCTCGGACTGAGCGGTGCGTCGGCTTTTGCGTCGATCGCCGCTTCGAGTGG
>JAHFDZ010000172.1:12038-13543 GCA_023248745.1 Myxococcales bacterium | reverse complement strand
GCTGCGGCAATTTCGCTATCTACCGTTGTGCGTCCCTCCGCGTTGATTTGAATGTATCGGTAGGCCATTCCCATCTGCGAAGTCTCGCCAAAGATGAGGTGAATCGTTCCATCGTCCGCGAAAAATATCCGCTCTGCACGCGATGCGATGGGTACACTCAATACGAGGTCTCGAGCAGCACCGTTTTCGTCAAACGTAGTGAGGACTTGCGCGCGTCGCGCGACGTCGGTGTCAAGAGTGACGATTTTACCCTCGCCGTTGATCGCAACGTCGCCGAGCTTCGCGCGGTTGACCGGATGGCTCGAACTCATGTGGCCGGTTAGATCGATGTGAACAACGCGCCGAGCATCGTCAGTACCGACCATCATCCACATGCCATCATTCGCCTTAGCTGGCCGGGGATCTGTGCGCGGATGGAAGCCGGCGGCGTCCTTTCCGGTGACGATCGCCGCTAGGTTTTTGATCCACAGCAGCGTTCCGTCGAGTTGATATACCGCGACGAAGCTGGTTTCGGCCTCAAACTCATGTCCCGGGGGTCGCTTCAAGTCGGGAAGCTTGTGTCCAAAGCCATTGGCGTGAACACCCGTGACGACGAGCTTTTCGTTGATCACGTTGAGCGTATCAACCTTGTTGTGCCACTGGACTCCCATGGCTTTTGACCACAGTGGCTTGCCGTCAGGATCAAACGCACCCAGTACGAGTTGTTCGTAGGCGCGCTTTGCGTACTTTTTGCCGCCAAACTCAACGGCGAGGTAAGCGCCGCCGCCCACGAAAATTCGACCATCAGGAGCCAAGGCAATCGCCGAGAGTTCGCACGGCTTCGGATCGTTTCCGAGAGCAAGACACGGAGCGATCATCTTTGATTGAAGGGTGCTTAATTGCGCCACGCTGGGAGTGACCGCGGCTGCGATGGAGGCCGCAGGCGCCATCGTTGCGATCGCGGGCAACGGCTTCTGTGCAGATGGTGCTGTAGGGTTTGCAGGGGGTGGAGTCGGCTCGCAGCCGGTCATGAGGAAAAGAACGAAAAGGCAACTTCGCATCCAAGGACTGACGACGACATCGCGGTTCGATTCACGTGCGAGCGATGACATTTGCGTAAGCAGAGCATCACCGTCGATCGCATGGCGGGAGGGCGCGTCAAGGCAACGCATGAAGCGGTGTGACGTTGCCGAGCAGATGCAAGCGCGCAGCGTTGCGCATTTGGGCGTTCGTGTGCCCGGGTCGGAAGGCCTGTAAAGAAGGCCATTATAAGTCAATATAGTTGACTATGAGCCACGCAGCGATCGTTCAAGAACGAAGCGCCCAGCACAAGTGACGCTAAGTCCCACTTTGCATGTGAGTAGCGGCCGCGTTTTTCGATCGATCGGGGCGTTCGAAGATCGAATAGACACAGAGTCATGCAAAGTCGGCTTCGTCCTTTTTTCTTCGCACCACGCGCAATGTTTCTTGTTGCCTGCGCATGCGCGCCATCGCCGACCGTGAAGGCGATTACCCACGTAGAAATT
>JAHFDZ010000172.1:0-12028 GCA_023248745.1 Myxococcales bacterium | reverse complement strand
CGCGATCGGAAAGCTTGCCGAGCTTTCGATCCAGGTTCCGCATATCCCGCTGAGCGGGGTCATCTTCGGGGAGCCCTGTCATGACGGCGGCAAGAGCATTCACATCTTCGTGCCTACAGAAAAGCGTGATCTGGGGCGCAACGTGCTGATGGCCACGCTCGACGAACGATGCACGTCGGTCACCGTTCGTGTCGCCGATCAATTCTATAAAAGGAACGACAAGGGAGTCGAAGCAACAGCCCTTGTGGACGCCGAGTTGGTGGGCGCCGAAGCTGCGCCTGCGGACGCCAGCGTCGCATCGCCGGCATCCGCTTTTATCGAAGCGGGCCTTTTGCCGAATGCAGTAGGCGAGACATTTGACTTTCAGTTGAGGTGGACGCAAGACGATTCGAAAGGGCTCGACGAATTTGCTCCTGCCTTCCTCTTCCCCTGTCCCCATACTTGGCAGGCCCCTAGCGTCATGTTCAGGGTCACGGGCGCTCGTATCTTTGGCGATGCGGAGTCCGATTGCCTTCGCGTAAGGGCAAAGGTCATCGGCGCGTCGGTGGTAACTGAAGCATACGAGGTTGAGGTGGTTGAAGTCGATGGCCAATCTGTCGCGCCACCCCCAGACGGTGTGATTCAGTCGATGGCCGAGCTAGCGGTGCGGGCGGAAGAAGGTGTGAAGTTCTCAATCCCACTAGAACTAAAGAGACTCACGCCTGAAGTCCTCGCGCTTCGTTCGTGCATAGAAAGCGTAACTACGAGCGTTCAAATTCGACTCACTGCTGCCGCACGTGCCGGGTTGCGATCCCTCGGTGAAGACTGCCAAAGGGTGGCGGGAGTCGTGCGGAGCGTTGACCCTCTGAAAAATACGGTGACGGTTGATCTCGACCTTCCGGCATCTCCTCCTTCGCCAGTGCACAGTCAAGTCAATACAATTGACTATACGAGTATGCTCCACGCGGCTCTCGATTGGCCACGCTCACGTGGCAAACGTGTGCGTGTTCGAGGCCGTGCCTCCAAGGTGCGATCCAAGCTCTGGCAGCCCAACGGCTTGCCCAACGCGCTAGTGGACACCTCCCAGTTGCGGACAAAAGAGCTGGCTGGCATTGATCGAGCCGAGCTCGCGTTCATCGGAAAACTCGAAGACGTGAGGGTCACGTCCGGGAAAGACGGAGAAGACGCGATATGGCGTGTGAGAGCGACGGAGCTTGAAGGCCAGCCTAGTGTCGTGTCAAAGGCATCAACGTTGCAAACCTATGATCGAACGTTGCGGGTTCACGAATGTGCGCAGAGCACATCCTCGAAGAGGATTTGTACGTTCAGCGCGTGCGACCACAGGGGCGATCGCCCCATCGCGCTTGCAGTGCCGAAGAAACTGAAGATCGATGCGACAGGGAAAGACCAGTGCGCTCGGGCCGTCATTCGGAAGAATGAGTTTATTGACGCGCGATGGACTGACTCTACGAAGGGCGAACTCGAATCGTTCGAGCCCAATCCCGCAGTAGCGCCCTACCCTGCGAACGGCGAATTCAAGGCGGCAGTCGTCGGGATGGATCTCGCCGGCGTGGCGCTTAGCTCAGCTGGCTGCGACGGTGACGGCAGAGCGCTGCCCGATTTTGCCGATGCGACGTGGACCGACGCGCAACGCGCCGTGCTTGCGACACTCGTCAACGACGGCATGTGTCACAAAGTTCGTCTCTCCAAATTCAGCTCCGACGGCTGGGCCTTCGAGGCCACGCTAGACGGCGTCGAGGTACGCGATGGCAAACGGAAAACAGCGTCGCACATGTTGATCGCACAGAAACCCTTGCGCGATCGAGCGGCGACGGACGCTTGGTCGCACGTTCTGTCGAACCCAGGCGCGGCTGTTGGGACCGAGATCGCGTCGTGGGTCGGCATACGGGACATGGGATATGATAGCGTGCAGCTGGATGACGAAGGCGGCGGCCTTTGGCGCGTCGACAATCCGCGCGACGACGCGAAATGGCTGGCTATCATTCCGGTTGAGAACTCTGCGTACGGCTTGTCCTACGCACCGATGCGCCTGCGCATCTTGCGGCTCACTGAGGACAAGCGCGCCTTTGTCGTGAAGCTTCTTGGCCCCGTAACCGACAAGGAATTTCATTTTCCGTACGTAAGCTTCGAACCGAAAGCGGCTGACCCTCTCCCCGTGCGCACGCGCTGAACATCGCGCCCAGAAATTTCGATGCCGCGTCGATTCACCTGTACACCCTGAGGATGTCCACCAGGCGCCGTGTGTTGTGTAGCGTGTATCTTGCGGTGGCCATTCTTGCCCTCGTGGCGATGTGGCGTCAGAACTTTCAGTTCTTCGCTGCCAGTGGCGTCAGTCCGGGAGCAGGTTTCTTCGCGTTCTGGCCGGCGCTCCTTGCGAACCACGCGACGACGTCCATCACCGTCGACATCTTCATGCTCGGCTTGGCCGCATTCATTTGGATGTTTCATGAGGCGAAGCGCCTTTCGATGCGCTTTGTGTGGCTCTACTTCGCCCTTGCGATGGTCATTGGCATCAGCTTCGCGTTTCCGTTGTTCCTTATCGCGCGCGAGCGACGCATGCATGTGGTCGAGAAGGAACAGAGCGAGCCACACGCGTTGTCTCTGTTTGATCTCGTGGGACTTGTGCTGATCGGCGTTGCGTTTGCAGGCGGCACAATTTGGACGATGTTTCGTTGAGGGGCTTGTTTCAGACTGCCGAAATTATTTGTCAATTTTATTGACGAGAGCCTTGGCAATCAACGGCGCTACGAGCGCCTCCGCATTCTTCGATCCGTGATGAGCGCCGCTGTCGTCGTAGGCGATCCATTGGTCACCGTTGGATCGCAACGCAATGGAGTAGCTGCCATCGACGCTCCAGAGACGAACCGTGCCGTCTTCTGAACCTGACGCGATGGCGCGACCGTTGGGAAGGAACGCGACCGATCGAACGTCGTCGCTGTGGCCCTCAAAGGTCCAACGCTGGCGCTTGGTTTTGATTTCCCAAAGCGTGACTTCGCCAGACGCATGCCCAAGCGCGATCCACTCTCCGTCGGGTGAAATCGCCGCTGCGGTCGCGGACGCTGAACGCGGGAGGATGGCGATTCGCCGATTGTGAGGGCGATCGCGAAGTTCGACGTGGCAGCCAGAGAGACCGACAATCATGGCTAGCCCGTCGCGAGACAGCGCTGCGGCGCTCGCTAGTTGCGTCCCGTCAGAGCAGCTCGGTGTGGCTTCGAGAAGCGGACTCTCGCGCACCTCTCCGGTTGAAGCATTCCAACTTGCCAAGTTGCGGACGTTCGCCCCGCCCACAATTGTGCTGCCGTCTGGAGAGAAGAACAGAACGCCATTGGCCCACGGAAAGGGGTGCATGGTTGAAGTATCCATCGACCGAATCTGCGTCCCCTTGGTCGCGTCGAACACATGGAGTTTTCCTTCACCAACGACTTCGTCACCCATCACCGATCCAATCGTGCCGGCGGCAAGTGCGATGCGTGTTGCATCTGGCGAGATCGCGAGCGCAAGCGAGTGAATCCCACCAAAGTCATTTTCGATGATCGTTTTGTGAAGCGTCGCGCCCGTGTCAAGTCGGGAGACTTGAAGCGTCCCGTCGTACGAAGCGGCGGCAAGTGTGTTGCCGTCGCGAGATACGGCGAGTGCACCAATCGGCTCCTTAAAGCGGGCTGAGCGAATGCGTGTGACTTTCGCCAAATCCCAAGTGTCGACAGCATTGCCGTTAGCCACGACAAGGTGTCCGCGTGCAGACACCACGAGGGCTTCTACGGGAGCAGCCTTCGGAAGCACCTTTTTCACAGCACCGGTCAATCCGTTGAGCACGTAGATCGTGCCGTCGTAGCATCCAATCGCGACGCGCTTTCCGTCGCCAGAAAAGGTGATCGTATCGCACGTGCCGATCGGTCCATTTGCGCGGGAGACGACACGCCCGGTCAGTGCGTTCCACATGAGCAGCCGCTGCCCATGTGCATCCGTCATGATGATGCGATTGCCGTTGGGCGAGAATACGATTCGACGAGCGCCTCCGCAGCCCTGGAGCCGTCGCACGAGGTTTCCCGTCGTCGCGTCCCAAAGCGCAAACGACCGACCGTCTCCCGAGGCCACTGTGCGGTTGTCCGAAGCGATTGCGATAGTTCCGGTCACCCGCATGCCACCGTCGGTCGCACATTCATGCGCAAGGTTTTTTTGATCCGCGAACGTCGACGACACGTCGCCCGAGTCCACGTTCCATGCTTTGAAGACGCTATCGTCGTGGGCCGTCACGACGATTCGTCCGTTCGGAGCGATTGCGGTTTGGGGTCCATCGCCGTGAAAAAACATCCCGAACGAAGCGTCAATGGGGCGCAAGCGCTCGGCACGCGCAACGTTCCAGATCGCAGTATCGTTTTCGAAGCCGCTCAAAATTGCGAGTTTGCCATCGGGCGAAAGAATTTGTTGAAATGTACTCCGGACCTCCGATTCGCCGGATTCGATTGGCGGATTCGATCGCACGCTGCCGTCGGCGAGATTGGCCTCGTGTGAAGCCCATCGCGACTTCCATAGCGGACCTCCGTCTCCCTTGGCCGGGCGCTGGGAAAGCAATCGGGTTTGCCACGTTGCCCTGCCCGCACCTTCGAAAGCGATCGCGAGTACGTCGCCGCCCGCAGGAAATGACGCCAAGTGCTTTCCGTCCTCGATGTTCCAGAGCGTGACTTTGGTGCCGCCGGCGAGAATATGTTTCTGGTCTTGCGCAACCGCGAACGCGTTCACTCTGCCCTCATGGGTCGCAAACGTGCGCACGATCTTGCCGCTTTCGACATCCCAAAGCCGCACACTTTGATCGGATGACGACGTGAGAAGGAAGCGAGTCTCCCTCAAGAACGCAGCAGCCGTCACCGAACTTGTGTGCCCTGCTTGCGCGACAAAGTTGCCTGCAGCAGAGCGAACTTGGGCGTCGCGGATTTCAAACATCTCGTCGGGAGCCGAGGTGTCGTGGGTGAGGGAAGGCGGCGATGCAGTTGGGGTGCTCGAAGGGATGGGCGCGGCGGGCACATGCTGTGCGGTGCGTGCCGCTTTATGACACGCGGCTTCGCAGAAGCCCATGACGATGGCGAGAAGCGTCATGCTAGGAAGTTGTGCTCGTTTGTGTGACGTCATGCATGCCTCTTGCGACGAGCACGCGCTCGTTCAGGGAGCGTACACTTTTACACAAAGCCAAGCGACTTCGAGACGTTGGTACTAAGCCCTACAGCATGTCGCAGATGAAGACACGATGAACCAAAACACTCCGCGCTACGTTGCGTTCGCGTCCGTTCTTTGCTTCGCATCGTGCACACCGCAACAGCGGCCGTTGCCATCAACGAGCACGAACACTGCCGCATCCTCGACGCTTCGCGCGATGCCTCCGCTGCCGCCCGCTGAACTGCCATCGGCTCCGAGCGCCGAAGCGAAAGACAAGCCGCCGCCCTTGGTGCCCGCCGATCTTCCCTACGGATGTTTTGCTTTCTCCACCGTGGAGCGGGCTGCGCTGTGCGTGGTCGGCGAGAGCTCGATTCAAGGTGGCGGAAGTTACAAGCTCGTCTTCGTTGGTGCCGCGCCCTCGTCCTTTGTGGTGGCCCATTGGGCATCCCTCGATCTCAACGATCATCCGTTGCTCCTCGATGTCCGCGCGCGCGCATCAGTCGAAGCACGTGTGGCGAAGGGCGCTTACCAACGTCTTCCGCCCGAACCCGCGTCGATTCTGAGTGTCGAGGGTGGACCCACGAAGGCGACGGTTGGCGGGATCACGATCGCGCTCTCTCGCCGCAAGATCTCGACCACGACGTTGCCGGATGGAATGTGGGACAACGTGAAAGACACGCTCACCATTCAGATGTGCAAACAGCCTTCGCGTTCGGTTCACGTTGCCGAGTTGGGGGGACCCATGTCTTCCCATGCAACAAGCTGGTCGCTCGGTCCGAATTTCGTGCTCATCGAGTACTCGGGGACGTTTGGGCAAGAGGGAGATTCGGGCGGCCATTCGGCGGTGTTTCTCGTCGACGCTGAGCGATGCCTTGTTTACTGAGCGCACGCGCGTATTGCTCTAGCGTCAGAGAGAGCTTTTTGAACGACGCAAGGTTCGAGAGGCTTTCTACTTTGAGCTGAACGTGCAAGCCTTTGAGGCATTTATCAATACGTAAATTCGACGTAATCGTTTAATTTACGTATTGATAATCGATGTCGTTTTCCTCGCGGCAGGTCGTGGAAATCTTCCACCTTACTTTTCTCCGCGCGCTCCTTGCGAAGGGAGACGACAAAGGTCTCATTGCTCTCAAGGGTGGTTGCAACCTCCGCTTTTTTTTTGGCAGCGTCCGCTACTCCGAAGACATGGATCTCGACGTTGTTGTGATCGCAAGAGAGACCCTGAAGAACAAAATCGATCGCTTGTTGAAGTCCCCGCTCGTGCTTGCGCCGTTGAAGAGCAAAGGCATTGCGATTGAAGAAACGTCGGCGCCCAAACAAACCGAAACGACGCAGCGATGGAAGGTTGCGCTGCGTGTCGACGGCTTCAGTGGGATAGTCCGTACGAAGGTAGAATTCTCGCGCCGAGGTGCCATCGAAGGCGCAAAATTCGAGGCGATCGATCGCGACGTGTTGCGACCTTATGGGCTCATGCCCGTGCTCGCGACTCACTACGACATTGAGATGGCCATCGTGCAAAAGATTCATGCACTCGCCGAGAGAGCGGAACCCCAAGCGCGCGACATTTTCGATCTCAACCTTTTGTTCGCGCGGCCTGAGGCTGCGAAATTCGTTGCAAGACGCGTGAAAAATAGATGGCTTTCGAATGCGATTGAGCACGCGCTGAGCATTTCGTTCGATGACTACACGTCGAAGGTTGTGGCGTATCTCGAGCTTGAGCAAGCGGACCTCTTTTCCGGTCGAAGCTTCTGGAACACGATTCAAGGCGACGTGGTGAACCGATTGGAGGCCTTGCGGTGAACGCGCATCAGGCGTTCGCACAACTGCGGCGACTTGGCGTTTCGGTCGTCACGACCTCAGATGCTTCCGCGCTGCTCAAGCAATCGGTTGGGGCGGCGAGTCAGACACTCACGCGGCTCGCAAGTGCAGGTCTCGTCACGCTGGTTCGTCATGGCGTCTGGTGGATCAAGGATGGGATGGATCTACTCTTGTTGCCCGAACATCTGACGGCGCCGCTACCGAGTTACGTGTCCATGCACACCGCCCTTCATCATCATGGGATGATCGAGCAGATACCTGAAGTCGTGTATGCGGCCTCGCTCGCGCGAACCCAACGCATCCGAAGTCGTGTGGGTGTCTTTTCAATTCATCATTTGGCGCCCGAAGTTTTCGGCGGCTTCGAGGAACTTGCGAACGGAATCAAGCTTGCGAGTCCTGAAAAAGCTCTGTTCGATTTTGCCTATCTTTCGGGCGGACGCTCGCGACTGTTTACGAGCCTCCCTGAGTTGATGTTGCCGGCGCGATTTCGAACGAGAGAACTTCTGCGTTGGATCGAGAAAATTCCATCTGCGAGAAGCCGAACGCTTACCAAGACGAAGCTCGACGCCTTTATGGCGACGGGTGCTAGAGCACATCAGCCAACACTCGCGAAGCGGTGAGTGGCCATGGCTTCTCGGGGCTTGATGCAATCCACGAAGGCTGTGGAGCCAGCTCGAGTGGCGCTCGATAGATCGACGTGCGGCCAAACGTAGAAAGCCAAGTTTCGCACGTCGCCACCGAGTCATTCATCACGCGAATACGGCGCGCCATAGTCGCGCAAGCTTCATACAGTTCATGAGCGCGGTTGCGAGTGTCTGATTCGAACGAGTCGCAAGCACTATGACAACTTGGGAAGGTAGCAAATTGGTAAGGCTCTTTAATGCGCTGCAAATCGCGATAGAGATCGGCCACGAGCGTTCCACGCCGCTCAAGAGCGATGACAACCCATTCTCGTGAAAGTGATTCATGCCCGAGCGTTGCGAAAGCGTTTCCCGTGGCATCAGTTTCGATCCCACTTGCGATCGCGGCGACACGCGCGAATGTTGCGTTTGCGCGGTCGATAGCTTCGACACGTTTCTGTATTTCTTCGCTGAATGTGTCGGCAAAAAATAGCATTGCCTTGCGCCACGCGTCAGCCGTCCGTTGCGACGAGAGTTCGACGGAAATGCGCAGCCACTTGTCCGTCGCTACGCACGTCTTTTTTTTCTCTTCCGCAAGAGAAAACCAAGCCTCACAAATTGCATCCCGCGTTTCGCGTGTCCAACCCCGATCACCGACACTGATGTTTTCGGCAAGTTGGCGTACGAGCCTATATTTGTGACGTGCATTGATCTCATCTCCGGCTCGCAAAAGCAGTCGCCCTTGTCGCGCTTCAACTTGAAGTGTGGTGTCGAGATCGGACGCAATCGTGGCAAGGCGCGACGCATCGACAAGCAAGCGTTGCGAAAATTGAATGTTGGCTTCCGTCAGCGCGTGATCGGCTACGTGCAGAGCGAGTGTGCGCCACAACGCGATATGCTCCTTGCGAAAGTGCTTACGCCGAAGAATCGCGACGTCTTGCGCCGCTTCCTTCCACTGCCCAAGGGTTATGCGAAGTGTTGCTGCACGAAAAAGTTCTGTCGCGCGCTCAGCTGCTTCCCAACGTTCGTTTGCTTCCTCGAAAGACGCACGCTCGAAGGCTTCGTCGCCAAGCCGGGTTGATTGGGTGGGCGAAGCGAGTGCCTCGAATGACGCCGCGAGCGGTGTAACGAGAGGCAATACCCACCACAACTTTTGCATGCGGAGTGAGACACATGTGAAACGTCGCTCTTGGGTAGCGGCGAATAATTTCCGCCACGAAGTCGGCGCGCGAAAATGGCATGCATTACCATCATCCCCATGCGCTTCGCTTTGTTGGTGTTGATCGTCGCAGCCTCAGGATGCGCGCCAAGCGTGCCTGCGTCACCTGACGCCTCTGCGCCCATCGATGCCGCTGCGACGGACGCAAACGACTGCCGCGACGTCATGCATCCAGACGTCTCTCAAGCCACTGTCGAAGGCCTCACAAACGCGCTCGCGCTTTGGAAGTGGTCGAAGGAAATTCGTCAAGGTACTGAACTAGACCTCAACGCGTGCGACGCGACTTATGCGTATCGGTTTGGACCGGGCGTCTTTGCGCCGAGTACGCCGGCTAACTACGCGGCATGTGTGCTCGCGCAAGGTGGCGTTGTTCCGTCGAGTTCAGGTGCGCTTGATCGACCGGACTCGTGCTCCAGGATCGATTGCCCCGACAAGAAGTACGGACTTGTTTGGGCCGCGAACAACACCGGTAAGGTGTTCGAGCTTAACAGCGAGGGTAAGCCGCGAGGGCAAGCGCTGTTTTCGGTGCGGCCTATCGGGGCGGATCTTTTGTGGAGCGCAACTGAAGGAAGTGAAGACGGGTTTCGGATGACGGCGCAGGTGGGCAATCCGATCGCGTTGCAGTGTCGGTAAATCTCTTTCGTGTGGGTCTTTCGACCTCGCGTATCTTGCGCGCCGTGCCAATGCTTTTGAAAAGCGTGACAAGACGTCTTCCAACGAGGCCCCGCCACGCGAGCCTGCTATGTCTCGCTCGCATGAAGTCGCTTCTTCCCGTGGTTTGCTGCGCGATCGCGGGCTGTGCAATTGCGCCGGCCACGAAGACGATTTCGGCGGTTGACGTTCCGGTTGCGGCGAGTGCGTCACCGCCATTGTCGGTTGCGTTCCACACGCCCGATGAAATTCGCGCGAGTGATGCAGCGGTAGGAAAGCTCGCGAGCCTGCGTCTTCGAATACCCGAAATCCCGCTCAACGGTGTGCTCGAGACTCGCCCATGCGACGAGGGTGATCACCTTCGCATCAGCGTCCTCGTGCCGAGAGCAAAGCGAGGCCTCGGAAGAGGGGTGCTCGGCGCGGGGCTTGCCGAGCCGTGCGTCACCGTAACTGCACGCGTCATCGAAACAACGTGGGTCGCGGCGGAGGACAAGCCGAACGGGAAGCTCGGTGCGCTCGATCTCGAGCTCGTCGCTGCGGAAGTCGCTCCTGTTGAACAGCCCAAGCTCGAAAGTGACGAAGGCGCGTTTGTCGAGGCGGGCTTGCTGCCGAATCCTGTCGGCGAAGCTTTTGAGTTTCGGATCAACTGGGATGGGAAGGACACCGAGATCGGCAAAGGGAGTGCATTTAGCTACCGTGCGGTTCTTGCGCCCTGCGTTGCGACTTGGAGATCCGACTTCGTTAGGGTCGCACGGGGGCCTCGCGCGCACTCTTTGTTCAGCCGGTTGCGAGAGAAGAAGCCCGGTTGCTACACGCTGCGCGCAAAAATCGCCGGCGTGGCGGTTAGTCCCAGGGCGTTGTGGGTTGAACCCCTTGCTCTCGACGGAGTCGTCTTAGAGGGACCGGTCAGCACCGCGTCATCGTTGCGCGACGCTGTCCTCCGGCCGCAGGTTGGAGCGACGGTTGAAGCTGCGCTCTCCGTCGAAGCGATCGGTAAGAGTGTTGCCTATTTGACCCCTTTCCAAAGCGCGGTACGCGATCTTCCCGAGATCATCGTGCCGCTTACGAGCGGTTCTCGCGCAATTTTGCGTGACCAGGAGGCCGATCAAACACGCTTCCTCTCAGGCACTATTCGAGTTGTGGATCGCACAAGAAACACGATCTTGATGGACCTCACGGTCCCGCCACGCGCGGAGGCTGCAGCCCAAACAGGGGACTATCCCACCCTTGAGACCGCGGTTTGGGATTGGCCACGGTCGCGCGGAAAGCGCGTGCGTATTCAAGGTCCGTTTGTGCGCACGAATGCGAACCTTTGGAAATCGGGGGATGAGTTTCCCAAGATCGACTTCCGTGTGGATTCTTCTGCCTTGCGCGCGCCTGCGATCAAGGACGCGATCGCTTTCTCGGGAGAAATCGTCGGGGCGCTGACCGACGCGGCGACTGTGATGCGAGAAAAAATAGGCTCGAGCGCAAAGGTCGAGCGCGCGACGTGGCTCGTGCGAGCGGTTTCGATCGGAGGCACGATAAGAGCGGGCGCAAAGCGACACCCGAATATGCCGTTCTCACGTGAGGCACGGGTTAAGGAGTGCGCCGGCAAGAGCTGCATCTTTGCTCCCTGCGAAGGCGATGATGCCGCTGATCTCGCTCTGCTCGTACCGACGAATGTTCACATTGAGAAGAGAAAGAGCAACGATTGTTTGCGCCTGTCAGTTCGTCCTCCTGAGTACGTGGACGCGATGCTTGCCGACGGCGTCATTGACGGGGAGCTGCTCTCGTTTGAGGCGGGCAACCGTGTTTCTATCGCTCTTCCTTCCGCGATCGTTGCGGCGGTGGCTTCGATCACGCCTTCGAACGTGACGCTTGCCTCGGGGCGATGTGAAGGCACGGAAAGTGAGGTGAGGATCATCGTCGCTACATGGAACGACGCGCAGCGAAAGCTGGCGCCGACGCTCGCGGATGGCCGCTGTCGGACGTTTCACGTCTCAGATTTGCGTCGCGATGGAAGCGCTGAAGAGGGTTACTGGTTCGAAGGTGTTCTGGAGGGCGCGTCCCTGACACCTATCGGCCGCATTCGTTCAGGTGATTCAAATACGCAAAACTCTGTGTACCGGCGCGACCGACCGCTCACCGCGCGGTGGGCCTCTCTCATGGTCAATCCCGCAGCGGCGGTTGGGTCAGAGGTTGTGACCTGGGTTGCGATTTCTCGCTTCGGCCTCGGTGCAGTCATCCTCATGCACGCTGAAGGTGACGACGAGTTAGTCGTCGAAAATCCTGCCGAAGACGCCGAGGCCCTAAGCTCGATTCCGTTTCACCATGGGGGGAGCGACATGGGCTTTGCGCCCGTTCGAATGCGCCTCGTTCGGCTTGCAACTTCGCCCTCCGCGTCGTGGACTGTGAAACTTCTCGGGCCCGTGACAGACAAAGAGCTCGCGTTCCCCACTCCTAGTTTCGTGGATGCGCGCTGAGATGCTTCGTTGCGGCTGAAGCCCGGCGCAACCAAATTGTTTCGCGCCAGCGTTTCGTGCTGATCTGTGTGCATCGCGAAAACCCACCACGGGTTGCGCGACAG
>JAHFDZ010000171.1 GCA_023248745.1 Myxococcales bacterium | reverse complement strand
ATAACGCTGTCGCCGAATCGTTTTTCTCCACGCTCAAGACCGAACTCATCGACCGAAAGCCGTGGGCAACCCGCGAACAGCTGCGCGTCGCCCTCTTCGACTACATCGAGGTCTTCTACAATCGTCAGCGACTTCACTCAGCGATCGGCTACAAATCACCGATGCAACTCGAAGCGGACTTCGCCGCCACAGCTGCTACGTGACTTGTGTCAACGAAATCGAGGGGAAGCCCACTCCGGCAAAATTGCTTCAACTAGGGAGATGCGTCAAGCACGGTCGAAAGAGGGGGCCTAACACTGTAAGTGTTCGATCTCCGCGCCGAGGTACTATTCGGCGATGTCAAGCGGGTTCGGCGCGCTCTTGGTTCAGCTGCGGCAGGGGCGGAAGGTGAGCCAGCGAGTGTTGGCGGCTCGCGCAGAAGTGTCGGTCAAACATGTTTCATCGCTAGAGCGAGGTGAGGCGCTGCCGACCCGCGAGATGACACTCGTCCTCGCCAATGCCCTCGAGCTCTCCATTCAGATGCGCAACGCGATGCTACACGCAGCGGGGTTCCATGGCGCCTATGTCACGCGTGATCTGCCGGCCGTCGAACTCGATCGGCTACGCAAAGACGTTGAGCGCATGGTCAGCCGTATGTCGCCGATTCCCGTGATCGCGATCGATAGTGCTTGGAACATTCTCGCGATCAATGATGCGGCGCTTACACTCGTGAACGCGGTGTTCGGTTTGGTAGCTCCCGCCGCATTGTTGAGCGGACGACAAGACGCACTTCGGGCGACCTTGATGGGAAATTATGTTGACGATATCATCGTCAACATTGACCAACTGCGTCGCGCCGTTGTTGCGCGCTTGCGTCGCGACGCTGCGATTGAGGGACCCGCGAGCGATCCCGCGATTGCGCTTGCGGAGCTGCGGACGATGTTCGCCGATCTCGGCGAGTCAACCGATGAGGAGCTGCTCGCCATGGTTGAGGTCCATCTGCGCGATGGATCTGCCGTGCGAAAGCTGCTCTTGGTCCTGTGGACGATCGGCAATCATCACGACACGACCTACGAAGGCGTGCGCATGCACAGTTTTCTTCCGGCGGACGACGAGACGGGCACGTGGATGCGAGCGAAACTGTGACTTGAGAGGACGCTTGGCGCGTCCCGAGGAGTTTTGGCGCGATACCCCGTATACCTCCGCGGTGTAGTGGCCAAATGGATCCGTGCATCGGCGTGCACGCGTCGTACAGTGAAGTTGTCAAGAAACTTGGCAACCAAAAGGAGGAAGTGATGAGAGCAGTACGTGGAGTTATTTTGTGTGTCGCCGCAACCCTAGCCGCCGCATGTGGAGGCGCCGAGAATGAACAAGTTGCGAGCGACGAAGCCGCGGTGATGACGACCATCTATATGAGCTCCGCGACGCGTGAGCATGCCAGCGTGATCACCGATTGCTACTACGAGCTCGCCGGCGAGACCGACACGGGCACCTTCTCGCAGAGCCTTGCGTTCAGCTCACTCAGCGCTACCCAGCGAAGCAACCTGCTGAAGGCGATCACCGCTGGCACAGCGAAACTCACCTTCAAGCCCGCATACCATCTGTCCGCGTTCAATGCGACCACAGCAAGCACGAGCTACACGGCAACTGCGAAGTACAACAACGGGTCGACAACCACCACGATCGGTAGCTGGACGGGATCGCACACGTCGGCTGACGGCGTTGGCACAGATACGCTCACGGTCAACCTTTCGTCGCATCTCACGTCGGTGCCAACCATTGGCGTGATCACGTTCACCATGTCGGCAGGTGCAACAACGGTTTGCTTGGGCACCGGCGGCACCGACGACGCATCGGCTGAACTCGACCTCACCACTGGCCGCATAAGCGGCTAACCATCGACTATTTGTGCAGCCCAACAATGCATATTTCCGCGCGCCGAACATCACAGGTTGTTCGGCGCGCACCTGCATTAGGGCAGCACGATGAGCGGTGTGTGCGATGCGTGCTTTCGCTCGGCATCGATTTTCATTGATGCGATTTGCTCACGAATGCCGATGTCTTCGCGCTTGGTTTCGCACAGCTCGAACGTCTTGTCGACGGCGCCCACGTGCGAGTGGGCTGTGAATTGCGGCGTGCGCGATTGCTTGAGTGCCCTTCGAGAGAAGCCTCGTCCCCACGCGCTTCGATGGTCAGGTCGCTGCGGCATGCGATGGTCTGCATGAGTGAAGAAGGCGAGAGCGCACCGACTTGACGGCGAAACTGACCGTCGGGGAGCTGCCATTCGTACACGCGCGGGCTGTCCTCGCTTGAGATCGCCCGTTTCGAGTCGCACCCAGCAATGTGGTCAACGCCTTTTCCGTGGATGAACAGGTCGGGGCCGAGGTCGAATATGGGCGGTCGTGATCCCGCTATTGGGTCTCGCGCCTGAATCGGGGGACGTTCGCGCGGCTCATCATTGGACGGCTCAGTAGGCGACTCGAATTCGGGCGCTTCGCTCTCGATGTCAATCGCCTCGGGTGGCGCAACTAATGGGTCGGGCGATGGTCGCGTCGCGTGAATTGGCGCCGGCGCTTTGCAAGCGCTGAGGCATGCACCAAAAAAGAACGCACGCCGCAGGCGGCTCAGACGGGGGGTACAAAGCAAACGCATGCCATGACCTTAGTGATGCGGGTGCCGCGCCGGAAGAGCCGGGACGCTTAACCAGCGGGCTGGCGCGAGTTCTCGTTGGATCGGCGCGGTGATGTCAACGACCTTCTCGACCGGCGACATCCACCGCAATAAATGTATATTATCATTTCCAATGTTATTATTTTTGAATATTATAAACTCCAATGACTCGATCGGCTCGTCAGCCCCTTCCTTCCGTTTCGCGCGCCCTTGCCGAGCTCGGCGAGAACATTCGGCTTGCGCGGCGTCGACGAAAGCTCTCGGCGTCTCTCATCGCCGAACGCGCAGGGATGACCCGGCCCACGTTGCGCGCCATTGAGTCCGGGTCGCCGACGGTGACACTCGGTTCGTACGCAAACGTTCTCCACTGTCTAGGTCTCGAGAAAGACCTGGCTGCCGTCGGCCGCGACGATGCGCTGGGGCGCAAACTTCAAGACGCGGAGCTTGCGCCCAGCCAGCGAAAGAAGGCGCGCAGGGCCCCCTGAACGCCAAACTATCGAGGTCATCGCTGATTGGCATGATCTCGACGGTCCCACGCGCATGGGTTTGCTTCACGCAACGCCTTTGCGTGGAAAGGAAATTTTCGCGTTCGAGTACGACGAAGCCTGGCTCGAATCAAAGTCCGCACTCGTCATCGATCCCGCTCTGAGGCTCTACGCAGGCGAGCAGCACGCGCCGGTTGACCGCAGCAATTTCGGCGTCTTTCTCGACTCATCGCCAGACCGATGGGGGCGCGTGCTTCTTCAGCGTCGAGAGGCGCAACTCGCTCGCCATGAGAAGCGGCGGGAGCGCAATCTGCTTGAACTTGACTACCTGCTTGGTGTCTACGACGGCCATCGGCTTGGAGCCCTTCGCTTCCGCCAAAAGGGAGGCCCCTTCCTCGACGACAACATCGAGCTTGCATCACCACCATGGACGTCGTTGCGTGAGCTTGAACAAGCAAGCTTGCATCTCGAACGTGAGGGCGCTGAGCGCGATCCCAAGTATGGCAACTGGCTGCGCATGTTGATCGCACCAGGCCGATCGCTAGGCGGCGCCCGTCCAAAAGCGAGCGTGCTCGACACAAAGAAGCGCCTCTGGATCGCGAAGTTCCCCAGCGCAAGCGACGCGGACAACATTGGCGCGTGGGAAAGCGTAGCGAACACGCTTGCGCGAAAGTCCGGCATCGTGGTCGCCGATGCAAAGTGCGAGCGCTTCGGTAAGAAGCACCACACGTTTCTCACCCGGCGTTTCGATCGCACCGATGGTGGCGCACGCATCCATTTCGCGTCAGCCATAACGATGCTCGAACGTAGCGATGGCGAAGGTGCGTCATACATCGATCTCGCGAGCGCGATCACACAGCGAGGCGCGCACGTCCCACGCGACCTTGAGCAGCTGTGGCGTCGCATCGTCTTTTTCGTGTGCATCTCAAACGTTGACGATCACCTGCGCAACCACGGCTTTCTTCTCGAGAAGAAGGGCTGGGCGCTCGCACCTGCTTACGACATGAATCCAGTGGCCTACGGCGATGGGCTCACGCTCAATATTTCAGAGACCGACAACACGCAGAGCCTTGCGCTCGCACTCGACGTGGCCGCGCATTTCCGACTGAAAGCGACGACGGCGAAGACGATCATTGCCGACGTCACAAAAGTCGTGTGCGGCTGGCGTGGTGAGGCGCAGAAGATCGGCATCGCGCGGGCGGAGCAGGATCGCATGGCGCGTGCGTTTCGGGTTGCGGAGGGGAGCGGGTGAGTGTGAAGGTGACAATGGCCCTTCGCGACGGAGCACCGCCAGCGGCAAACATGACGCAATCTGTCCTGCACCAGCTGGAACGTGACTCCCAACTAGACACCTGCAATGATGAGAAGCGCGACCACGCGAGCACCAATCGCAGCGTCGCCCTTCGCCAACGAGATCGTGATAGGCGCCGTCGTACCGGCTGCAAGCGATCCGATAAGAAGCAGCGCAACTTCACGGCAGCCGTCTGGCCTGCACCGATGACCCACCCGATCGCCAATGAGACGATGGTAGCCATTGCGGCGAGCCAAACATCTCTTGCCCGAGTCGTGCGAAATGTTGTCGCATCAGCGCCAAGCCCCAGGCCTAAGCCTGATGAAATCGCCAGCAACGCAATGACGAGCGTATCCACCGTTCTTCATCTATGTGCATGGATATGCACGCAATTGCGAGCGCAGCCAAACCCCGTTTGGGCAAAATAGAGTCATGCACCACAACACAATGGCGCCAACGCACGCATGCGTGCACAAATGCGCTCAAATTCATGAACAAAGAGCACACCGTCGAGCGCATAGATGCGAAGGCGCCCATCGCTCGGACTTCGTTCTTCTCGCACCACGCCGGTCTTCGTAAGCACGCGCAGGTGGCGTGAGATTACAGAACGATCCTGAGGCAATTTGTTCGCAATCGCGCCGACATCGGATGGCCCTAGGGTGAGTAGGACCTTCAAGATTTCAAGGCGAGTCGGCTCAACAATAGCCTTGAGCAGTGGTGCCTCTAGCGTTCGCACGATTTCCTCGGCGGCCCTCTGCTGACTCTTTGCGTTGCTCACAGAGTGCAGCGTATCGCCTTCTCGCGTTACGCGTCATCAGCGCATGCGCCCTGCCGCGTGGGAAGGACTAATAATCCCCCGGCAGAGCCGGGGGGGGGTCGCAGCGCGAGCCGCTAAAATCGGCTTTGTTGTGTGCCCGCTCACGAGCGGCTTTGGGTACCACCTGAAGGTGGCGTGCTCATCGTCTACAGCAATCGCAATTGGTCAAGTCGCTTGTCTTCCGCCTCTTGGTTGCGAATGTACTCTCGGATGATCGCCTCATTGCGCCCAACCGTGGAAACGAAGTACCTCGTGCCCAGAAGTGTTGTCCGACAAAGTTGCGTCGACGTTCTCCAAACGTTCGCGCGATATGTTGTGCGATCCGCTTATGAGGTCTCCCTCCCAATGCCTGGCACTGCGCGTCTTCGACCATCGCGGGCCTCACAGTTCACGAGATAACCGCTGCCTACGGTTCATGACAAATCGTGGCTTCGCGCGCCAACTGCGTGCGTACAAATGCACACATATCATGCTCCCTGAAGTCGCAATTTCGCGACAGAGAACAGGGGGAGCAATGGTACGGAAGAGCAATCAGCGCGGGTCAATCGGCAGAGGTTCATGGGTCAGGCATGCAGCTCTTGCGTCGATCATGGCGGTGGCCGCCGGTTGCGCCGCTGCACCCGAGGAGCAGAGCTCTTCCGCATCGCCGCTCGTTTCGTTGTCTGTTTCCGATGCTTGGCAATATGCCGGCATGGGAGGCATGGGGGCGTTCCCCGACATCCAGGCGTTTCCGGGTGACGCGAACGTGCTCTTTTCTGCAGCAAACGTCGGCGGCATCAATGTCTCGACCGATGGAGGCGCGTCATGGAAGAACATCAGTGGAGGCCTTGCCACATCGATGGTGGAGCGCATCGCCTTCAGTCGACGTGTTCGCACCGACGTGCCTTCATCGTCAACGAAGTACACCGTGCTCTTGGGGACCGATCTAGGAGTCTACTATTCGCAAGAAGTCGATGCCTCAACGATTGGGTCGACGAGTTGGTCATGGACCTTGGTTCGCCCAGGAGTCGATACCAGCACGGCCGCGACGGACTTGAGTTCGGAAGACATTGCGACGCCCGTGTTGAGCCTCACCGTTGATCCGTCGGAGCCGACGCGAGTTTGGCTCGGCATTGGATACGAGTATCAGTTCGACAGCGGTTCGACGACGAATCGCAAAGACAAGTGGAAGCTCTACACGTCGCTGGACGGTGGGATCACATGGTCGCCCAGCTTGCGATTTTCGGCCGGCTCTGACGCCGCAGACATCGGCAACGTGTACGAGATCAAGGTGCACCCCACAAACAGCAAGAAGGTTTGGGCGACAACCGATCAGGGTCTTTACTTCACCAACGATCGTGGGAGCACCTGGTACGAAACCGGGATCAAGAACCGAAGGCATACCAAGGACAAAGGTGTGACGTGGACGGACCTGGCGCTCACGACCTGCGCATCGAGCCCCCTTTCGTCAACATGCTTGCCCATCACGGGAGATTCAACCCATCCCGATCTTCGTGACATCTCGCTCACGCAAGTGTCCGGGGCGCTGGGAGCGGCTGACGTGCTCTACGCTGCAGCTTGGGACCGTGGCTATGCGACGGTGTCCTCGTGCGACTCCGAAGGGTTCTTTGTTGACTCCTCGCTCAAGTACTATCGCGGCGGCATCTATCGCAGCACGGATGACGGACTTACGTGGACATGGATGTTCAAAGACGCGTCGGGCACCTCAACGATGACCGACGTCAACTATCGTTGCAGCGAGGATGCCAAAGAATCCGGCGGCTCCAACTTCATCCAGGTGGAGTCGCCTCCAACCGCTACACAGATCAATACTGGTTACGTTGTCGCCGGTGGGTATGGCTATGGCAGCAAAGGTGCTGCAGGCATTTATCTCGGACGACTTTCAACCGGTTCATGGACGCGGCAAACGGACGATACCAAGTGCCCCTCAAACGATTGCTTTGAAGGCAACGCCGCCGGAGGCCTCTGGGGTACGCACGATCGGACAGCCGGCGCTGCGTTGCGTGCATCGTGGGTCGATGTTTCGCAGCCGCCCACGATTTACTACTCCTATCGAGGCTACTCGAAGGGGGAGTGGAATAAGAGCACTTCACGTTACGAATTCGCGCTTCTGCATGGAAATCCAGTCTCAGGGAGTACGGCGTGGAATTCGACGGGCCTAGACGACGCCGTTGCGACGCCGATGGTCTTCGTGGGCACGGAACTCTATGTGGGCATCATGGATGGCGCGGTGATCAAGGCCGACATGAGCCCCTCGACAACCAAGCCGTCACTCTGGAATTGGACAAGGCCCGGAGCGTCGTGGTCGGTGAAGAGCGATGACACGAAGGCCATGGTCGTCGATGGCAAGCAGGTTGTTGCGGCGAACTACTGGCAAGGTGAGATCAACATCTTGCGCTCGGACACCACGCGAACATCGTGGTCGGTGATTGGCGGATATGGGAGCTCGTCGAGCTTTTCGGGGCTCTCGGTCACAGTGCCTGACGATGCGAAGATAAAGCCGGGCATATATGATCTCGCAGTCGATCAGCAGGCAACAACGGGCAAGCGCTATCTTGCGGGCACCACGAACGGACTGTGGCTCTACAGCGAGAATGCGGCGGGGACCTCGGGCACCTGGGCACTTGCTGAAAACTGTCCGACGACTTCTGGTTCGACCCTGCGTCAAGCGGTGCACATCGTTGCGCAAGCAAACTATTCCCTCGTGTCGTTCCTCGACGGTGCAAGCGTCGTCGATGGGATCTATGTCGTGGACACGAGCCTGTTTGAGAGCGGTGGCATCACGAAGGTGAAGTGCACGCGGATTGGCGACAAGGCAGGAGACCCCCGTGCGACGATTCGGCAACCCTCAGGGTTTGCGCTCGGCGATGGGCGTCTCATTGTGTCGTCGACCAAGAACAACACCCCGCGCGTCTATTCGGCTCCGTTCTCAACATCGAGTCCAACTGCCACTTTGACCTGGACCCTTGCTGCAGATGCAAACGGCCTGCTCGACCCGTCGGCCTCAGACTATGCGGGGTTTCAAAGTGTCCTCGGGAAGTACTCTTTTGATGCAATCACTGTGAGTCCAACCAATACGTCGCTCGTGGTTGCCGCAATCAATGCCGGACGCGGACTCGACTACAGCGCGGCGCCCAGCATCTACGTGAGCACAGATGGTGGTGCGACCTTTGGCGCCCAAAATCCGAAGACACTACCCGTCAAGAACGTGAACCAGTTTGCGTTCGACCCTTCCGGCAACTGGCTCTATGCATCTTCGTCTGCATCTGTGTACCGCCTCGTTGCTTCGCGACTTGGCCAGTAGCACTCGACACGACCGACTGGTCCCCGTCGCACATACGTGACGGGACCACTCGCATTTAGGGTGTGAGGCGACAAACACCAAGAGTTACAATTTTGACCTAACCCTTACGCCTGCAGGCGATGGGAAGGACTCGACCCTCGACCAAATTTACGCCGGGGTTGAGTTGCCGAATCTCGTGACGAGTCTCAATTGTGGGACCGGGGCGTCGGCTAGTTCGAGCTCTAGCCTCAGTATCAAACGAGCATTCCTCTACATCGCGAATTGAAACTTGGTAAACGACCGGTGAACCACACCCTTTCGTAGTCCCGGTCGTTGCACCAGACTCACGGCATGCCCAACGCAGCGCAGACAAGCCTACGAAGCGTCGAGGTTCTGCGCGCGCTGCTTCCAATGTTTGGGCGTGAGTGCAAGAACATCCGCGACCGGATGCGACGAGATGCGCGGAAGCACGTCGCGCAGGTAGTCAAACGGGTTGACGTTGTGCATGCGGCACGAGGCGAGAAGCGAGTAGATGACGCACGATCGCTCGGCGGCCTTGTCTGTTCCGGCAAAGAGCCAGTTCTTGCGACCGATGGCAACGCGGCGCAGAGCGCGTTCTGCCGTGTTGTTGTCGAGTTTCAGCCTCGCATCGTCGACGAAGCGAGTGAGCGCCGGCCATTGATTTCGGACATACCCAATCGCTTCGGAAATCGGCGCC
Organism: Myxococcales bacterium; assembly: GCA_023248745.1. Taxonomy (GTDB): domain Bacteria; phylum Myxococcota_A; class Polyangia; order Polyangiales; family Polyangiaceae; genus JAHFDX01. The sequence continues at coordinate 4,307 of JAHFDZ010000171.1, read as the reverse complement.
TTCGGCAGCACGAGCAAGGCCTGCGCGTCGAGCCACGTCTTGAACGCGTCGAGCACCGGCACAGCGAGGCGTGCACGTTCATCGGTTCGCACGTGTTCGGGCATCGCCGAAACGACATGGTCGATTTTATAAAGCTCCTTGACGAAGCCAAGAGCGACGAGTGCACGCGCCGAATCACTCAGCTGCGCTTCGACGAAGTAGCGTCTCGCGTGGGCCCAACACCCGACTTCTTTCGCGCCACTCGCCCCTTCGGAAGTTTCTCCGAAGAGGCGATCATAGAGGTTGGCGGCGTCCGCCTGTACGTAACCTCTGTAGCCCTGAAGAAATTCACGCGGTCCGTCGCCCCTTCGGCGCGGCGTGTACCGAAACACAATGTGATCATCGTCGGCTACATAGACCCAGACATGGCCCTTCTTGGTTTTGCCCTTCTGCAAGATTGGGATGCCGGTGTCGTCGGTGTGGATACGATGTGCCGAGAGCATCGCGCGGCTCATCGCGTTCGCGATGGGTGAAAGAAGTTCGGCGACTTGCTCGACCCAATCGCCCATCGTGGATCGCGCGATGTCGACACCTTCGCGCGCGAGCATGTCTTCGAGTCGATAGAGCGGAAGATGGTCTTGGTACTTACTGATCGCGACATGGGCGAGTAAGCCAGGACCGGCGAGGCCTTTCTCAACAGGAGCGTCTGGAACCTCGCCAATGACAACGCCGCCTTGATCACAGGCGCATGCGTACTTGATGCGTGCGGTTTGTACGCGCACGAACGAGCCTGGACGATAGTCAAGCTTCTCACCTATCTCTTCGCCGATGCGCTTCATCGCATTGCCGCAACATGCGCAAGTGCGAAGCGACTCCGGTGGCTCGATCTCGACGCGCTCGACTACCAGATGATCAGGCAGACGATTACGACCGTGCGGCCTGGCGGCTTTCGCCTTTTCGCGTTCGGCATTTTCGTCGCGCGCGATTTGCTCGGCGATCACCGTCGGCACAACGAGGTTGGCCACTTCGGCGAAAGCGAGTTGCACTTGCGCTGCGTCGACACGCTCACTCTTGTTTTGCGCGCGCAGGTGGCGCTTCACACGCTCCAACTCAAGCGTCACGAGCACATACAGCTTTTGGTACTCGTCGCGCTCATGCTGCGCGCGTTTGAGTTCGGCACGGCTTGAATCGAGCTCGGCCTCGAGTTTCGCAACGCGTGTACGCAACTCTTCCACGCGCTGTTCTTAAATCGCGCACAAGCGACAAACAAGACATTTGTGACGCTACGCGATCGTTTTTTGCTTCGACCTTGGAAGCGCAATCCCTTCGAGAATTTTTGCGAGCTCACGCGCTTCGATTTCTACTGACGTGTCGCTCGCATGCAGCATCGACGGAATCCGAAACGTGCCTTCTTCGAGTCGCTTGTACAAAATGCAGTAGCCGTTCGTGTCCCACCAGATCGCCTTGAGTCGATCGCGCCGCCCATTGACGAACAGAAACAGCGACCCGCCCATCGGATCGCTGTGCAACTGATCGCGAACGCATGCGCTGAGGGCATCAAACGAACGCCGCATGTCGACAGGCTCTCGTGCGCACCAAATCGAAACCGACGAAGGGATCACCGCGATTCACCAAGTGCTCGGGCAACTTTGCGCAGCAGTGTTTCATCGACATCTTCGGCAATGCGGAGAACGACACCACTGGTGAGCACAATCTCAAGCGCGCTTGATGGTTCCGTTGCTTGACTTGTTACGCGAACCTTCACGAGCTCGGGCGTCCGCTCTCGTGCTTGCCGCGCGAAGTGTGATTTGTATCCGCTCAGGCTCTTGGGATTGACGCCTTCTGCTGCCGCAAACTCGCGCGCGCTTTGCCCGCTCGCGATCAGCCGCTCCACGCGAGCCCGCCAGATGTCTTCTTTTGGTTTCATCGCTGCGCACTTTACGAAGTGCGCGATGGTTCCGTCAGGATGCGGTTCACCGGTCGTTTACGAAACTTGCGCTCAAGCCCTCGATAACTCTTCTTTGCTCGCGCCTCGTGAGTTGCAAGGGTTGTAGAGGGTATTAAGTCAATATTGTTTACCGACAGCCCTGAACTTTGGATGTCGTCATGAAGTACGGTTGGTCTTGTGTCTAGGCGCCGCCGCCTGTGTGGTCGAGCCGGGACCTGAAGGACAAAGCGGCGCTCTCGTGTCAATCGCTCAAAATCGGTCCGAAGCGTCCGTTCCGCGGCAAACTCGAGGGGGAAATTCGCATAAACGGGATGTGCGTCATCACCCGCGGCGGCCGATGCTCATCGCGAAGCGGCGTTGGATTGACTATGCCCTTGAACCGCGAGTTTCTAAGAGTTCTTTAGAATGACGTTCTGATCGTCGCGGCAACGCTGCCCTATGGCAGATGCATCGAGATACCCCGATCTAAAGTGATCGCATCCGGTTTCAAATACCACGCGCGCAACTATTGCGAATGGGGCGTTCTCTAGCGGAGAGAGCCCCATCGTCATTTGGGTAGGATTTGTCTTTCCGTGTACGCGGTCCACTACCTATGGACTCGATCTTTTTAGTCAATAAAAGTGACATTTCGCAGATCGCACGTCGTTCTTCAAGCGAGCTCGCCATTGCGTCACCTTGCGGGGCGCTGAGTCTGCTTTGCCGCTTTTTCGTCTTCGCGTTTTTGCTCGCGGTAGCTCTCCCAGTTGCCGGCGTAGAGTTGCATCTTTCCTTCGCCCTCGAACGCCAAGATTGATGTCGCGACGCGGTCGAGAAACCATCGATCGTGGCTGACAATGAGCGCGCACCCTGGCCAGGTCTCGATGAGATCCTCGAGCGCTCCCAACGTATCCATGTCGAGATCGTTGGTGGGTTCATCGAGCAAGAGAACGTTTGCGCCGGTCTTAAGTGCGAGCGCGAGAACGACACGGGCACGCTCGCCTCCCGATAGCGCGGAGACCTTCCGTCGCAACGATGCTCCGTCGAACAGGAAGAGCTCGAGATAGGCGCGCATCCCCATCTGACGATCTCCGATGATGACCGTGCCGCCGCCAGTCTGGTCGGAACCCGCGCGCTCGCACACGTTGTCTAAAACGGACCAGTCATCCCGAAGCGCGGTTCGTGCCTGGTCGAAGTAGGCAATCTTGGTGTTGATGCCGCGAATGACTTTACCCGAAGTGGGCTCGAGTTCCCCGGTCACAAGGCGAAGCAACGTCGTCTTTCCTGCGCCGTTGGGGCCGACGATTCCGACGCGATTGCCTTTGGCGAGACGCAACGTCAGATGATCGATGAGCCGCCTCCCGCCGAGATCCAGGCTCACGTCCGTGATGTCGACAATCGTCTTTCCGAGCCTCGACGATCCAGTCTCGAGTCCGACGAGTTCGACCTCGCCGCGTGCACGTGGTGCGTCAACTGCGATCGCCGTGTCTGCACGTTGAATACGTGCCTTCTGCTTGGTCGATCGCGCTTTCGGTCCACGCCGGAGCCACTCGATTTCTTTGCGCAGGAAGTTCTGGCGATTGGATTCGACCCTCTCGGCTTGCGCGAGTCGTTCGGCCTTTTGCTCGAGGAAGTCGACGAACGCGCCGATGCTGTCGTTGCGCTTTGTGTACTCGGTCAGTTGACCGTTCTCGAGATCGAAGACGCGCGTGGCGACCTTCTCGAGCACGTACCTGTCGTGGGTCACCAGAAGCACAGCGCCGGGAAAATCACGAACGAGATAATCTTCGAGCCACGCGATCGTGTCGGCGTCGAGGTGGTTGGTGGGCTCGTCAAAGATGGCCATCTCGGGTTTTGCAACGAGGATACGGGCAAGCGCAACCCGACGCTTCTCGCCGCCGCTCATCGTGCCAACCGCACGGTCTACGTCCGTGACGCCGAGGTGGAGCAAGATCTCATCGACCTCGTGATCGCGCGACCATCCGCCGAGACGCTCGACGTCTTCCGCGAGGCTCGCTTGTTCGGCCATGATCGCGTCCGTGATCTCGCCTTGCTCCATCCGGTGCGAGACATCGTCGTAACGCGACTTGACGGCGTGCCAAGCGGCCAGTCCTTCGCGCGCGATCTCGCGAGGAGTTCGCGCGGGGTCGAGCTCGGGCTCCTGAGGGAGGTAGAGGATGGCAGCGTCGCGCCTACGGTCGATCGATCCCGTATCGAGAGGCTCGATTCCGGCGAGCACCCGCAGCAACGTCGACTTGCCGGTGCCGTTCGGGCCAAGCAACGCGACCTTCTCGCCTCGGAGAATTGTGAACGTGGCCTTGTCAAAAAGGGGGCGGAGGCCATAGGCCTTCGTAATCGCGTGGGCGGTAAGTACGGGCATCGCGTGGCCATGTAGCAGGGACGG
>JAHFDZ010000170.1 GCA_023248745.1 Myxococcales bacterium | reverse complement strand
CCACATTGCATGTCGACAAGCCAATTGACGATCTTCGAAGTGACCCACGGCTTAGACTTCTTGCAGAGGGCGAGCCCTGGCATGTTCCAGCGTCCGTGGCGGGCGGCCTACGCCGAGCGGGTGTGTCGGCGTTTGGCTTCGGTGGCAACAACGCGCACGCGATCATCGAGGAGTACCGAGCGAGCGACAAGAGCGTTTCCGTACCGGCTAGTGTGCGTCCGGCTGCCTTTCAGGTTGCGGTCGTTGGGCTTGGTATTGTGGCTGCAAATTGCGCAACAAAAGATCAATTTAGCCAACGCTACTTTGCGCGTGAGTCATGCCTGACGCCCCGCACCGACGGAAAGCCCGAAGGACGAGCCGATTCATTTGACGTCGACATCGCATCGATCGGCGTTCCACCCAACGATTTGCGCCAAACGCTGCCTCATCAACTCTTGATGTTGCAGGCCGCGAAAGAGGCCGTTGCAGAGGTTGGAGCGATGCCGCGTGACACCTCGGGCGTGCTCATCGGTATGGGAACCGATCCTGAGATTGCGCGATACGGCGCACGCTGGCGACTGCACGAGATCGTCGACGCCAACGCGACGTGGCTGAACCAAGCGCGTGCCGAATTCACGAGTGAACTTGGTGCTGCGGGCGTCATCGGGACGATGCCGAATATCTTCGCCAATCGAATTAATCGCGCCTTCGACTTCGGGGGTGCGAGTTGCGCCGTATCAAGTGAAGAACGTTCAGGCATCGACGCGCTCGACATTGCAATGCGCGCGCTTGAAACGCGAGAGCTCGACGCGGTCGTCGTGGGCGCTGTCGATCTCAGTTGCGAGCCTGTTCACGAAGAGGCCATGCGCGCAGTTCTCGGTAACTCGTGTCCGCCGCCCGGCGACGCGGCGGTTGCACTCGTGCTCAAGCGACTGGTCGACGCCGAACGAGACGGCGATCGCATCTATGCGTTGATTGAGGGCATACAAAGCGAAGTGGCCTCGGTGCGAGCCGAACCTTCGCTTGCGATCGGGGACGAGCCTGTTCGTGCGCTGAGCGCACACTTTGGTCATGCACACGCGGCGTCAGGTTTGTTGCACGTCGCAGCGTCGGCGCTTTCGTTGGAGCAGCGATCGTCTTCTGCAAAACCGTTGCCCATCGGTGCGGCGCGGAGTGCGAAGGTGCGCGTGTCGGCAATCGGGGGTGCAACAACGCAAGTGGTGATGCTGCGCGAGTACCAGACGACTTTGCACGAAGCGCCGATGCGTGCGGTGCGCAGCGTACGTGGATCTGAACCGAGAGGTGCTTCGTTGACGCTGCCAGCGCATGCCCGACGTGTTCGAATTGATCCCGTCGAAGCGCAACTGATGCGCCCCGCGCCAACGCTTCCTTCCGTTCTCAACGATCAACCCAAGCCTACGTCAAGACTCGTTGCGCCTCCGAAGCGTGTTGCCGCACCCGCGGTAGCGCCCTCTCTCTCCGACGGACTGATGCAAGTTGCACGTGTTCACGATGCGTTCATAAAGCAGCAAGCCGAAGTTCATCAGCGCTTCCTGGCGGTTAGCGCGCAGCTAACGGATGCCGTCTTCGCAATGCCCTCCGCCGTGAACACGATCGCGTACGCACCCACGCCCGTGCACGATCTTCAACCGCAGGCTCTCCCCGAACCCATCACGCGCGTCGAACCCGCTCGTCCGCTGCCTCGGGCGTCCGCGGGAACGGCTGTTGAGAAGAAGTGCGCGCCAAAGGGACCGCAACTTTCTCGCGCGCAACTCGAAGTCTTTGCGTCGGGTCGAATTTCAGAAGTGTACGGGTCGCTCTTTGCGGAACAAGACGCGTACTTCCGTCAAGTGCGCATGCCAGAGCCACCGCTGCTTCTTGCCGATCGCGTGACCGGCATCGATGCCACACCCGGCGTGATGGGACGTGGAACGCTTTGGACCGAGACCGACATTCGTAACGATAGTTGGTACCTTTTTCGGGGTCGCATGCCCGCCGGCATCATGATCGAGTCTGGACAAGCCGACCTGATGCTCATCTCGTACATGGGCGCCGATTTTCTTAACAAGAGTGAACGGGTCTATCGCCTCCTTGGATGCAGACTGACGTTCGAAGGCGACTTGCCACGACCTGGCGAAACGCTTTGCTACGACATTCACGTCGATGGTCACGCCCAGCAAGGCGACGTTCGACTCTTCTTCTTCCACTACGATTGTTGCGTGAATGATCGCGTTCGCTTGAGCGTGCGTGGTGGTCAAGCAGGTTTCTTTTCTGACGAGGAGCTCGCCAATTCGGCTGGTATTCTTTGGAAGCCCGAAGAGCAAGAGCTGCGCAACCATCCGCGTCTTGACGATGCCGATTGCATGACGATGCGTCGCACGTTCTCCGCCGCCGAAGTTCGCGCATTTGCCAGCGGTCGTCCGAACGAGTGCTTCGGCGAGGGTTTCGAGCGCGCACAGAGTCATGTTCACACGCCGTCCATTCAAGACGGACGGATGCTCTTCCTCAACACCGTGCCCGAGTTCGATCCGAATGGCGGACCGTGGGCAAGGGGATACCTACGCGCCGAAGCGCCCGTCAGCGCGGACGATTGGTTTTTTGCGGGGCACTTCAAAAACGATCCGTGCATGCCAGGCACGTTGATGTTCGAAGGATGCGTGCAGGCGCTGTCGTTTTACCTCGCGGCTTTGGGTTTTACGCTCAATCGTGACGGTTGGCGGTTTCAACCGGTCACGGGTGAGCCGATCGAAATGCGATGCCGCGGTCAAGTGACGCCAACTTCGAAAAATCTCACGTACGAAGTGTTCGTCGAAGAGATCATCGCGGGTGAGACCCCTACGGTCTACGCCGATCTACTTTGTACAGTCGACGGTCGCAAAGCGTTTCATGCGCGTCGTGTTGGCTGGTCGCTCGTTCCCGATTGGCCGCTCGAGAGCACGCCTGAACTCGTGAAATACTATGTCGAGCCTAAGGCCGTCGCAGAAATTGAGCAGCCGGACGGATCGAAGTTCAAGCTCGGTTACGAATCGCTTCTTTCGTGTGCGTGGGGAAGGCCATCACTCGCGTTCGGTCCGATGTACGCCGCGTTCGACAGTCCGCGCAGCGTGCCACGTTTGCCTGGGCCTCCGTACCACTTCATCTCGCGCGTGATCGAAGTCGAAGGCGACGCAGGTCATCCCAAGAAAGGTGCGCGGGTCGTTGTCGAATACGACATTCCATCAGACGCCTGGTATCTCGCCGAAAATGGATCGAGGACTGTTCCCTATTGCGTCCTACTCGAAGCCGCGCTGCAGCCATGTGGATGGCTCGCGAGCTACATTGGCTGCGCCTTAGCGTCCGAAAAAGACGTCAAGTTTCGGAACCTTGACGGAACAGGCACTCAATACGCCGAACTCTGGGATGACGCTGGGTCGCTTCGCACGGAAGTCCAACTCAAGAGCCTCTCCTGTTCTGCTGGTATGACGCTTTTGAGCTTCGACGTTGCGTGTTTTGCAGGCGATCGCAAGATCTTCACCATGAACACCGTCTTCGGATTTTTTCCACCCGAAGCGCTGGAAAGTCAAGTTGGTTTACCAGTGGCGGCGGAGCAACGCAAGGCGCTTGTCTCCGACGTTTGCTGCGTCCGCGATCTCAGCGCCCGCACGGGTACCTACTACGAAGGTAGCGCGCGGCTGCCCGGCTCACGACTCGACATGCTCGATCGCATCACCGCGTTTGATCGCGATGGTGGCGCTTGTGGCAAGGGCTGGATGTGCGCCGAGAAGGACGTCCGTGAAGGCGACTGGTACTTCAAAGCACACTTCTTCCAAGACCCTGTGCAACCCGGCTCCCTGGGCATCGAAGCCATGATCCAGCTTCTTCAACTCTTCATGTTGGAGGCAGGCCTTCACCACGACATTGCGAGCGCGCGCTTCGAACCCATCGCCCTCGGCCACGCTCTCACCTGGAAATATCGAGGCCAAGTCATCCCCTCAAACAAGCGCGTAACCGTCACTCTCGACGTCACCGAAGTGAATCGCGACGAACAAAGCGTCACCGCTATCGCAACGTCGTCGCTCTGGGTCGACGGCATCCGCATCTACGAAGCCAAAAATCTCGGCATGCGCGTCATCTCCGGCTCCCCAACCCCAACGCCAAGGAAGTCTCCCCCCTCACAAGCCATCACCGAAATGTTCTCTTCCGCTCCCGCTCCTGCTTCCGCTTCTTTCTCCCTCGACCCCACCATCGACGCCTGGCTCGCCGATCATCGGCCCACGTACGCGCGCCCGGCTCTGCCCATGATGTCCATCGTCGACTACCTTGCTGCGGCGACCGCCACGCCCATCGCTGGCCTCCTCGATGTCCAACTCAAAGGCTTCGTCGACTTCACGGGGCCGCGCCACTTTCGCACTGAAGTGCACCCGCTAAGTGCAACAGAATCGCGCGTTGTACTGTTCGCCGACGACGCAGAAGTCGCCTCGGCACGCGCACTCCTCGGTCCGCTATCCTCAAGGCCCGTTCCTTGGCCAGTCATCACGGGCAAGAAAATTGACGATCCCTACGAGAGCGCTGCCCTTTTTCACGGGCCCTCGTTCCAGCTCCTTCGAAGCGCGATCGTTGGCCAATCCGGTGCATCGAGCATTCTCGACGCCGCAGCGGGAGCGGTTCCGATTGGCCGGCTGCATCCCGCACTCCTTGACGCAGCTCTTCATGCCATTCCGCACGACGCGCTCAACATATGGTCGCCTTCGATCGCTTCCGATCGCATCGGCTATCCCGCGCGCATTCCCCGACTCAGCATCTTTGGTCCGATACCCACGCGAGGGTCTGTTCGTTGCGAAGTCCGATTTGACGGTTTCTTGCTCGAGCCCGAGCTGCCGCGATTTCAAGTTCAACTGATCGGTTCAGAAGGTGTCTTCGTTTCCTTCGAACTCATCGAAGCGTGTTTTCCTAAGGGTAAGCTCGGAAGCGCTGAACGCAAGGCACGTCGCGCGTTCCTTCGTGACCACGAATACGTCAAAAATGTTTCCCTTTCTCGGCGGACCGACAAAACGACTCGACTCAGCGCCGCTGAGGTTGCGGCGAGCGATTGGGTGCCCGGCACGATTGAGGCGATTTATGGAACGACTGATCACGCCGCGATCGCGATCCACGAACACGTCGCTGCGCGCGAGTCGATTCACCCGAAGTATCTCCCTTATGGGCTTCCGCTCACCCGGCCACGCGTCGATGTGCGGCGCGAAGGCGACGACATCGTCGTGTCAGACGCATCACACGAGCAGACACGCCTCGCCCTCACGCCACTCAACGCGTTTTGGGAGGGGCAGCTAGGGCTAACCGGCGATTTCATCGGACGTGATCTTTGGGAAGCCTTGATCGAACGATTCGTACGCCGCGTGGTTCTCACCGACCCGAACAACTTCGACTCGCTCCGCGGACGGAGCGCCATCTTTCTTGGCAACCACCAAGTGCAGCTCGAGTCGCTCCTCATCACGAATATCTTGGCAGGCCTCACGAAGCGTCCTGTCGTGACTCTGGCCAATGCGAAGCATGAGCATCGCTGGATTGGATGGATCTTGCGCACGCTTTTCTCTGCGCCTGGTTGCAGCGATCCAAAAGCGATCGCCTATTTCGATCCCGCAAAACCCGATGCGATGTTCGGTATTCTGAACGCCCTTCGTCCAGCGCTTCAGTCCGGTGCCCAATCGTTCTTCTTACATCCGCAAGGCACTCGGAGCCGAAGCGCACGCGAGCCTGTAACGCGTGTGAGCTCAGCGTTTCTCGACCTTGCGCTCGAACTCAACTTGCCGATCGTCCCTGTGCGCTTCATCGGTGGGCTGCCAATTGAGCCTGTCGCTGGCAAGCTTGAGTTCCCTTATCGAATGGGTCAGCAAGACTACATCGTCGGTACGACAATTGAGCCGGACACGCTTCGTCAAGCATCTTACGCAAATCGCAAAGCGCTCGTGATCGACGCAATCAACGCACTCGGTGCTTCGGTCGACAAAGAAGTGCCAAGTGAACCCGACGTCGCGTTCGAAGCGTCTGTTGCAGAATGGATCGCACGCACCGGTGCTTCGCCTGTAGAGGCCACGTTTTTTCGGACCCTCGAGGCGTCAACGACTGCAGGCGAGCAAACACGACGCGTGATCGAAGGCGCCATCAAAGGAAGGCTTGACCTTGACCAGACGCCTCGCGATCGTTGGCTCGGAGAGTTCGCGAGACGTCTCTACGGGCCGAACGGTGCGGCCATCGGGTAGAAGCGTTGAGCGAGCGCCCAATCGCTCTTTGAATGCCGCGTCCCTGGGCTGCGTCGATTCAAGCCGACAAAGATGCCCAAAATTCGCGCATGTCGTCAGGCACCGGTGCCACAATTTCGAGCGGGTCTCCGGTGATTGGGTGCGGCAATGCCATCATCGCCGCATGGAGGGCATGGCGAGGCATTTCGAGCATCGTGACGTCGTCTTCGGTTAGCTCTCCATCTGCACCGCGCGCAAACGCCGACTCGTCAGGTCCGTAGAGTTTGTCTCCAACGATTGCGACGCCCATCGCGAGCAGGTGAAGTCGAATTTGATGTTGCCGTCCGGTTTCTAAGAGGCAACTCACGCGCGCGTATGCATCGTCGTCTTCGGTTGCCGTGTCGAGTACTGTAAATATGGTTGACGAGAACATCCCGAGTGGATCGGCCTCGGGAACAAACTTCATTTTCACTTTGTACTGACAAAGGTCGTCAAGGCGCATGTGTCGCTCAAGGCGATACGGAAACCCGAGAGGCAGGCGCACGCCCGTTTCCGGATTCGCCGGAACGCCCCATGTAATTGCTTCGTATCGTTTTGTGATGCCTTCCCGTGCCTCGAGCATCTTTTTGAGCGCGCGATCACACTCTACAGTTTTCGTCAGCAACAGCACGCCGCTCGTTTCGCGATCGAGGCGGTGCCCAAGCGACAAGAAGGGATCGTTGCGTTCGGCAGCGAGGATCTTGATGAGCGTGTTCTTGTGGTAGCGCGCCGTTGGGTGCACAGGCAGATTCGCGGGCTTGTTGACGGCCAAAATGTGATCGTCTTCGTATACAATTGGAATTTCGCGCGGGACCGGCGTCTCATCCCAAGGTTCTCGCCACAAGAGAATGTGTTGCTGCGAATGCACGCGATCGCCGGGCTTCAACCTGCGTCCTTCTGCGTCGTAGGCGCTTGCCTTCACGATGTACTGTGCGCGCGTGCGGCTGGTTCTGCGCAATTGATGCTGCAGAAAAACATCAACGCGTTGCCCAGCGACGTCTGAAGGAACACGAAACACCGAAACGACGGCGCTCTCGTCGGCATCCTTTGGCCTTACAAAACCCGACATATTCGTTGGTCGCACGCGTCCCATAGATCGAGGTCACGCACATAGCGCATGCCATTGCCAAAGGACGCACCGAACGTCAAAAGAGAACGCTAGCGAGTACGATTTACCGAAAGCCGGCGCTCTGGCAAACGTGATAGAAGCGACAATTGCCCATGGAAATCCTCTTTCCCGTTACCGAAATTAGCCCCTACGCAAAAGTGGGTGGCCTGGCCGACGTTGCTGCTGCGCTTCCCAAGGCGCTCCGTCAATTGGGGCACGCCGTTACGCTGGTTCTTCCGCACTTTCCTGGCCTCGACGAACACGGGCTCTTGCTCGCCCGGCGTCTGTCGCCATTGAACGTGACGATCGGAGGTAAGGCGCACGCACTCGCTGTCTACGGCACGCGGCTCTCGTCGCAGGTGGATGCGGTGTTTCTCGATGCGCCGGGGCTTCTCGATCGGCCGCAACCATACGGTGACGCTTCGGGTGACTACCCTGACAACGCTCAGCGATTCGCGCTCTTCTCGAAGGCCGTCGCCACTCTCGCGCTCGAGTGGACAGAAACGGGTAAGAACGTTGACATTGTTCATTGCCACGACTGGCCAACGGCGCTCGTGCCATTTTTCGTTCGCGAAGTGTTCGCCGCGAGGCCAGAACTCACCGCGCCCAAGACGGTGCTTACGGTTCACAACGCGGCATACCAAGGTCAATTCGAAAAGGCGATTCTTCCAGAGCTGGGGATTGATTGGACCGAGTTCTCCGTCGACGGCATCGAGTTCTACGACAAGATCAACTTTCTCAAATTTGGCATCTTGCGCGCCGACGCCGTGACGACGGTGAGTGAGACATATGCACGCGAGATTCAAGAGGCGCCTCACGGAGCCTCGCTCGAGGGCGTTTTTAAGCAGCGGAAGAGTGCACTTTCCGGCATCGTCAATGGCGTTGACTATGCCGTTTGGAATCCTGCGGTCGATCCCAACATTGTTGCGCGATACGACGCAGAAGACGTCACGAACAAAGGTCGTTGCAAGGGCGCGCTTCAGGACGAACTACAGCTGCAGCTTGATCCTGCAGCACCGCTTGTCTCCTTCGTCGGACGCCTAGTCGCGCAGAAAGGCGCAGACCTCATTGCTGCCGCTCTCCCTAAATTGCTTCGTTCTACTGAAGCGCAATTTGTCATTGTCGGCGAAGGATCCGAAGAGACGGTCGCCATCCTTACTGCGGCAGTAGCGAAGTCGCATGGTCGCGCGACCTTCGTTCGAGGTGCCATCGAAGCGCTCGCGCATCGCGTCTACGCGGCTTCCGATTTTGTGCTCGTCCCAAGCCGTTTTGAGCCGTGCGGGTTGGTGCAACTCTACGCGCAGCGATACGGCGCACTTCCCATCGTGCACGCAACAGGGGGACTCGTCGACACGGTGGTCGATTGTGATGCGCAACTCGAAACGGGGACTGGCTTTGCGTTCGATGAGCCCACCGCAGATTCGCTTATCTCCGCGGTTCAGCGCGCCGTTGCTGCACGAGGACACACTCGTTGGAACGCGCTCGTTCGCCGTGTTATGCGCCTCGATCGTGGTTGGGAGCGCCCCGCACGTCGTTACGAGCAACTCTATCGTCAGGTTGCGCGAGGCTGACCAAAGCGTCGTGCAATCGCGTTGAGGTAGCGAAGCCATCCCACGAAGGTGACTGATCGTGCAAAGTGGAGAAGCTGATGGACGAGCCACACGAGGCTAAGCCACTTCGTGCTCATTTGGTTCGCGCGTAGACCCAAGACCACGAGGGCTCCGCCAGCAGCGGCGAAGAGAAACCAAACGAGCCATGCGCGCAACAAGCCGCGCAGCTTGAGAGTTGTCCATGGTCGTGACTCTCCTTGGATTAGCTGCGTGCGAGCGCAGTCGTGCGCGACGCCAAGGAACGAAACGATGATCGACACCAAGGCAAGCGGGATTAGACACAACAGATCACGTACTTTCGTCCCACGAATCCCCTGGCAAGCGAGCCATCCAAGGCCGATCGTAATAATTTGCAATAGGCGAACTGCGGTTACCCACCCAGAAAGGCGCGCGAAGTAAGGGGCGACACGTGAGAGCGCTTGGCCAAATGTGTAAGGTGGTTGATCATCATGCTGGTTGACGGTCGAGAGCGCTGCGCCCAAAGGGATGAGCCGTCCGTATTCAGCAATCGCAAGCACTGAAGCAAGGCCGACGAAAAGAGGCGCGACTAGCTTGCGGTCCCGGATCAACCATTCGAGCGTTGCGCTCAGATCAGCGTCATAGAGTACAGCATCACCACGCGGATGCGAGCCGTATGCAAAATACGCAAAGCTGCTGGCAATGAGCGCAAACGGCAACGCAGTGATGACCGAGCTAACATAAAACCAGAGGCTCGGGCGCCAAAGGAAGCGAATCGATTTCAAGGGCCCCCTCCAAGGACAATCTCCGACAGCCAATAGGTCGCACGTTCGAATGTGGTCGGGCTGCCCACTGGCGTCACGTCCTTCGCGATAGCGTGTTGGTCTTGCCAGTCGACGTCGATGAGGAGTTTGTGGTCCGGGTCGATCACCGCGTGGGTTGCGGCTCCTGAAACACTCACGGTGAATGCGCCGTCGCTCATTGGAACGTGAGTGCGCAGCTGCTTGGTGCCATCCGTCATCCAAAATTCGATGTCGATGGGAAGTCGCAGTGTTCCTCGATTCGACGCTTCGAGCTCGGTTGTTCCTCCGATGTCGATGAGCGAGATGGCGGTAACGTTCACCGAACCGCGGTTGTCGATACCAGCGGCGAGGGCATCCGCCGCAGATGTGCCGCAGGTTCGCGTCACCGCATCGAAAAAGTCCTGTGGCGTTGGATGTCGAAAATGCCACTCGCGAAAGTACAATTGAATCCCGTCGTTGACGCACGGCCCATAGGTGCGCGAAAGCGTATCGAGAAGCGCACGCGTTCGAGCATAGACGAGTGATCCATAGGCACGACCGGACCGAAAGGAGTAAGCAGGTTGACCAATTGCGTGATCGCGTGCCCGATCGCGCGAGTAGACGGCGTTGAGCGTCGCAGCATCGGGCTCGTACGGTCCGATTTTCCCTAAGAGCGAAGCGCGACCGAAAAGATCGCTTGCGACGAGTCCCTCAAGGTAGGTGTTCAAGCCTTCGTCCAGAAACGGGTATCGCTCTTCGTTGCTTGCGAGCAGGCCGTAAAAATACTGATGGCCGAACTCGTGAATGGTCACGCCCTCGACGTCGTGCACCAGTGGGTTGTTAAACCAGCTTCCACCCGTTGTAATCAGCGTCGGGTACTCCATTCCGCCGGCTTCTTCGGCGCCCACAGGTGGATGCACGATTGTCAGTACGCGATAAGGGTAGGGCCCCACCCGTTGAGCAAACGAAGGAAACGCCGTGCGCATCGCGTTGGAAGAGCGCGTGGCTGCTCCGTCGTAACCAGGCGGGTAGAGGAGCCTGACGTCGACGTCGTGGATGCGTTCGCTTCGTTCTTGAAATTTATCCCAAGCCGTCCACGCAAAGTCGTGTACGCGATCTTGCGTGTACGTCACCGCGTGCTGACCGTTGTTCGCTTGTTCGTTCGTCTTCTCGCCCGTCGCACCAATCGCGAACGCTGCGGGTGCTGTTATTGTAACTTCGTACGATCCAAAATCGGCGTAAAACTCGGCCAGGTGATGGAACGGAAAGTGGGCCCAAGTCCCATCTTTTTCGAGCCGCGCGATCTTTGGAAACCATTGCCCCACGAGATGGAAGCTGTCCTTGTAACCTGTGCGCTCGACGATTTCGGGTAAGATACTTGTCCATTTCAGCGCAAGACGAATCGACGTGCCCGCTGCGATTGGATGGCTAAGCGTGACCTTCGCGTCGGTCTCATCCTCGAGCGCACCCACCGCGTTGCCTCGCGCTTGCAGTGTTGGCAGCAGGTCCTGACCATTCGGCTCATCGATTTGCAATTTGACGAGCGCAATGGACCCTGCAGAACCCGATAACTTCGTACCGCGGCCGCCTTCGTTCGTGGCCTCCTTGTAGAAGAGCGAGCCCGGCTTGAACCCGTTGAGGTAGAGGTGAAACCACAATTCACTCACGGCAACGTTGCTTGTGTTGGTCCAGGTGAGCGTGCCTTCACCTTTTACGGTGTGCGCAATTGGATCGAGCGTCGCTGCGAGCTTGTAAGCAACGACAGCTTTCGGCTCGCGCATTTCGCCACGGGCAATCGGTGCGGCGGTCGCTGGCGTGGCTAGCGCGCATCCAAAGATCGCCGCAAAGAAAACGAAACGCATGATTGCATGATCGATCGATGACGCCGAAAGAGCCAGCTCATGCCGCATAAAGGTCTGCGCTCGGCGCCTAGAACAACGAAAGTTGACGCTTGCCCTTCAACGGACGCTCAAATGTTGGCGAGATCGAAAACAGCCCGTGCGTCGCTAACCCCAATCGCGCTGCGGTTTGTTCGAACAAGGCGTGCACCATGTCTGCGTACTGACCCGTGCCGCGTCCACGCAGGCCAAACTCGGCACGATAGACTTTTCCACCGTGTGCCTCGCGCAAGCGATTCAAAATTCGCTCTGCGCGAAGGGGCAACGCTTGCCGTATTCGCGCTTCGAACACCTCTCGTACGGCGCCGGGAAGTCGAAGCATCGAGATGCCTGCGGACACGGCACCTGCTGCCTTCGCGTGAGAAAGTAACGGGCTAAGATCACTTTCGTTGAGGCCAGGAATAATGGGCGCAACGTTGATTCCGACCTTGAGGCCCGCGTTCGCGAGGCGTTCGATGATGCGCATCCTCCGTAAAGGGGTTGTGACAAGCGGCTCGATTGCGCGAGCGACTTGTTCGTTGAAAATTGGAATGCTGATGCTGACGTGGAGCGATGCAACTTCGCTAAGGCGAACAAGAGCGTCGATGTCGCGTTCGATGACCGGCGATTTTGTAATGATACCAACAGGGTTACGATATTCAGTGCACACGTCGATCATGCCGCGCGTGAGCCTGTAGCTCGCTTCGAGTGGCTGGTAGCAATCGGTAACGCCGCTGAAGACGACCACGTCGCCTTTCCAACTGCGCTTATCGAATGCCTCGCGCAGGAGTGTTGGTGCTTCGGGTTTGACGACCAACTTGGTGTCGAAGTCTGTGCCGGCGCCGAAGCCGAGATATTCGTGGGTGGGTCTGGCGTAACAATAGGCGCAAGCATGCAAGCACCCTCGGTACGGATTCGCGCTGTAGCCGAAGCGAAGGTCGGGGCTGTCGTTCTTCGACAGGATCGTGCGGCTGTGATCTTCGAACACTTCGACCCGCGCTTCAGGGACCTCGCCGAGATCGTAGTCAACCGACGTATTCGCCCATGGATTCGGCGGATTGGCGATGGCACGAATCATTTGTTCAGTATATCAAAAGGTAGCGTCTTCGTCGTCCCATAACGAATGTTCTTTGAGGTGCGTTGGCTGTCTTCGTTCGTTTTTCTGGGCATGTGCGCGCTCGCAGGGTGCGCGCCGCCCGCAGTTGCACCGCAACGAACGATTCACGTGGTTGAAGAGATCGTGCCGCCGCCTGCGATCGCAGCTTCCGCCGAAACGCCACCACCACTGTCGTTCGTCCAATGGGAGACGACACATCGTCCGATCAACGCAGTCGTAGAGGCGACGATCAAGCCCGTTGGCGCACGCAAAGGCGCGCTGCACTTTTCGGTCGTAGCCGAATCACCTTCTGAGTCTGAGTTCGCGAGTACCGAAGACTATGGTCGTGCGCGCACAGTTTCGGAGTCCGTGGCGAGGACAGAATACGAGGCTAGTTACGGAGCGCCTCTGCAGCCTCGCCTTTACGCGTTCCTTGCTCGCGCGACGCCGACGAAGGCTCTTTTGCGATCCACCGTCACGGGCGAGTTCCGCCTTGAGCGTCTTGAGATCGAACCGGGAGCCGCAACCGAGATTGCCGAAGTCGCGACACTCGAGAGTGCGAGCTACGGCGCCGAATTTCAAGCCAAGCTTGCATTCGTCGATGCGGATCGATGGTCCCTTTGCAGCGGCGCCATGTATCCGCTTCGCACCGTTCCGCTCGTCACTGAAGTCGTCGCAAGTTTTGCGCTGCTGCTCGGGACCCCACCGGCGAAAGGCGCTTGCTTTCAGGCGAGCATCCGCCTCGTGGGGCGCGTTAATCACGACTTTGCCATCGAGCTGTTGTCGCTCGGCGATGTCGGGAAGCCGCCGCTTGTAGCGTCGACAAATTCGTCAAGCACATTGACTTCGTTTCGCGGCATTGAGCAAGCGGGCAAATCAGCGGTCGGCAAGAGCGCAAACGTTACG
>JAHFDZ010000169.1 GCA_023248745.1 Myxococcales bacterium | reverse complement strand
TGCCGTTGAGGATGAGATTGAGCCGCTGGAGCGGAATGCGAAGACTCGCCGCGAGATCTGTCTGGCGCATGTCGAGCGGCTTCATGAATTCTTCGCGAAGGATTTCTCCGGGGTGAATCGCGATGGGGTGCTTCGCTTGGTGCATGAGAGGGCCTCAGTGATAGTCGACAATTTCTACGTTGGTCGGTCCGCGCGGTGTCCACTCGAAACAAATTCGATACTGACCGTTGATTCGAACGCTGTGTTGGCCCGCTCGATCGCCTTTCAAAGCCTCTAGATGATTGGAGGGCGGCACCCTCAAGTCGTGAAGGTCAACCGCGCGGTCAAGAATGATGAGCTTGCGTTGTGCGAGCCGCCACAAAGCCTTGGGTAACGTTCGACGTGCGCCTGCGGACGAGAGATCGTCGTAGATGTCTGCTGTCCCCTTCTCTCGGAATCCGAGAATCACTATAATACCTTGTACCGGTAGACGGTATATGTCAAGACCTCGAACTGCTTTTTCTGAGCAAGCTAACAAGATGACCTCGCTCGCCGCATCAGCGAGGCGGCGGAACCGTTTTCTCACGCGGTGGGCGCTGCGCAAGGCATCGGTCTAGATCGGGTTGCAAGCGTTTGAGCGACGTTGGAAGAATGGGCGCGGCAACGGGAGTTGCGTAGCGTGACCACTCAGCGCCACGCGAAGTCACACTGACCCATCAAACCAGTAGCGTGAGTCGCGACTGTTGTTTCGATTGTCGCCAAGCACCCAAACCTCGTTTGGAGCCACGACGTACGGACCTTCAAGCCCGCTCTGCGAGACATCGTCGGCAAAGAACGTGAGGTAGGCCTCGCCATCGAGAAACTCGAGCCGCACTTCGCCCAACTCGCTGACGCCGTCAGCGCTTGGAAGTTCCGCCTTACCGATCGTGCAACTCGGCACTTCCCACCCGTTGATCCAAGGGTGGCCGTTCTTCACTTCGAGGCTGTCGCCGCCAAGCGCAATCGTCCGCTTCACAAAGTCATACGAAGGATCTCCCGGAAATCGAAAAACGATCACTTCGCCTCGTTTGGGCCCGCGGGAATGGAAGGCGAACTTGTTTGTGAAGAAGTGATCGCCAACGAGGAGCGTGGGCTGCATCGATCGAGCGGGAATTTTATAGGGGGTGAGCAGCACTCGTATCGCAACGCGAGCCGCACCGACGACCACGATGCCGACGATCCAAAAGAACGCCACTTTGAGCCAGCTCGTCCGACGCATGCGAGCGGCACGAACGAAGGCGACGTCCACGATCACCAAGAGCCACGCGACAACTACACCAACGATCCATGTCGCAAACGCGACGCCTAAATTTGGCGAATCCTCGAAGGCAAGCACAACCAGAGCGCCCAGGAGCGAAGCTGCCGGCGCAAGGACAAGCCAAAGCACCGCCCGCCGTGTTTGCCCAAGGTAGAAGTGCCCAAGACCAAACGGCCCAATCAGCGCAAGGATTTTGCTCGGCTGACGCGGACTGGGATTCGCACCTTCGATCGGGCCTGCCGTCACTTCGGCCGACACACTGGGACTCCACATTGAGTGCTCCTTCAACGGGAGAGCCCGCATGAGGGGTTTGGCCCGACATTGACTTGCTTCGTATGCGGGGAACCCGCTCCCTGCGCAATGTCGCAACGCGCCGGTTTGTTACTTCGGCCGCCTCTTCAGTGAGCATGCGCGACGCGAACTCGAGTGGAGTCATGTCGTCAACCAACGGAACTAAGCGAACCGTAGCGCGTTCTCCATGCGCCTGATTCACTCAAAAAAGTCAACCGCGCGACCCGTGGATCTACAGAGTCCCCCAGCCCAAACGAAGTGTTTTGCCAATCGCGCAGCCCATCGCCCAACACTTGAAGCCGCGCTCGCGCGACTCGTTTTCGTGGCGAGGAATCCAAGCAACGTTCCATGTCTTCCCAGCGTCGACGGTTTCAGCAAAGGTTCCGTCGGGCTTTTGCAAGAGCCCGTAGGGACCCGCGACATGAAGCGCGCCGGCTACGCACCGTTTGGTGACTGTGCCGTCGATCGCAGGATCGAAACGACACCACTCACGAGACCGCGTGTACATCGGCCATGCAAATGCACCGTTGCGAGTCGCGTGGACTTCCCAAGGTCTGAAGGTGAAGTACGAGTACGTTCCTCGAATCGTCGTCAACGATGCTTGACCCTCAATCCAGAACGACACGCACCCGGGCCATGAGTTGAATGAAACCGCGACCGTTCCGTCGGACGTTGGCCAAAATTCCCCCGTACTGGGGAAATTGGTGAACCTCCCTTTGGTGGAGCTATTGAGCAGATCGCAGTCTCGCTGGTGCATACGCCAGTGCGACTCAGTGTTGACCGATCGCGTTGTCCAGTGACCGTCTTCGCTTCGAACGCAAAACGTGGATAGGCTTTCCCGTTCGGCTTTGGTTTGAGGTTCGCACGAACCTTGGAGGTACACGCCGCCGTTGGCCGAAGCGGTCGTAGCAAGAGAGTCTTCAGCGCCCTCGCGAAGGACCGTTCGTTCAACGACGAATTCGGCCAGCGGCGTGACGCGCCCGAGTCGCAACTCGACACCACGCGATACCTTGGTGGTGCACACATAGACCGGCGCGACGGCGGCAATGGGCTTGCAATACCCTTCGGACTTCGCCCTGATCGTGGGCTCGCCGTCGGTGGATACGACGTAGAGGTTGCCGTCACGCTTAACCACGACAAGACGAGTGCTTCCGATCCAACGTACGTCGGCAAAGCGGTCATTGAGGTAGCTCAGATCGTCGAGCCTGTGCGGCCAGGCCTTCTCGATGAACGTCGCGGCGCGGAGCTCAGACGAGAGCCCGCTGTCAACGGGCATCAGTACCGCGCTAGGCGCCATCGATGCGCCTAGCGCGACCGTATCCTTTAGAGGATCGGCGCTCGGCGCGACAACCAGCGCGCCGATGTTGGGCGCGCATGCAATCTGAGTTGCGAGGCAGAGTGCGAATCGTCGGGCCATAGTGGGCGAACATATCAATCTTCGCCAGGCGCGGACAAACACGGTTCTCCCGAAACCGTCGATCGGCTTGGTCAAAGTAACTTTCAATTGCCGAAAGGAATGCTCCACTAAGGTGATGGGGTTATCGCACAAGGTTGGGCTGATCACGGTTGTGCTTGCGGCGTGCGGCACATCGGCTGAAGTAACCGATGGCGGCGCGGTCGATGCCTCCGCCGACGTCACCTTATTGGATGCGAGTCTCGATGCGCCCCATGTGACGGAGAACATCGTCGTAACGGTCGACGCCACGAAGACCGATGTTCCGTTTCGCGATCTTGTCGGCGTCAACAAAGCGCCTCGCAGTTGGGACGGCAAAGCACCCAACAACGAGTACGACATTTCCGCGGGGTACAAGGCGCTTGGAATCTCGCAAGTGCGCATTCACGATGATCGTCTCGACATTTGCGCAATCTACACGGACGCAAAAATTGAGGACTACGCCTCGGGCTCGCCTGTCACGGTGACGACGTGCACCGTGGATCCGATTGGAGGTCCACCCCACCTGAAGTGGACGGTGAAAAATTCGGCGACCGTCAACGATCTTGCCAATTACCGATTCGACGATCTCGACGCATCCATCAGTGCCACGCTCGCGGCGGGATCGAAACCGTATGTGCGACTGGGTTTTAACTACAACGGCCCAAACGACGTTGGCGACATTGCAAGTTGGGCAAAAGTTGCCACCAACGTCTACAAGCACATCATTGGTGCCTTCGGGCCGTCGGCGGTCAAAGTCGATCCCCAATACGTAGAAGTCTTCAACGAACCTGACGGTGCGTTTTGGGTCGGTTCGAAGTCGGATTTCGCATCACTCTTCAACGCAACCGTCGACGGCGTGCGTGCTGCGGCGGCTGACGCCGGCAAGATCGTCAAGGTGGGCGGTCCTGGTTTTACGGCGGAGTATTTGCAGAAGGTCAACATAGCCGGTTCGGTTGCGAACGGATTCGCGAGCGCGGTGACGCCAGCCCGGCTCGATTTCTTTTCGGTGCACTCGTACAACAAGTGCGACGCCGCAATGCTCTCCACCACCGAGACGTTCTTCAAAAACGTTCGGGCGCAAATCGACAAGGAAGGTCTTGCCTCGAAACCGATGCACATCTCCGAGTGGAACATCGGACTCGGCAAAGGATGTGGCATGAACTTCTTCGCGACGGCTCAAGTTCAATCGTATGCGAGCGGCGTGCTCACCCTCATGCAAGACGCGGCATACAACATCGACGTCGGCGAGTTCTATTCAGGGGCGCCGCCGATGTCAGTGTTTGACTTCGACCAAGCCCAGGTTGGCAAAGTGATCGTGCGCCCGAGCGCGTGGAGCTTCTGGGCGCACTCAAGACTCGTGGGTGGAACGCGGCTTGCGACGCAGGTGTGTTCCGGCGGCGCATGCGGTTCATCGACCGCCGCTAAGGCTCCTGTGATTGCAATCGCCGGCACAGTGGGGACCAAACGATACGCAATACTCACGAACGATTCGGCGAGCTCCGTCGCAACGACGGTTCGCGTCACGAACGCATCGTCAGGAAACTTTACAGTGTATGTTCCGCCCAGTGCGATTCAATGGGTGACCGCAACCAAGAGCGGCTCGCGTTACGTGATGGACGCGACATCCATGGCTGCGCTTGCCGAATCGATCGCGCCTGTTACGCAGCCGGGCGTGATGGCCAACGGCGGCCTCGAAAGCAACGTGACGCTCGCTGCGCGATCGATCGCGCTTGTTCAGTTGCCTTAGGCAGGGACGCGTTGCGATCGTCGAAAGGCAAATCGAGGTTGCCACGCATGCCTGTCTTTCCTCCGGTTACGGATCGGCCAAGGCGGTCGACAAGTTTTCGCGGAAACCCGTCCAAAGCAACCGCACATAGTGAGCGTTGTAGTCGGCGCTGGGGTCTTGCACGCCGTTGACGTAAAGGCGTGGCAACAGCACGATCTTGCAGCCTGTGCCGCCTGTGCCGTACGCGGATGCCCTTGCGGTCAGACCAATGTCATACGCGAGCGCGGCGCTCGAAGACGAACTGAAGTACTTGCCGTTAACGGTTGTCGTCGCCACCGACATTCCCGCGGAGCGAGGACCCGTAACAATCTTGTCGCCATCTGAGCTGATGATTGGAAAGCCGTCCGTCGTCAGAAGGACTTTCGCCTTCGGAAGGACCACCGCACAGTTTTGGGCGTAGGTCGAGGCGCCTTCCTCGGCAGCCACGCGAGGCATATCGGCCGCAGAGATTCCTCCTCCCACGCATCCCGAAAATGCCGCCAGGAGGGCGCAACCCATGACGATCGCGCGAACGACTCTTTGCATGCTTTGAAGAGCCAACCGAGGCCGACATGTCGCACGAAAAGTTTCTAACGCGCGAAACTCAGCAATCGCCGAAGGCCGCTTGAGAATCGGTGTGTAGACGCATCTTGCAGGCCGCTCGGCAGTGCGCGCGTGGATCGCACATCAAACGGTCGCGACTGAATTAGCGGTAACAACTCGTGCCCAATTGCATGCGTGCAATAGTCTGGTGCCGGGCACTCGGATAAGGGCCCACTGGGTTCTTTGCGACAAAGAAGTAGAGGTTGAGGTTGAGCTGCGCAAGGTCACGCCACCTGAGCCGCATCAGGCTGGCTGACCCGCGCGTGGTGGCGAGCGCAAGCAGTTTGCGATCGACCGCTACGAGAAGTACTGGAGGCGCCGACAAGGTAAAGGCATTTGATCAATGGGTCGCGCACCGTCCGTTCAATTGCTAACGGCGCCCTCATCAAACTGCGCCTGAGCGCGGATCGGGTGCGGCACGATAGTTGGTTGGCGCAATGCAATGGATCGTTTTGCAGCAGGACTCATCGTGCTCGCCGCGTGTCAGGCGCCTACGCCGGGGGCAGCACCAACGCCTGCAAGTGACGCGGGTGAGCCTTCGAACGTTCGTCACCTTGAATCGGGCGACGTTCGCGGCGCCGCGCGCGGGGACACGGTCGCATTCAAGGGTATTCCGTACGCAACGCCGCCGGTCGGTCGCCTCCGGTGGAAGCCTCCAGAAGCGGCGATCCCATGGGGTGGAGTGCGCGATGCTTCGACCTTCGGCGCAACGTGCGTTCAGCAGTCGCTCGAAACTGGAGCGCCGGCAGGTGGCAGCGAGGACTGCTTGACGCTCAACGTTTGGGTGCCATCCGATCGTGAGGCACCACCCGAGGGCTTTCCGGTGATGGTGTACATTCACGGGGGCTTTTTTACGCGCGGCTCGGCATCCGAGAAGCTTGAAGACAAGGAAGTTTACGATGGTCGTGCGCTCGCCGAGCGTGGACATGTGATCGTCGTCACCCTCAACTATCGCTTAGGTGCTCTCGGGTACTTGGCCCACAGCGCGCTCGCGAAGGAGAGCTCATTTTCGGCGACCGGAAACTACGGTGGCCTCGATCAAATCGCGGCGCTTGCGTGGGTACAGCGGAACATCCCCTCGCTGTCGGGCAATCCGAAGAACGTGACGGTGTTCGGCCAATCTGCGGGTGGATACGCGACGTGCAGCCTCGTGACGTCGCCGCTTGCGAAAGGATTGTTTTCGCGCGCGATTATTCACAGCGGCAATTGCTCTACGCGTGAGCGCTCGATCGCCGAAGCACAAGGTGACGCCGTCGCAACCGCGCTTGGATGTGAGGGGACAGCCGACGTCGTTGCGTGCATGCGAGAGAAGAGGCCCGAAGAAGTCGTAGGCGCTAAGGCTCCAAACTTCACCGCTGGAGCAACGTTCAGTTGGGGGCCCACGGTTGATGGCTACATGTTGCCCTCGCAACCGTATGCGCTCATTGGCAAGGGCCTTCACAATCAGGTCAGCCTCATCATCGGCGTGACCGCACTTGAGTTTTCATCGCTATGGGCCAGCGCGTACCCAACCGTTGCGCTTCCGAAGACAGAGAGCGAGTACCGTGATGTAGTAAATAAACTTTACGGATCGACAGCCGCCGAAACGTTGACCGAACACTATCCACTTTCAGAATACGCCTCACCGGCGCACGCCGTCGTGTCCATGGCGTCCGACATCTCGTTTGTGTGCCCGGCGCGCGCTTACGCTCGCTTGTTTGTCGCGCATCAGAAAGAGCCGGTGCGGCGCTTTGTCTTTTCGCATGGTTTCGACTCAGGCTCAGCGAAGACGTACGGCGCGGGGCATGGGTTCGATCTTTTCTATGTGTTTCGACTTTTTCCGTTTTCGTTCTGGACGCCAAGTGAGCGCGAGATCGCCCTGTCGGACACGATGACGGATTACTGGACTCAATTTGCAACTACGGGCGATCCAAACGGAACGGTGCCTTGGTTGCCGTACGATCCAGCTTCGGACTCGTATCTCGATTTGGATGTTGCTGTGCGGCAGGCCGCTGGCTTTCGGAAAGCCCAGTGCGATTTTATCGATTCGATATGACGAGGTCGGCCGGTGGCGTGGCGGCGTCTTGCTTCATCGAGCCTCCAGATTCCCAACCAAGCAACGAGCGTGTTCGATGCGGATGCGGCGGGCTGCGAGCCACACGACGCGCTGCTCCGCCGCAAGCGTCCCACACCAGGTGCCGCCGCTTTCCCACCATCCGGGTCTAAGCGTGCGTTGAACGTGATCGAGTTGAGACAGGGCAGTTCGCGTGCAAACGTCATCACCCGCGAGAGTCGAAAGACGGCGAGCGTCTTCGAAGTAGGCGCGGGTCGAGGGATAGTCGCGTTCCATTGGCTCGACCTTTTGAATGCGCGCTGGCCAATCGGATCGACGCGGATCATCAACGCGTCCTTCACCGATCACGACGCTTGCGTGCCAATCGAGCGACAATGCATCGTCGTTGTTCTTGACCGGTACGACCGCCGATGGAACACGGTGAACGAGAAGTTGTTGGACACGCGTCTGCGGGTAGGTGCAAGCGCTATTCGGCGTGCGCTGCCTTCGTGCAAATGGTGTGGAGCGAATAATGAACGAGACGCGAACTTCGTGACTCGCGGCTGCGTCATTCCAAACGATGGGATGCTCTTTCCCGGTTAGGCTGATTCCGTACCACGGGCCGCGATCGATCGAGAGATTGACGCACTCAAGTATTGGCGTGTGCGTCACCTCATCGGGATCGCCGCTGCCGGTGCTCAAGCGGTTGTCCACGTGGAGGGCTCCGACCGCTTGGGCAACGGTCAACGTCGGCAAGGGCGGCGCGCCAAGATTGCATTCGGGAACGTCTTGGACGAGCGCTTGTCGCGGCGCCGCATGAGGCACGACACCGCGTGGACAATCATCGATTCGCAGTGCCGGCGAGCAAGCCAGGAGAACGAGCAAGGTCCCTGCGCGGAGGGACCTGACCGACCTTGCTCCAAAATTAGCCATGCACAAGATTACCCGATGCACCGTGACCGAGATTGTTCCGCCCCGACGCGCCACGCTCAATCGATGGCGTCGAGGGTCAACGTAAGTCGATGTTCTCAAATGCAGAAGTGCCGCGGTCCGCATGAGGATGATCGCCGCCGAGTTGTGCCCAGTTCGCGCAAGGTCGCTGGGGCCCAGGCCCATGATTCTCCACACGTGTTCGTGGCCTGCAACTTGCTCTCGCGCCCATCTGTGCTTGTCAATTGCCGAGGTGCTTGTGATCTTTCCGCCGCACTGAATTCGCGCGGGCTGCTGGCGGAGGCCTTTCAGCTCTGGCCACAAAGCCGCAGGTCCTGACGCACCCGCAGCCGAAAGCCTCACAATTTCTGTCGCTCCCGAACTGCCACCAAGCCGTCCTTGTGAATCACCATACGCGACAGCAGATCGTTGAAGTCGCGCAAGTCCAAGTCGAAGTCTTCGGGCAAGCTCGAGTAGCTAACGTAGACGAGTACGGGGAACCGCCATTGCGCGCGTGTTTCCTTGTCGGCGCCCACGTACGTGTCCGGAGTGTACTCAAAGGGGGGTCGCATGATGCCGACGCGCATCTTGAGATCGCGCTTATCGGGACGGAGCTGCACTTGGTCCATATTCGCAACATTTGCAGTTACGAAATACGCGGGTCGCCCCGCGAGCGTCGCCTCTCCTTGAGCCAAAATCTCTGCAGCCCGTCGTGTCGCTTTGCCCTCGGTCGTTGATGCCACGATCGAACTCCCGGTCGAGAATCCTCGAAACCACGTGAAGCTAGAGCTCGAGCCAATGGAGACTGATGACTCGAGGTACTCAACGCCCGCGAGGCTATCGAGGTCGCGTTGCATAACCACACGGAGATCGACATCGGCGGCTTCCTTGGGTATCGGAAATGACTTGATCACAATCTCGCCACTGCGTCGCTTGTGGACGAAGCGCAAGTCGTACCTGGGTTCGGTCACCACGTGTCAGGTTTGCCATCGCCATCATGATCGAGCGCAAAAATGGTCTCGTATCCTGGAACGCGCTTCTCCTTCCAGACGTCATCCTTTTTGAAAAAGCTGTCGAGGCGCCAATCGGCGGGCATCAACTCTGCACTGGGCCCAGGCTCAACCGAGTAGCGATACGAAAGGTGCGTGTAGCGTCCATCTTTCACCTCGCCACGTGGATGGTCGCAACCAACGAGCGCCAAGAGCGCAACCGACACAGTTCGTTTTCCCATGTTCTCTTGGCCTAGAGCCACCGATGGCAATCTAGTCGCACATCTTTGTGAGGCGCGCGGATCCAGCGGAGTGACGCCAGCAGCGCCTTAAGGCGTCAGAGCCCGCGTGGTTTGAATTCGTTGTTCACGCGTTCCTCCAAGCGATCGCGCAGAAATACCAAAACTTGCTCGAGAGCGTCGCGGGTTGGGTGGCCTGCTTCGTCGACAAAATCGTGAGCGAGCACACTGTGCACAAAGCGCGAAAGTCCGTGTGGATTTCCAGGACCGGAGTCGATCTCGATTTCGACCAACCCGTTTCCGAGCTCGTTGCGGAGTGCGTCAAAGCGCGATCGCGGACACAGTACGTCGTGGGAGAATCGTAGCGCCATCACACGCATGCCCTCATCAACGACGCGACGCTTTGCGAGAGTGAGTGTCCCTGGCGTCGCATGCACGGCGCTACGATGTGCGTCCGACATCGGCAACGGAAGGGCTGGTTGCGACAACACCGGCGCCAAGAGCCAGGGCTCCACCATGAGCGTGAGGGCGAAGTTACCGGTGATGCACAGGCCTACCGCGCCGATGCCCATACCTCCTGAGTTGACGTGGAGCGAGCGTCCGATCTCG
The DNA here is from genome assembly GCA_023248745.1 of Myxococcales bacterium. Classification (GTDB taxonomy): domain Bacteria; phylum Myxococcota_A; class Polyangia; order Polyangiales; family Polyangiaceae; genus JAHFDX01. The sequence continues at coordinate 3,416 of JAHFDZ010000169.1, read as the reverse complement.
CGGAGCCAGTCGGTGATCGGACTCCCTTCGTGGCGCGCGAGCATGGTGAACTCACGGCCAAGGCAGGCTCGCGTCATCTCGTGCGCTTGGTAGGCAACCGAGAACGGACGTCCGATTTTGCCAAAGAGGTGGGGCAACGTGACGGCGAAACCTGCGTCGGCGATCCGTGTTGCGAGGTGAATCACGGGCGGCGTAATCCCGGGCATTTCGTGCATGACGAGGACAGGCGGGCCCTTGCCGCGCGAATAAACGTCTCGCGTCACCCCAAGTGCCGTGAATTGTGAAACGTCAAAACCTGGAACCATTTAGTCCTCGCTCCTGAGCGGCCAAGAACTCGAGCCACATGATTGCACTCGATTGGCTTCTCTTGGTGAACCCAGTGCCCGGCGCCCACAATCATCGGCTTGCCCTAAGATGAGTGCTCGCTCGTGCATGCGTTACGCGCAGCACTGTACGAGGCGATACCCACCTGTCGACGCCATGGAGGTGCAAACGAACGACAAACGTGCTCGAAATCAGTCGAGCTTCAGCCGTCGATCGTGCGACCACGAAAGTGGCAACGCGAAGACACTCAAGAACCCAAGTCGCTTACGCCCACGAATCGCCGCAAAGACATCGTCGAACGGCCCGTTGCTTTTCGCGCGCCTTGCCCATCAATCAAAAGTCGCGTGCAAATTCATCCAGCGCTTTGCCGAAGTCCCCAACGCATCCGCGAGGTCAAGCGCCGACTCTGCCGCAATACCGCGTTTGCCTCACGCAACCGACCGGAATGCGCGACTCCTCACACCGTGCTTGCGGGTCTGCCGAAGATCCATCACACGCTTCTCTGCGCTACCGAGCCACGCTCATCGTCATGCACTTCGTGAATTCCTCGTTCAGCGCATTGCGCGTGCCGCCGTCGGGTGACGCGCACGCTTTGTCCTTGCAAGCGCACATTTCGTCCTTCAACTTCTTGGTCGTCTCAACGGTCGCGTTCGGAAGCGATACGCGATCCTCTTCTTCCGAAGGCGCGCCGCCACATGCAACCAAGAGGAAAAACGGAGCGAGGCAAGGTGTCCATCGAGTCATGGGGGGGCATATGACCTCAGATCGAAGCACAAGAAAAGTCACCCAGGCGGATGACACGAGGTGCTCGGGACGTTCAGGCGATTAACACCCGCGGGCCTGTATAGTCGAGCGCAGCCGTGTTCCGAAGCGCCCAATCGAGCAACGAATTTGGGTATCGAGCAACCCATCCGTAGCGACAAGGTCATCCGTTTCGCCGGTGAGTATGCGGGCACAGGTGTTGCACTGGGACGCTTGCGCAGTGAGAGAGGGGAACACGGGGTGTTCTCATGTTGTTTCGATCATCGATTGTTCCGTTGCTTGCCTATTTTGCGTTTGGTTGCGGCATCATTCGAGCACGCGGGTTCGGAGCCTCCGGGCCGTCATCCAATCGCGCTACACCTGAAAAAGAAGCCAGCGCGGAACCTTCATCGAAGGACGCGACCGTATCGCCTGCACACGCCGCGTACCGAAAGGACCTCGACGCGAAGTACCGAGAGTATCGCGCGAAAGTTGACGCGATCGAGAGCAAGCTTCGGCCGCAACTTGCGGCGCTCACCGATAAGAGCGCCAACTTCTACGAGAGCCTTCCGAAGTTGCTTGCGCTTGTTGAGCCCACCCGCGCCGAAATGAAAGAAGCCGGCCTGGAGAAGACCGCATACGCACACGTTGGGCCACTGTTTGCGATCGCGAATGCGATCGTTCAATTGCACAAGGACCATGGAGTCCAATTCCATCTGACGGAGGTCCTCTACGCGAACCAACTGAGCAGCGACAAGCTGAAGTACCTCGCGCGACCGCTACAAGCCGACGATGTTGAGCAGGAATTTTTTATCGCCAACCTCGAATATCCGGGTAGCAGCTACCGCCGCGCAACGACGTATGAGTTTGTTGCTGGACGTCAGGTGTACTCGGCGACGCAAGCGGGCAGTCTCATGAGCAGATGGCGGGACATCGCGAAACAATCCGACGAACTATACAGCGGTCGATCGCGTGTGGAGATTCGTCCCTTTGAATGCAAGAAGGTCGACGCGCTCAAAGAGATCAAGACGCCAACATCAGCATCCGACAAAGAGCACTTCCGTGTGACCGCCTGGCAAACCGACGGATCAAGCGTGAAGGCCAAGATCGAGCGACACGCGCATGATGCGAACGAGTCAAGCTGCCACGCAACGGGTACCTACTATCGGAACGGTGAACGCTTCAACAACACCGCGTGCGATCAAATCAAGGTCGATCACGTGTACGACGTCACGTTTGCCGAGGGCCCGCCGGGCGTTGTGGTTGGCGACGAGATCGAGTTTGTCGGTGAAGTGATGAGCGCCGACAAGAAAGTGACGAACAAAGGAGTTGCGTGCGACGCGACCTTGAACGGCAAGCTGATTCAGAAGGTCATCCATCGCGGCAAGCCAGCGATGAGTTTCTAAAACAGAGGCCTACGCGCCTGCCGCGTTGTACTAGCTTTCGTCCTCCGATGCTCCACCTCCGTCCTTACACTCCAACCGATCGCGAAGCATGCCTCGCTCTCTTCGACTCGAACGTACCCGCCTACTTTGCGCCGCACGAGCGAGATGACTTCGTCACCTTTCTTGACGATGATCTTGTCGAGGAGCACTTGCCCTACTTCGTGCTCACCGGTTCGACGGGGCCCATCGCATGCGGCGGGATCGGTTTACGCGTCGGGGAAGTGCGCATGTGTTGGGGCATCGTTTCTCGGCTTCGTCATGGCGAGCGCATTGGAACCTTCATGCTGCTTGCTCGCCTCTGTCTTGGTGCAAAAATGGGCGCGACGCGCGCCGGGCTCGATACGATTCCGAAGACGGTGCCTTTCTTCGAACGCTTTGGTTTCGTTGTCGTCGGAGGTGAAGACGATCACTACGGTCCGGGTATCCACCGACGTGATCTTCAACTCGCGTTCGATTCCACAACGATCGCGCACCTTCATGCTCGCCTTGCTGAAGCTGCTCGCGATCGCTTCGATCTCGGCTTGGCCTTTGACCTCCTGACAAGAGCGAATGTCGACTTGCGATGCGTTGGCAACGTCAATTTCGCCCGCGCGGACGACGGAGTTCGCGCCGTAATCGTAAATATGTGCGCGACCCTTGAGTGACCCCGAAACATAGGTGGGGCCCACGTTCGAATTCGACACAAGAGTTGACGAATAAGAAGAACGGGCCGGTTACCTTGCGCAGTCATGTTGGGTTACTCAACACCACCACAAGTTCCGGTAGCGACTTCTTGAGCGCCTGGATTGTGGCTGCGGGAGTCCACATCCTTCGTGAAAGGTAGAGCGTGCGGAGCGAAGTGAGCGTCCTTAGGTGCCTCACCCCCGATTCTGTCAGCCGCATGCGTTCCAGATTGAGCGTTTGAAG
>JAHFDZ010000168.1 GCA_023248745.1 Myxococcales bacterium | reverse complement strand
ATGAGTTCGCTGATTCGCCGGCGCTGAGGACGGGACGTCTCGTCCTGCAGCAATCCCATCTGGTGAGAAATCACTTCGTCGAGCTGCATACGCGAGAGCACCTTCATTTGAACCAAGATCTCGCCGAGCTTAATCGCGCGATACTCTTTCTGCTTTTGGAGGGCGGCTTCAAGCTGAGCCTCGGTGATGATGCCTTCTTCAACTAGGTATTCACCAATCGGCCTCAAGCGCATGCGGTCCTCCTCCGGCAGCCACACTCACGCTGCCTCTTCTCGTGATCGTCACTTTTTGTCTCGGCTAAAGCAACGAGTTCCAGGTGCATACGCGATTGTCTCCCACATGTGAGCCTGGGTAACGCCAAAAAGCGCGCTAGGCTGCTGGCCCAATGAAACACAACTTCGCCGCGGTCTTGTGGATGTCGACGAGCTTCCTTGTTGCCTGTGGACCGCGAGAAACCTGTCCTGCGGTCGTTGAACCCGTGGCGTCGATTGCGCCACCGCCGCCCGCGCCTCCGCCACCCGATCGATCACCCGTTGCTGCGCCAGCCAACCTCGTGTTCGAGGCCATGCTGAAACAGGCGGGTTTTGGCCCCGACGTTCTTGATTTACTCGGACTGCCAGTCGTTGATTCAAAGACGCTCACGTTCGCGCTGCTGGGAGCCAATGTTGGACCCGTCGTTGATACCGAAGCACCCATCTTTGCCGCCGGCACAGTCTCGCCCAACCCCGATGCTCCAGTCTCATGGGCGCTGTCCGTTCCTTTGCTTGGTTTCGAGCTTGTCAAAGAGCGAATTGAGCGCGGCTATGAGTTGGTAAAGAGAATTGACGGATCATACCTCCTCGAGCCAAGAGTCACTGCAGAGGCCCCACCGACGGACCCTCGCGACGCGATCGAACCCAAGGGCCCCATCGAGCCGAAGTTCGATGGCCGACCCCGCAAGCACTTCGCATGCGCGCTGCTGCCTGCTCCCGGCGAAGCGTGGCGTCTTGTGTGCGGAGAGAACGAGCCGAGCGTAATCGCACTCGGCCCCTACGTTGCGCGCACAATGCCACTCCACGAGGTGACGGCCGCGACCAAGTTCGTGTTCCATCCGAATCCCGTTCGCGCCGCCGGTTGGATCGGTCGCGCATTTTCCGGCGCAACATCAAAAGGCTCACTCGATTTCGCGAACTATGAGCGGTGGGTCAACGACCTTGACCAAGTTGAAGCCACGATCGAGAGCTGGAAAACACCTCGTGTCGTCATCACGTCTCGGTACCGATCCACAACGTCGAAAATCACCGAGAGCGCAATTGACGACACGACGCTCGGTCCTCCACCGCGAGTCTTCTCCGAACTGCCAGGCGAAACGAAGGCCGCGATCTACACGAGTGCGCCTTTTCTCGGCGATACCTCACTGGTCGTTAGAACCCTCCTCGAATACAGCCGAGCCGCCGGCGGGGATGCGGAACGCAAACGTCTCGAGCAGTTGATCGAGACAACGTTCGGACGCTCGAACTCGTTCGCATGGCTTTCGGGCTCATCGTTCTTCGGTTCGTTCCTGACGGCCGTAGAAGGTGACGACAAGAAGATCCTAGGCGCCTGGAAGGGTATCGTTCCGACGTTCAATCAAATCGCCAACGCACGGCGCGAAGGGCGCGGTGGACGGGTTGTGAACAAAAGCCTGCCGCTTGTCACGCTGGGAAAAGCCCCTTCCAGCGCTCCAGCAAATTCACTTCACATCATTTTTTGGGAGGAGCCCTATGCGTGGGCTCCCATTGACGACGATGTCCTTGTCGCGGGCAAGACACCAAAGCCCAATCTCAAAGAATTCGCGCACCTCTACATCGTGGGCAACGCCTTGGGGAAAGGCACCGCGGCGTTCGCTTTCGGCACGACCGAACAGGACGCGCAGAACATTGTCGAGGCCCTGCGCGCAGGCACGAAGCTCGGCGCAACACCGGGCGCGGCTCCGCTGATGAAGGAACGATCCGGAAGCGGAGGCTTCGCGCTTCCCCAACCCGGCATTCCGCCGCTTACTTTTTTCACCACCGGGAATCGGGCCGAAAAGACGCACACCCTTCGAGTGGATCTCCCACGTGACCAAATTCGTGGAGCATTCCAAGTGATGGCGAGGCTAATCTTCGGTTCCGCGTGGAGCATGTCGCGAGGCTTCGGATTCCCTTAGTCAGCGCGCGCGTCCGTCAAGATTTTCAGCGAAGCATGAGCGAGGTCGAGTAAGTCTCGGTCTGCATTGAGCTCGGAACGCGAACCCTCTTCCCCAAGCCGATCGAGTGTCGATCAGTTTGCGCCACCTCTTTCGTTGCGCGAGCTCTTTTCGCTGGAAACGCGAGCGCGAACACTAGTCTTTTGGCTCGGACTCGGACTCGTGGCGAGCTCTGTCCTGATTCCCAAGCTGCTTCCTTGCGTCGACTACCCACAACACCTGGCCCTTGCCGACGTCGCGGCGCGCCTTCGCGACCCAAACGCGATCGAGCACCAGACTCATCAGTTAAGTTACTTTACCTACAACGGGCTCTTCCACGTTACGGCCGCGGCCATGAGCCGTGTGATGCCCATCGAAATGGCCGGTAGACTGATCGTTGCGGGGTCGCTCTTCACGCTTGGGGCAGCGGTGCTCGCCCTACTGCGCACGCTCGGAAAACCGCCTTCCTACGCAGGGCTCTTCGTGCCGATCATCTTTTCGTTTTCGGTCAGGTGGGGCTTCGTCAATTACGGGCTCGCGACCGCTATCGCGGCGAGCACCCTTGTCTTGGTCGCGCACGCCACCTTGCGCCCTCGTCTCTCGACCGCCATTGGAATCGCTGTCATGGGCCTCTTGTGCGCCTATGCGCACGTGCTCGCGATGCTCGTACTCTGCACCATGTCAGCCGCCCTTGTTCCGGAGATCGCATGGTGGGCAAGCGCACAGACTGGAGCCTCGTTTGCAAAACGAGCCTCCTCCATTTTCGGCCGCGCACTTGCTGCGCTTGGTCCTCTTCTGGTCGGGTGCGCGTTTTGCGTTCAAGTGTATCGCCTGCAATACGACTGGAACCCGGCGATGTACAAAGACCCCACACTAGAAGGTACCGCGCCGCCCATCTGGAAGAAGCTCGCCATCTTCGGCGAATACGCCACAGGTTTGCACTCCGATTTCGCCGATCAAGTGTGCCTCTACGGAGCGATCCTCGTTGGCATCGCGATTGCGATTGCTTCCTTTGCCCCAAGAAAAGGTAAGTCACTTGATGGTCAACTTAATTTGCGACTTCCTTTCGTTGTCGGACTTGCGGCGTACCTCGCGACCCCGGTCGTCCTACAGGGCACGCACCTCATCTTTCAGCGACTTGCGCAAGCAGCGGCGATCGGCTTCGTGCTCGCACTTCCTCGAATTGCCGGCAGAGCCGAACGATACCTTTCGCGGATCTCCGTTGGCATCGCGCTCGCGTGTGGCATCAGTCTCACCTACCACTCGACACTCTTTGCGATCGACACAAACGACGCTTCGCGCGTGATCGACGACATGCCCGAACGTCGCGCGGCAGCCACCATCGTCTACGGCTTCGAAACGCGCGGATTCAACGCCACGACGCTCACGCATCTTCACGCCTACTACGCAGCACGCAAACACGGCGATTGGGCGTTCTCGTTTGCGCGCTACCTGTCGGTTCCCGTTCGCTTTCGAAAAGGAGCCGAACCTCCGTGGCCCGCAAAGGGGTGGGAGTTCTCACCGAAGGAATACAACCCACGTTGCAAATACGCGCGAAGGTTCCCTCTCTTGATAGTCAAGGCGCCTGCCCATGCCTCGAGCGAGCACGACGTCAAGCAAGCTATCTTTGGCATCGACGCCGAAGCGGTCCGCGTTGTCTCACACCACGGCAGATTTTGGTCGTTTGACACGACAGGGCTGCCTGAAGACGGAACGTTCTAAAGAGGCTCCACGCATTTGGTTAGAACAGGAAGCCAACGCGAAGCGCGTTCAGAACAGGGATTGGCGTGGTGCCAATCTTCTTGAGCGCATCATCGAGCTCCTTGAGCTGACTGTCAGGCACTGCAATGCCTGCAAAAGTGGCATCGTATTGTCGAGTGTTCGTCACCGGAATTTGCACGCCAACGTCAAAGCCAATCGCGAGCCCGAAGTCCCACGTCCACATGAAGCCAACAGTGGGCGCAACGTATGTGGTTGCGACCGTTCCTGCCGCGGTGGCGCCGCTTTGGCTCGACTTGCCACTGAGCTTTTGCGTACCGACGCCAGCACCAATGAAGAACGGACTCTTGAATGGATAGACGCGCGCATAGCCTTCGAGATTCCAACCTTGAATGGCGATCGAACTCACGGTGACTTCGGGCGAATAGCCGTAATTGACACCGACACCGATCAATTTTGCGATGCGAGCGTTGGCGCCAACGGTCATAAAGCCCGGAAAGCCGGCACCAAGCATCGGACCAAACCGCATGGGGCCAAGTACGCCATGCTCTCCATTTTTCTTCGGCGTCTCGATGGGCGTGTCCTTCGAAGGTCCAGGCAAGAACTGAAGCTTGATGGGCTCGGCTCGGGTCGTGTCGACCAAAGGCGCAGCTTCGGTAGGCACCCAGTTGACGCGTGCGGCGGCGGTGCGCGGCGCAGCACCAAGCGATTCTTCTACTTCGACGGCTGGCGCGTCTGCGGGCGGCGTCGCATCGGCCGCGGGTGCGGCAGCAGTAGGTACGGCAGCTGCGGGTGCGACAGGTGGGGGATCTGGCGCTACAGGCGGCTCGGCCACGACCCCTGGAGGCGGCGGAACAGGAACAACCGGAACCGTTTCATCGGCCGAAGCGAGCGTCGGCGCGAAAAAGGACCCTACAACAATAACACCACCGACGATCGACCCTACGCGAGAGCTGCTAAACATGCGCAACCTCCGATTCAGTACAAACGGTCAGTTGCTCGCTACTTGAGCCGCATTCGCAATCCATCCCATGATTGAATGAGCACAAACCACGCCAGTCAGAGTTCACGCACATCAAGCCCCGTGCACCTCTGATTCGCGCCTCGGTTATCGGACGCACGCTCGAGAGGACCTTTCACCAAGACATGTCAGCAACGGTTCGATTTCTTCGCGCGATGTGGCTCTTCCTGATGATTTTCGTCGGGTACTTCAGTCAGTGGCTGATCGCGCGTGCACTGCGGCGCAAAGACGCCAATGGCGACTACGTTGTGCCAACTTGGCTGAAGGACCGGCGCATCCGCCTCGACACCAAGAACGCAAAGCGACTGCTCGACGGCATGCTTCGTCTTCGGGGTGTCTACATCAAGCTCGGTCAGGTGCTCTCGGTCATGGGCGGCTTCTTACCGCGCGCATACAGCAAAGAGCTCGAGTCGCTGCAAGACCAGGTTCCGCCACATCCGTTTAGTCAAATCGAGCGCACGATCACGCGCGAGTTTGGCAAACGTCCGAGCGAGCTCTGGAAGAGCATCGACCCCACGCCACTCGCCGCCGCATCGCTCGGCCAGGTGCACGTCGCCTACGACAACGAAGGCAACAAGCTAGCCGTCAAGATTCTTTACCCTGGGATCCGCGACGTCATCGCCGTGGATATGCGCGTCCTCAGCATCGTCATCCGCGTCTACTCGTGGTTCGTCCCTGTCAACAACCTCTCGAGCGTTCATGGTTCGCTCGTCGATCTCCTGCGCCGCGAAACGGACTACATCCACGAGGCCGCTTGCATGAAGCGTATGCAGATCAACTTCGCCGGCGAAGACGACATCCTCTTTCCCGACGTCATCGCCGATCGAACGACGCGCGACGTTCTCACGATGACGTTCATGGAGGGGGTTAAGATCACGCGCCTTGAAGACCTCGATAAGATCGGTGTTGATCGAACCCAGGTCGCCACGCGACTCGTGCAGAGTTTCTACAAGCAACTCTTCGTCGACCATTTTTTCCACGCCGATCCTCACCCCGGCAACTTCCTCGTTCAGCCCGGACCCAAGATCGTCGTTCTCGATTTTGGTGCCATCAGCGAGGCCGCAAGCAACGTCATCGACGGTGCGCTTGACATCCTTCAAGGGCTCATGACCGAGGACGCAAGCGTCGTACTCAAGGGCTTTCATCGTATGGGGTTCGTCTCGCCAGAAGGCAACAAAGAGCTCCTCGAAAAAACCGTCATCACCTACTTCCGTCGCTTGCTCAAAATTCGCGATCGCACGCCACAAGCGTTGATGAACGCGAAACAAGAAGATCTTGAACGTCTTGCCAAACCCGAAGTTGAGCGCGAAGAATTGCGCGAACTCATGAAGTCGTTCGTCTATCCCGACGGTTGGTTTTATGTCGAACGGGCGAGCGTGATGATGTTTTGGCTCTGCGCTCAGATCGACCCGAAGCTCGACACCATGAGCGTTGGCATGCCTTACGTGCTGCCCGTTCTCATGCGAAAAAAAATGGCAGAGGCAGAGGCCCAGAGCGCATGAAGGTCAATGTTGTTTCCTTTGTGCTTTTCGGAATGGTCGCATGCGAACGTGCACCATCGGCAGACAAGCTCAAAGAGTGGACGCCCGCCGACCACGACCAGGCGAGGGAACAAGCGCCGCCGCCAAGCCCACGTGGCTCTGGTGCCAGTCCTCACGGCGCGGGTCCTCACGGCGCTACGCCTGACAACGAGGAGCTTGATACCGCCGCCCTCGCAGCGCTTTTGTGGAAGCAACAATGTGGAAGCTGCCACGGCGTAAGCGGCCTCGGAGACGGCCCTGCCTCAGCAACGACGAAGCCACCAAGTTTGGCGAGCGCCGAGTGGCAGAAGGCGACAACCGACGCACAGATTGCAAAAACAATCACGACCGGCAAAGGCAAGATGCCCAAGTTCGAAATGCCAGAAGCCGTCGTCAGAGCGCTCATCTTCCACATTCGAACCCTCGGCGGAGCGCCCGCGGCAAACGACAAGGCGAAGGGAGACGCTGGAGCCCAAGGCAAGGCGCCCGTCAAAGATAAGCCGCGATGAATCGCACTTGGCTCGCCCGAACCGCGCTGCTCGCAGCCGTCTTGGGCGTGCTTTACGTGATGCGGGGCAAGGCACCCGTCGAAACCGACGTCACCGTGCAGTTCGAGGGAAAATCGGTACGGCAGGTCAACGTCCGCGTTGGAACGCTCGAGCACGAGTGGCTCATGACCGCGAAGTTTCCAACCCCTGCTGGCAGCTTCGTGATGATTCGACCGCACGTCCCGCCGGGCACGTACCTCGTGGAAGTCGAAGTCGAGAGCGAAGCCAGCCCGCGAACGCAAGCGCACCCCATCGTACTCGATGGCAATCCGGTAACCGTATACGGACCGCGGGCATACTGAACGGACGTTCCACCAAAGAGACGGGTTGAAGTCGATCGCACGACGCTTTCATGGTACGCGGGCACGCTCTTTTCGGCTGCGCGGCGCAGCCTCCCTTTGAGTTACCCGAAGAAAGGCTGCAGGATGCACGTTTTGGTCGCTGGCGGAGCTGGATACATCGGTTCGGTAATGACTCCGATGCTCCTCAAAGAAGGGCATACTGTAACCGTTCTTGATCGCTTTTTCTTCGGGCCAACGCTCTCCGTTGCCGAGCGCGAGTACGGCGGAAAGCTTCGTCTGGTGCGAAGCGACATTCGTTCATTTTCACCGAGCGTGCTCCAAGGCGTCGAAGCCGTCCTCGACGTGTCTGGCATCTCAAACGACCCTTCGTGCGAGCTCGAGCCCGACCTCACCAAGAGCGTCAATGTCGACGGCGGAAAGCGACTCGCCGTCCATGCGCGCGAAGCTGGCGTGAGGCGTTTCGTCTATTCATCGTCGTGTTCTGTTTACGGACACGGCGAGGGTTTGGGCCTCGTCGAAACCTCCAACCGCCACCCTGTTTCGCTCTACGCGCGCGCCAAAGTTGAAGTTGAAGACTACGTGCGCAATCTGGGACTCGAGTCGCGCGGACAATTCGAATCGTGCGCACTCCGCCTTGCGACCGTATTCGGTCTCTCGCCCCGCATGCGTTTCGACCTCGCAATTAACGTGATGACCAAGAACGCCTATGTGGGTCGTCGCATCATGGTCGATGGCGGCGGCAGACAGTGGCGACCATTCGTGCACGTGAAAGACGTTGCCCGTGCGTTCATCGCCGCCATGAATGCCCCTCAAGAAAAGGTAACCGGCGAAGTATTCAACGTCGGTTCTGATTCGAGCAACGTTCAGATTTTGAATCTCGCGTTTCGCGTTCGCGACGCCGTCCCTGGCACCGAAATCGTTCATGCACCAACCGACCCCGACTTGCGTGACTACAACGTCAACTTCGAGAAGATTCGTCGCGTGCTTGGTTACGAAACGACCGTAACGATCGACGATGGCATTCGCGAAGTCCTCTCGGCACTTCGAGACGGCCAACTCGATCCAGACGAACGCCGCTGGTACACCCTCAAGCAATACCTCTTCCTGCGCGAAGCCGAGCGCGTACTGAGCGAGCTCGCCGTCGACGGCCGCCTGCTCAGCAGCCCATTGTCGTGAGCGTTACATGAGCGTCGATTTCTATCGTCATCAACTCGGCGAAGACGAAGCCACCGAGTGGAAGAAGGTCATTGGGACAACGTTCTTAACCCTCGGCCCTCAAGTCGCGGCGTTTGAACAAGCGCTCGGACAATACCTGATGCGAGGCCGCGAGACCGAAACTTCGCCCGCGGTGATTGGCACCAATTCGTGCTCAATGGGGTTACTTTTAGCCCTCCGTGCGTTCGACGTCGGAGAAGGCGACGAAGTGATCACCACGCCGATGACCTTTGCGTCGACCACCAACGCAATTTTGCTTGCAGGCGCGACGCCGATCTTCGTCGACGTTGAACCCGCCACAGGCCTCATCGATCCGAACCTCGTCGAAGCCGCGATCACCCCAAAAACAAGGGCTATCATGCCCGTTCACCTCTACGGCCAGCTCGCCGATATGCGCTCACTTTCCTCCATCGCCGAACGTCACCGGTTGCGTGTTGTCGAGGACTCGGCCCACGGCATCGAGATCGAGCGTGACGGCATTCGACCCGGGCAGCTTGGCGACGCAGCGGTCTTCAGCTTTTACGCCACCAAGAACCTCACGAGCGGAGATGGCGGCGCTATCGCAACAAGGCACAAAGAGGCGGCCGAGCGCCTCAGACGTCTTCGTAACCACGGCGTATCAAAGTCAGCCTCCGATCGGCACGGCGGCACCTACCAACATTGGGATCTGGTCGAACTGGGTTACAAAGCGAACCTCACCGACCTCGACGCCGCATTGCTCCGCATTCAGTTGCCGAAAGCGGAAGCGAAGCGAGACGCGCGCGAATCGATCGCTACTCGTTACGAATCGGAGTTACTGGAGCGCATTCCAGCGCTCGGTGAGTCATCACAGCTGGGTGTTTCTGGCCTCGTCTCACGCAGTGGCAAGAGCAGCCATCACCTTTTCACGATCCGTCCGAAGAGCGACAAGCGCGACGCCCTGCTCAGCTACCTGGGCAAGCGCGGCATCGGAACAGCCGTCAACTACCGCGCCATTCACCTTTTGACGTACTTGCAGGATCGCCTACGCATTCCGCGCGGGACGCTTCCCATCGCCGAAGAAATCGGTGATCGCACCATTTCGATTCCTATGTTTCCAACGTTGAGCGAAAGCGCGCAAATCGAAGTCATCACCGCAGTCGCTGCGGGCTGGAACGCATCATGAGCGACATCGTCTACAGCGTTGTGATCCCTGTTCTCAACGAAGAGGGAAATATCGAGCAGCTCACCACGCGCGTCCTCGCGGCCATGGAACGCGTGGGCGAGCCCTTTGAGTTGCTCTATGTCGACGACGGATCTCGCGACAAGACGCCTAAGTTACTCGAGCGACTCGCCGAGCGTGATCATCGCGTCAAGGTCGTTCGCTTCACCCGCAACTACGGTCAAGAGGCTGCCGTCGAGGCGCTCTATCTCAATGCCCAAGGCTCATGGCTCATTCAAATGGACGGCGATCTCCAGCACCCGCCGGAAGAGATAGTCAAGTTAATTGATAAAAAGAACGAGGGCTACGACGTCGTCTACGGCGTTCGCGAGAACCGACAAGATGCTTGGTTTCGCGTCGCAGCGTCGCGCACGATGCAGTGGAGCATGCGCGCGATGATGGAGATCGAGCTTCCCGAGGATGTTTCGACATTTCGTCTCATGTCGGCGCCCATCGCAAGGCTCGTGGCGGCGCTGCCCGAGCGGCGCAAGTTCTTTAGTGCGCTCATCGTGTGGAGTGGCGCGCGCATTGGCGTCGTTCGCGTTGCTCATGCGGCGAGAGCCACGGGCAACACCAAGTACAACTTCACCAAGCTGCTCAACCACACGTTCGACTTGGTTGTGGGCTTCTCGTCAAAACCACTGCGCTACATCGGCACGCTCGGCGTTCTCTTCGCAGCCGGAGGTTTTCTCCTTGGTCTGTGGACCATCGCGCGCAAGGTGCTCTTCAATTACGGCTCGATGGGGTGGCCCTCGCTGTTTGCAGCCGTCGCCGTGCTATCGGGCATGCAGCTCGTCGCGCTCAGCGTGATCGGCGAGTACATCGCGCGCATCTACGTCCAAACCCAGGCGCGCCCCCTCTACAACATCGCCGCACGGCTCAACTTTGAGCACGAAGCGAGGCAACCCTCGGACGAACTTTTCCGCGACTCGCTTCAACCTGCCTCACCCGACGACGCCACCTGGACGGCGCCAGGGATCGCAACAGAGATCGCAACAGGGACAGCGACGGGAACATGAGCACAAAACTCGTGGTCGTCGGCTGTGGCTTTCCGCAGCTCTCGCTCATTCGGCGCGCACGCGCCCTGGGGATTGACGTCACCGGCATCGACGTGAACCCGAACGCGGTAGGCGTTCCGTATTGTAACTCGTTTGAATCCATTTCGACGAGCGACAGCAGCGCAATTGCCGACCACATGAAGAAGAGCGGCAGTCGCGCCATCACCAGCACGGGAAGCGAGCTCGCTGTAAGAACGGCAGCAATCGTCGCGGCCGATTTGGATCTACCGTTTTACGCATCGCCAGAAGTCATTCGCGTCTGCCAAGAAAAAGACGCGATGCGAGCCGGCTACGCACGCGCCGGCCTTGGCGTCCCCAACTTCGAAAGTTGTCGTGACTTCGATGCCGCTTTGAAGTTCGTCAACCACATTGGCTATCCGGTCGTGCTCAAGCCCGCACGTGGGTGGGGACAGCGCGGCGTCAGTCGAGTCAACACGCTTGACGAACTTGAAGGCGCGTTCGCCGACGCACTGTCTCACGCAACAGTCGCGGGCCTTCCTTCCGTCGTCGTCGAAGCATGGATCACGGGCCGCGAGTATTCCGTCAATGGGTGGATCGAATCCGGCGAACTCGTTGCCTACGCGGTTACCGAGCGAATCACCGTCCCTGGTGATCGACCCTTGGGTGTCATGTCCGCAGAAGTGTACCCGTCGGGTCTCAGCGCAACCGATGAAGCGAGAGTCGTCGACGTTGCGCGGCGAGGCGCGATGGCGCTCGGACATAGGCGAGGCCCTTGCTACTCCCAAGTCGCGCTAGGCGAGCGCGGCGCCATGTTGTTCGAAACCGCAGCGCGGATGGGCGGCGGCTTCGACGCAGACGTCACATTTCTCGCCAGCGGCGTTGATTTGTATCATCGTACGATCGGAATTGCGATCGCCGACCGGTCGCTCGAATTCGAGGGCAAAACCGGCACCTCTCACGCCGCAGCAACCGCAAAATTCCTGATCGGAACGCCCGGAAAGATCATCTCTATCTCTGGTCTCCAAGCAGCCCGATCGCTCCCACACGTCTATGACGTTCAATTATTTGCAACTAGTGGAGGCACAATTTCTCCGCTAACAGACAGCGCCAAGCGCGCCGGCTACGCGCTCGCGACAGGCTCATCGGCAAGCGACGCAATTGACAACGCCAACCGCGCGCTCACAACGCTCAAGCTCAACGTGGATACAGCGTCATGACCAAACCCACCGGTTCGATTGGTTTCTTGCAGCTCGTTCGAGAACGTCGAACACGCGACGCTATCTACCACGCGAAAGACTATTGGGACGCGCGCGCAACCGCTCGCACGGGCCTCTCGCGATCGCTCTGGCCGTCAAACACCTACAACGCGCTATGGGACGAGCGGCAACGCGACCTCATCGTGCGCACGCTTGGCAACTGGTCCGCTCATCGCATGCTCGACGTTGGCTGCGGCACAGGCCGCATGACACGCTTCCTCGCGAGCCGCGGAGCCAAAGATGTCACTGGCGTCGACTTCTCGCAAGCGACAGTCGTCGCAGCACAAGAAGAGACCGCCTCCGTCGCTGAGCCATGGACAAAGAACACGCAATTTTGCACCGCCGATGTCCTCGCCGGTTTCTCGCATTTGAAGATGCAGTTCGACGACGTGCTTGTGCTCGGCTGCCTCTCTGTCGCATGCCAGAGCGCCACCGATCTCGCGCTCGCATTTCGTAACATCGCAAACGCAGTTTCCAAAGGAGGCCGCGTCCTCGTGCTCGAACCCATTCACCGATCGCCACTCCTGCGGCGCGTCCTCGACCTCGGCATCGAAGAGTGGGTCTCCCTCGCCAATCGCGCCGACCTCGAACTTGTCAAAGCAGACCGCATGGGTTTCGTCCCCGTACGCTTAGTGTGCTCCGTACGGGACGTACCCCAAGCCCTCGTAACCCCAATTTTCAAAGCCGGCGAAACCGTCCTCGACCGCGCACCTTTCCTAGCCCCCCTCAGCGACTACAAGCTTCTTCTGTTTCGAAAAGGCGCCTCCTAGGTTTGCCGTCACAAAGCCCCCACTTCCCATCTGAACCCGCCAAGGCAGCACCACCCGACCCCCAACCCAGCGACCGAGCACGCTCTTAGCGTGCGTAGGGAAGCGATCCAGGTGGACCAGGGTAGCAAATTGCCCAGATGCACGAATCATCTCAACGTAGTGAGAGGAAGCTGGGGGTTTGAGGCCTCCGGCCTCTGGCGAGTGAAGCTCGACAGGAGCGAAGCGATAGGCTGGAGCTGAGCGCAGCGAAGGGGCGAAACCTCGGTTTCGGCCACCAAATAGCCGTGCGCAGCACATATCCGCGAAGCGCAGCGCCCATCTAAAAGGCCGCGTGAGCGTCAGCCGTCAGCGCGAGCCGTCAACACCCCCCAATCAAAACAAGCGAAGCGCCAGTACCCTCTCCGCAATCACCTCCCCAATCGCCAACGACGCAGTCGCCGCCGGCGAAGGGGCATTCAGCACCGCAAGTACCCCCTCACTCGCTTCAAACGCAAAGTCATCCACAAGCGATCCATCCGGACGCATCGCCTGAGCGCGCACTCCCGCACCTGCGCGAACGAGGTCATCGCTCGTAACATTCGGAACAAGTCGCTGCAGCGAGCGGGTAAATGCGACCTTCGAAAGCGATCGCCACACTTCATAGGCGCCCATTCGAAGATGCTTGGTTGCCAGGCGCCAGAACCCGGGAAACGCAATAGTGCCTGCGACATCGCGCAGCGAGACGTCGCCCCATCGATACCCTTCCCGCGCAAGCGCGAGCACCGCGTTCGGTCCGGCTTCGACGCCACCGGAAATCATGCGCGTAAAATGGACGCCCAGAAACGGGAACGATGGATCAGGAACTGGATAGATCAGGTTCTTG
>JAHFDZ010000167.1 GCA_023248745.1 Myxococcales bacterium | reverse complement strand
GCTCGTCGCAGCAGATTCGAGCAGTGCGAACTCAGCTGCGAGCGAGGTGTGGGCACAGCGTCGCGCGTTTGCGCTGGCGCAAGGCTCGAAGGCATCACGTACGGTGCTGACGGTTACTGCGCTGTCGAAAACGTCGGGTATGAATGCCGCTCCAGCGGTGACATCTGAATACGTTCCCCGAGAAGATCGTTTTGCCGAGGTGCGTGGTCCTCGATTTGGCACGCTCGTGCACGAGGTGTTGGCACGCGTACCCCTCGATGCCGATCGCGATGCGATTGAGTCGCACGTGGAATGGGTATCGCGCATGGTGGGTGCGTCGACAGACGAACGCGCGGGCGCCGCGTCTGTGGTCGCGCGAGCGCTGGCCAATCCGTTGCTTGCGAGCGCACGGGTTGCAAGGGAGTTGCGGCGCGAAGTGGGCTTGACGATGACGCTCGACGATGGCGTCATTGTTGAAGGCGTTGCTGACTTGGCCTTCGAGGACCAAGCCGGCTGGACGGTCGTCGACTTCAAAACCGGCGGTGCAGCACCCGAGTTGCGTGCAGCATACGAAATTCAAGTGGAGCTCTATGCGCAGGCCATCGCGAAGGCTTGCGGCACGACGCAAATTGTTCGCGGCGTGTTACTTTATCTCTAGGCCACTCACGTTGCGAATTGCTTCGCGTCCGTCGCGCGGTTGCGCCTTTGCGAGGTTGCGCATTTCGCTCGCCGCGCGCGAGTCACCGGAAGCAACGCTCTGGAGCTCGCGCGTAATCTCTCGCATTCGTTCCGCGCTTTGACCGATCTCTTGCAGCACTTCGCGCATCAACTCGACTTGATTCGCTGGCATCGCTGAAAAGTCGCCCACGAGGTCGTGCAAAAACTCAACATTCGTCGCGATGGCGGTGAGGGGATTGCCCAAGTCGTGCAGCAATCGCGGAAGCCGCACGAGCGGATTCGACGCGTTCACGGATGAATGCGGTTCATCGGGCAAGGCGCTCGGTCGTGTACTTTCTGGACCTGCGCTGGATCCTGATGGCGCGTTTCCGTCTTCCACTATGGGAATAGTATGATGTGGGTTAACCGCGCGTCCAGTCTGTGAACATTCTCACACCGTCTCAGTTGAGGCCCAAACGCAACTCGCGCTGATCAATTTCGAAGCAAGTCGCCAAACGAGCGTGGCAGCGTGGCGACCGGCGCTATGGCCGCGCGAGCCTCCTGCGGGAGCGTCTGCAATGACGTTTCAGTAAGTTGAAAGTTGCTCGCTGTGCCGCCTGAAAGGAGATCGATAGAAAGCGTGAGTTCGCTCGCCGATGGAAGGCGATCGTCTGGATCTCGAACGAGCATCGCATGCACGAGTCGTGCAAGATCGGGTGCAATCCAAGGCGCAATCGATTGGATTTCGGGGACCTTACTTCCCGTGATTTGCAACACGAGTGCGACGAAGGACCCGGCCTGCGTGAATGCGGGTCTACCTGCGAGCATGTGGTAGAGCGTCATTCCGAGGCTCCAAATGTCCGCGCGCGCGGCGACGTGTTTCGCGTTCGAAGCTTGCTCCGGGGCGACGTAGGCAGCGGTGCCCATGAAGGCTCCACTTCGCGTGAGCGCGTCGAGTGAGGTTTGATCTTTGGCCAAGCCAAAATCGGTAATCAGAACGTCGATATTTGCGTTCTCGCTTCGTCGGAGGAACAAGTTCGACGGCTTTAAGTCGCGGTGAATGATGCCCTGATCGTGTGCTGCCTGCAGGCCCTTGGCAGCTTGGTAGGCGATGGCCACCGCAACCTCAGGCGACAGTGGCGCTTCTTGTGCAAGGCACTCTCCGAGGTCCGTGCCTTCGAGGAGAGGCATCACGAGGAATGGTTCGCCGCTGGCTTCATCGATGCCGTGATCGAGGACGGAAACCAAGTTTGGATGATGCAATCGCGCACAAATTTCGGCCTCGCGTACGAAACGCGCGCGACGTTCTTCGGCGTTGCTTTTCGTGAGTGAGAGCACTTTCAGCGCGACGTGAACGCCATCGTCTCGTTCGACTTCGTATACCGATCCCATTGCTCCTTTGCCTAGAAGCCGCACGATGCGATAACGCTCGCCAATCATGGTGGTCATCAGAGGCGTTCTTCTAACACATCGTGCCTTTGGTTCAGCGGTCCTGACAGCTTCGCTCATATGGGGTGCGGCTTGTGGTGGCGCGCGCATAAGCGATGCCTCGGTTGGCGATGCGTCAATCGAGGCGATTGCAGGGGATGCGGGCCTCGTATCTGACGCGCAATTGGATGCCGATGCGGAAGCAAAAGACGCGAGTGTTTCTGTTCTTTCGACCGTCGCGCTTCAGAGCTTTATCTATGCGCAGCCGTCGCCTGACGCGGCGAAGATCGGCTACCTCCGCGTTGGCGCAACGTTGTCGCGGTCTACCGAAAAAGTGGATGGCGTGGGATGCGTAGGGGGTTGGTACTCAGTCGCGCCGAAGGGGTTCGTTTGCGTTGGTCGCGAAGGCGTCACGCTCGATATGAACGAGCAAGCCATTGTTATTGCGCAGAGTGGTCCGCCCAAACGAAGCGAGGCATTGCCATACGCTTACGGGACGTCGTGGGGCGCACCCTTTTATGTGCGGCTACCTACGCGCGACGACATTCGTGACGTAGAAGGGAACGTTTCGGTAAAAACCGAATCGCTGGCGCGCCTTCGTCGTAAACTTTCTGAACGAAAGCGCTGGCCCGAGCCATCACTACCCGACAATGGTCCGCCTACGGTTCTCGCCAACGGCGGGATGCTAGAAAACCTCGCCGGATTCAAGTTGAATAGGCAAGCCCTCGTTGGGGCAAAGTCGTGGCCCGGAATGCGAGTTTCGTTTCTCGGTACCTTTGCGCACGAAGGACGTGCGTACTTCATCACGACAGAGCACATGATCGTTCCTGTCGATCGCATGCGGATCGCGAAGCTCGCTGAGTTTCACGGTATCGAACTGGCGGAAGCTGGAAAGGAAGGTGTGCACCTTCCGATTGTGTGGCCCGCATGGAAGCCAGCGCGCCTTTGGCAAATGAGCAGCGGGAAGCGAGGGGCACACATCACGGAGCACGAGCTTGTGGTCCAAGAGTCGGCAGAAATTTCTGATGTCGAAATTGTACTTGGTAACGAGAAGTATTACGAATTGCTGCATCCACCCGCCGACGCAGAGGACGGCGCTCGCTACCTTGTGCGTGCGAAGCAAGTGTCGCGCGCCTTTCGCGTGATGGAGCTTCCTCAGGGCGTGACCGAAAACGACGAGTGGATTGACGTGAGCATTCAACGCCAAGTGCTGACGTACTATCGCGGCAAGGAACCCGTGTTCACGACGCTTGTTTCAACAGGCGTCGACGGTGCGCAAAATTCCGAGACAACGAAGAGCACGGTGCGTGGCTTATTTCGTATCAAGATGAAGCACATTTCGGCGCGGATGAAGGCGGAAGAGCAACCCGCAGCAGAGGGCAGCGACAAGCCTGATCCGCGGTACCGCATTGATGACGTTCCCTATGTTCAATTTTTCGAACGCAGTTACGCGTTGCACGGTGCGTTTTGGCACGACGCGTTCGGACAGCCGAAGAGTCATGGGTGCATCAACCTGTCTCCGCGCGATGCGCTCTATCTTTTTGAGCACACGAGGCCGCGTGTTCCCGAGATGTGGCATGGAGTTGCTGCGACGAATGATGAGCAGGGGACGTTCGTGTACATTCATGCGGACTGATGCGGGTATTGGCGACGGTACTTTTGGCGTGCGGGTGTAAGGAATCGGCGACGGTGCCAGTGGGAGCGTCAGCTTCAGCGGGAGCGATAGCGTCAGCGGGAGCGATAGCGATAGCGCCAGCGGGGAAGACGGCGACAGCGCTTGCTGGGTCGGAGTGGTGTTCGGAAGGGACCGTTGCGCTTTCGGAAGACGTGTGTGTCGCGTTGCCGGAGGGGGCGATTGGTAAAAGTGTGCCCTTGTTGATCTATTTGCATGGGATCATTCCACCAAAGCCACCACAGCCTCAGAAGAGCAAGGTTCTCGGGATCGTTGCGGCGGCGGCGAAGAAGCACGGGTTTGTTGCGCTATTGCCACGGGGGATTCGTGGGATTGGGCCGCCGGCATATGTCGATTGGTATGCCTGGCCGACGAGCGGAGGGGCTTACAAGAAACACGCAGCTGGTATGGTTACAAACTGGCTTGAGCTGCGCGCAAATTTAGAAAGTCGACTTGACTATCGGTTCTCGCGCGTTTGGCTTGCGGGATCTTCGAACGGTGCTTACTTCCTTTCGATCCTTGCTTTGCGCGGTGACATTTCGGTCGATGCGTTTGCGGCATTGTCGGGCGGAGCGCGTGTTGGAACGGCACGACCGGATGCGACCAAGAGTCCTTTTTTGGTCGCGTACGGCTCGTACGATTCAACGAAGACGGATGGCAAGGGCCTCGCGGCGTACCTCAAGAGCGCTGGGTGGCCAGTGACCGAGCGCGAACATCGAGTCGATCACGGCGCGAAGGCGGAGTACTTGGACGACATGGTGGAGACCTTCAAGCGCGCGCTCGAATGAAGCTAAGGAAGCAAATCCTCGATCACTGCAAAACGAATGACGTCTGGTTGGTGGCAAGCCCGGCTTGAACGTATCCACCGACGAGCCAGCTCGTTTTGTCGAACGTGAGTGCAAGCGGGAAAACCGCTTCGTCGAATCCGACCGACTCTGCGATTTGCGTCCAGACTTTGGTGGTGAGATCGAATTGCCAGAAGTCTTTGACGGAGTCTTGTGCGGGCTCTCCTCCGGCCATGAAGAGCTTTCCGTTTTGCGCAACGATCCAGGCGCCGCGTCTTGCGATGGGGCCGTCCGCAGAATTCGCATAGAGCAATGTCCACCGTTCACTCTCGAAGTCGAACTGCCACACGTCGTTGCGATAGGCGGCCGTGGGCTGCACGCCCGTTCCTCCGCCGAAAAGGTAAGCATATTTACCATCGGTGCTGAGCGCTATCGACGGGTCAAAACGGGCGGTCAGAGCCTCTTCTTTGTTCTCGATTAATCGCCACTTTGGCGTGGTCCCGGAGAAGTCGAACGCCCATGTTTCTTGCGAGTATCCGCTCGCCGAAGCGCCTCCAAATTGATAGCCGATGGCCTTGGAAGGGTGCATGAAGTTGCCGCAAGCGAGGAACGCTTTCGGATACGTGTCGAGCGCAAGTTTAGTCCAGTTGCCTGACGATATTGTGAGTTCGTAAACCGTGTTGTCGCTCACACTCGTGCCGCTCGTTCGTCCGCCAATCAGATAAGCGCGGTCCATTGCAGCACTCGCAAACAGGTTCGCCCTCGAAGTGGCAGGTGGAATGGCGCCGCTGCTCTTAACCGCGGTTGTCTTGAATCCCGATGCGTCACGTTTTACTCGAAAAACGTCGGCTGACGTCGCGCTCTTCGGAAAGCCAGTGAACCCGTGAGCGACGAGCATCTCGCTGTCTGAGAGACGGGCCGTCATCGCGCCCCATCGCGCGAGCTCTATGGGCGGCGTGGGTTCTGGCGTAAGGATTGGCCCCGCTGCATTGGCATCTTGTATGCCACCGTCGGGCGTCATGCTTGCGTCCACGCTCGCGTCGTCATTCGCGTTTGCGAGTGCGCCGCAACCAACGGCGAAGAGGACTGAAGAGAGAGAAAAAAAAAGACACGATTGCGAAGGAACTTTCGTCATCAAATTGCCCCGTTGCGTTGGTGAATCTTCCCCGAACGCTCAAGAGCGTCTTTCGTGCCAACTGTGAGCACGGCCGTTTTCACGCGCTTTCGCACGGCGGAGTTCAGACGCTAACGGCGATCGTTAGTGCTTTGGCGCTTTGGCGTTTGCGATGAGTTCGTCAAGAACGCGTCGGCGTACGAGCGCAACTGGCGGCGAGCCATAGGAAAGCAGCGCATCGTGGAACTTTCGTAGATCGAACGATCCTTCGAGCTTGAAAATGGCTTCCTTCCGGAGCGCGAGTATCTGGAGCTTGCCGAGCGTGTACGCGAAATACCCGGGATCGAACGTTCCGCGCGTCGCTTGCTGCCGTGCGCTGGCCTCGTCTTGCCCGCACTCATTCTTGAAGCGTGCTTGGGCCTGAGCGACAGTCATGCCCTTGGTATGAATGCCAATCGCCGCCACGAAGCGGCAATTGCGCAAGAGGGCGTCTTCAAGTTGGCCCAATCGTGCCGCTGGGTCGTCGCCGCGAAAGCCTTCCTCCATCATCATTTGCTCCACGTAGTGCGCCCAGCCTTCGATGAACGAGTACGCGCCGAATATTTTTTGAATGCGCGATCGCGCACGACGGATCCACAAACCTTGCAAGAAGTGCCCTGGGTAGACTTCGTGCACACTGGTTGCGAGGAGGGAGCCGTACGTCATCACGTAGCCCTCCTGTTCCGACTTCGACCACGTGGGGTCGGGAAGGGCTATGTAGTAGAAAGAGGCAAGGCCCGCGCGATCGAGTGGCCCAGGGCCGTCGAGAAATGCGGCGTTCCACCGCATGAACGGAGGCGCTTCACGAACTTCTACGTGGCCGTCCGGAGGAATCGTAACGAGGCGCTTCTTCTCGACGAACAGGCGCGCCTCCTCGGTTGCTCTGCGCGCTTCTTCGAGCAGCTCTGATGCCTTGGGGCGCGCGGGCTTCGCTGCCTTGCGCAACGACTGATACGCGCGAAGGTTGGCTGCGAGGTCATCCTCGGCCATGCGTTCAAGCTCCTCGAGAGGTGTATCGAGACCCTCTTGAACTTTGATGAGTTTGCGAAAGCGTTCGACTCCCAACGGATAGCTTTGATCGGCGCGCGGAAGTTCAACCTGTTCGAGTTGCTTGGCGATTACGTCGGCCCTCAGTGCGAGTTCGCGCACGATAGGCACGGCTGTCGCACGCACGGTTGGATCCGGTGATCGGTCAACTAATTTGACTATATCGTTCCGTAGATAGTCGGCGAACCCTTTGAAAATTCCGATGTCGGTGCGAACGAAGGGTTCAGGCAATGCACCCTTCAAGTTCTTCAAGAGATTGTCGGTCTGCTTGAGCGCTGCGGCCACGTGAGAGGCCAACGCTTTGATGCGCACGGGCAAGGGTGCGTAGTCGCGTACCAGGTAGACATCGACGGAAAAGAGCTCTTCATAAAAGTTTGGACTGCGTTGCCATAGCTTCAAATCCTCGAGGCGAAAGAGATCCTGATCGATCGCGAGGCGAAAGATTGCTGCGTCGTGATCGTCACCTTTTGCCTGATCGATCGCAGCTCGCAGCTCGTGGAGTTTCGCGATTCGGTGCTCGATGCCTGCTCTCGAATAGTCAGCGACGAAGCCGTCGCCAATTTCGTGCAACCCAGCGTCGCGTGCAACCTTTGGATTGAGACTCAAATACTCGTCGAGTAGCCCGTCGAGCGTTGGATCAGTTTTGGCATCGAGCGTGGGTCTGGATGCGTGGTTCGCTGCCTTGGGGTTGCAGGAGACGCAGCCGAGCACCAAAAATGCGTAACCAAGCGTGCGCACATTCATCGCGGCGTTCAGCGGCCCCCGTATGTTTGCAGCATACGCCCAATGAGCTTGTAAAGAAGCCGTGCTCCGACGTTGGCGTCCCACTCGGTGCCGTCGTGGCCCGGGGCAACTTCGTTAATGTCACATCCAATGATTTGTTTCTTTGAGCGAACGAGCGCTCCAAGTAAATATGACGTTTCATGATACGAAAGGCCGCCTGGTACCGGGGTGCCTGTATTAGGACACATCGCTGGATCGAGCCCGTCGATGTCGAGCGAGATGTACACCTTTTGGGGAAGCGCTTCGACGATGGGTTCGACGATCTTCGACCACGAAACGCCTGATAACTTTTGTTCAGCAACTGAATAGTCAAAGAAGCTGACGATGCGGCCCTTTGAAGTCGCAATTGCCTGCGCCTCGTCCTCTGAAAAATCTCGAATTCCAACTTGCACAATGCGCGCTACGTCTGGAACAAGGTTTGCGACGTTGTGCATGATCGATGCGTGCGAGTACCTAAAGCCTTCGTATGCAACTCGCAAATCGGCATGGGCGTCGATGTGAAGAATACCGATGGCGCGATGCGTTTCTGCGAGCGCTCTAATCGCTCCGAATGGTGTCGAGTGATCGCCTCCGACAAGAGCGATGAGCTTGCCTTGCGCATCCCACCGCCGCACGGCATCGTAGACGTCGTTATTCACCTGCTCACTTGCTTCGTTCACTGCTGAAAGCGCTTCGTTGAGCTCGTCGTCGTCGCCGATGTCGCCGCCAACTTCGATGACCTTCGTTGCGAGAGGCCGCACTCGCGCGTGAAGTGTGCGCAGATGTTCGAGCTCGTCTGAGTAGGCGATCTTTGCCTCGTAAGGTCGACCCGTTTCGCCGTCGAAGAGATCGACTTGCTTGGACGCTGCGACGATAGCGGCCGGCCCATCCTCTGCGCCGCCGCCGTACGAAGTCGTTGCGGCAAAGGGCACACCGAGAACGATGACTCTTGACTCGTCGGTCGTGAACGGAAGACCGAAGATGCCAGAATCCGTGAGTGCGGCCGCTGAAGGATCAAACGTCATGCGGCTCCCCTTTTAACCGACTCCGGAGACGTTGGCGCAACTGAATTTGGGTCAATCGCTCGATATTGATGGCGAGGGGATTTGTCATCCAGGCGAAGTGCGCCGATGCAGGTACACGAAGCTAAGCGCACCAAAGATCAGGGACCCAAAGACGATCGTCCACGTCGTCGATGGCGCTACGTTGATGCGTGCGACCCACGCAAAGGCAAAGTTGTTCGTTGCGTGCGCGAGGATTGCGACGGAGAGACCTTCGCGTCGCGCGATCGCGTGTAGAACCAAGCCCAACAGGGCCGCTTGTACCCCTTGGTAAGGCGACAAATGAATCGCTCCAAAGAGTATTGATGTTGTTACAAAGGACACGACGACGCCAGCTTCGCGTTCGACGTAGAGGCCAATCGCTCCGCGGAAGAGCGCCTCTTCGGAGATCGCAGGCAGAATCGCGATGGCGACTGCCACGAAAAGAAAGCGTGGAGTCGACGCTGATCGCAGCATGACCACGGTACTTTCGGCGGCGGTGGTGAAGCCCAGCTGAGTTGTGACAGCGTCTACGGTAACGCTAGCGGATGCGAGCCAAGCGACCGCAATGAGCGCGCTCGCAACGCTGCTCACTTTCCTTACGCGAAGCGGAACATTCCACATGCGGCTCGCCGCCCATGCCGCAAGAAGTATGACGGATGACGTGCTGATCGTCGCGCTCGCAATTCCCCATACGCCCGGCAACTGCGGATGAAGGCGCGCTGCAGCGGAGAACGCGACGATCGTCGCGCAGGTAAAGCCGACAGCAACGAGCGGCGCTGTCCAGCGACCGTTCATTCGCTACGAGACGGACTGAAGGAAGTGGCTGAGACCCGAAACGACGTTGGCAGGAATCTGATGACCGCCGTGGAAAGGAACCCACATGACGTTGAGGCCCGCCTCGCCAAGTTCTGTGCGGAGTCGATCCGCAATTTCGAACGGCAAGATAGGATCCTCTTCACCGTGACTCATGAAGACGGAGAGATCGCTTCGATTTGGCATTAGGGGCCGCCATATTGGGCCGGCGACCATTGCGCCCGACAGCATCACGAGCCCATCAAACTGGCGCTGCGATCGCAGAACTACGTCGCACGCGAGCATCGCCCCCTGCGAGAACCCACCGATCACGAGTTTTGACGGGGCGAGCGCTTCCTCGAGCGCGTCAAGACAGTTGACCAATTTGTTGCGAGCGTCATCGAGTCCTTCGGGCTCGACTTCGGTGACGAGTGACATATCGCCCGTCATGGCGACGAGCTCGAGGCGCGTGGAATCGATCATCCACCACGCGCGTCCCTGACCGTACTGAGGTGGCAGGCGTGCCGGGCCTTCCGGAAACGCAAATCGCACTTCTGAAGGCACCTCAAGCACACCTGCAAACGGAACAAGATCGTCCGCAGGAGCCGCAAAGCCGTGCATCAGTACGACGACGGGTCCCGTTCCGCCGCCATCACCGTCGGTGCCACCCGCAAGGCGAACCGTTAACTCGCCGAAGGTCAGCTGTTTCATGGTGGGTCGGTCCTATCACGACCGGCCCACCAGTGGGTTAAGACATCATCGGCGCCGGCGGAATGAGTGAGTCGCGATACAACTTCGGCGTCAAACCGCTCCATCGAATGCATGCCCGCGTGAATGAAGCTTGATCGCTGAAGCCGAGGTGCAGTGCGATCGAAAGTAAACTATGTGAACGATCTTTGAGCAGCTGCGAAGCGCGTTCGTGGCGAGCTCTATCGACCAACATTCGGTAGGTAAGACCCGCTTCTGCGAGCGCACGCTGCAGGCTGCGCGTTGATGTTCCCAGCCTTCGTGCGACGGCTTCGATCGATGCGCCATGACCATGATCGAGCGCGTGGACGACGTCGCGGCGGACACGCGTTGCGATTTCGATGACGTCGCTCGAGCGGCCGCCGTCGCTCCAGAGTTGCTGCTTGAGTTGCTTGAACAACGCAGCGCAGCTTCCAGGAATTCTTCGGCTCAGCGTCATCGCATCGAGGAACATCGCGCAGAATGGCGCATTGAAGACGATGTTGTCGCCGAAAACGTTGCGATGCATGTCCGTGAGCGGAAACGGATCGCAAGTAAAGTGAACCTCCACCGGCTTGCAGGGCAGATCCGACACGCGTGAGCACGCCGAGAGCAATGCAGAAAAGCGAATCTCGCACGCCCGCGCATTCTCGACAGTGGTGCCTGTTGCCCGTTCGAGGCGAATCTGCGTCGTCTCTGGCCCTTCGATCCAGCGCGTCCTGTAGGCCGACTGAACCAGAGGATCGAGCTCAACCGCAGTGGCAAACGCGGCTCCAAGCGTGCCTGCATTGAGGAACAGACTGCCAGGCACTCCACGCGCATCAGGTGATGCGACGGTCCCGAGCCTGACGGCCCACGCCGGATCTTGAGACGTGAGTTCACGATCAAGCCGACTAAGAATGCAAACAAGACTGTCCCACTTCACGATGGCTGTTCCGTCGTGCGCGAGTAGCGCCATGTCGTCCGCCGTTAGCGTGACATGTGCTTGTTCAAGATGATTTACGACAAGTTGAATATATCGGCGATCAACGCCGCAAGAAAAAGCTTCATCCATTGATAGGCCCCCAGACAAGTTCCGCGTCGCACAGCATGAACGCAGTTACGCAGTGCGCCAGCGCAATCGGTAACTTTTTGGAAATTCGAGTAACCCGTTGCGGCTGTGCTTCGGCCTGTATTTTCAGGTGTGCGGATTCAGGTGTGTGGAAGCGCCCCGCCGATCACTTTGTTTGCCGCAGCGAGCCCGACACCTTGCTCGAAGGTGGTGTAGCCCATCCGTACCAACGCTCGTTCGATCGCACCCACGGTTGTGAGCACATCGCCACCGCGCGTTGAGCCCATGTGCCCAACGCGGAAGTACTTTGTCTTTGCGTCTGGATGAAGGCCACCTGCGACGACTACGCCCTCGTCACGGATTGCGCCAATCAACGAGGCATCGATGCCAGTGGGGTAGAGCAGTGCGCTCAAGGTGTGCGCCGTTGCGTGGGGGTCGACACTGAGGCTCGCAAGGCCGAGCGCTTGCCAAGCTGCACGGAACGCATGCGAGATCCAACGGTGTCTCGCAACTCGCGCACTCATGCCTTCCTCGAGAAGGAGCTGTGTGCTCGCTGCGAGAGCGCTAATCAAATTCACAGGCGGTGTCGAAAAGTAACTCGGCTTGCGCGATTCGTACGCTTGCGCGATCGGCAACCATTCTTCGATATCGAGATACAATGAAGCGGGGACAACTTTCTTTGCTTTGCGTGCCTCGATTGCGGCCTGTGAGAAGAGTGCGATCGCGAGTCCAGGGGGTGCGCCGAGCGCCTTTTGGCTTCCGCTGAGCGCAATGTCGATTTGCCATGATGCTTGGTGAAGCTCTTCTCCGCCGGCTGAACAAACGGCGTCGACGATAGTCAATGATCCTGACTTTTTGGCGTGCGATGCAATTTGCCGAACGGGTGCGAGCACGCCAGTCGACGTATCGACGTGGGTCATTGTAACTATTTTGTATCGTTTTTCTGTGAGCGCCTTGTCGAGTGCTTCGAGCGGCGGTGCTTCACCAATTGCCGCGCGCACATGATCGACGTTAGCGCCGAGCCTTTCGGCGATGCGAGCCATACGATCGCTGAAGTAACCCGTGTTGTAGACGAGGACATTGTCACCGGGGTCGATCACATTTGTTGCTGCGAGTTCCATCGCGAGCGTGCCACCGCCGGCGAGGACCATTGGCGTACAGTTGGGAGCGCCGAAGACGTCGCGGACATCTTCGAGGAGCTTGCCGAAAGTCTCGATGAAGCGCGGATCGAGATGGGAAAGGGTTTTTCGACCCAGGGCTTCGAGGACGGTGGGCTCGAACTCGATTGGGCCGGGGATCATGAGGAGGTCGCGGTCAGTCACGCGGGGCCTCGGAGGTGGCGGGGAGATCAGCGAGAGCGTCAGCGGGAGCGTCAGCGACAGAGGGAGTGGGCGCGGAGGTTTTGGTGCCGCCTAGGCAGTTGGGGGCGGTGAACGCGCTCGACGGCTCGAACTCGGTCGGCGCGAGTGCTCGGATTGCGAGTGCGTGCAGGCCTGCGTCGAGTTCGGCTGCGAGGGCTGCGTGGATGCGGCGGTGGCGTTCGACTCGGGTTAGCGGGCCGAACTGTTCGCTTACCAAGAGGACCGTAAAGTGCGTTTCCGATCCGGGCGCAACCGAATGACGATGGCTGTCGTTGGTGACGTCGAGTTGGGTTGGTTCGAACTTCTCGCGGAGTGCTTCCTCGATGCGTTGCTGCCTGCTCATGAACGCGACGCTAGCGCACCTTTGAGCGAACGAATACGTCCTTACTTTGCGTGACGACGCAAGGTCGCGGCGGCTTGTTTCAGATCCCCGAGTCGTGCGGCGCGATCGAAATGGGTCATGTCTCGGTACAATTGGGCGAGCTCGTCTGGAAGTGTCGGTACGATCGCTCCGAGGTCGGCTTTTTGTTGGCGAACCACCGCTTTGTAAACCTCACCAATGCGAGAGCCTTCGATGGGTAGGCGGCCCGTCAGCAAGCCAAAGAGCAGCACGCCGAGTGCCCATACGTCGGCACGCCCATCGACGTTGGGCTCACCAAAGAGTTGTTCGGGTGCCATAAAATGGGGCGTGCCGACCGAAGCGCCTGTTGCGGTTAACTTGGTGCCTCCGTCCATCGGTTTTGCGACGCCAAGATCGAGCAAGACAACGCTTAGGCGCTGATAGTCAGCTGGCTTGACCATCAGGTTCGCGGGCTTCAGATCGCGATGAACGATTCCGTTTTCGTGCGCGAACGCAAGTGCGTCGGACAGATCTGCAACGAGGTGAAGTGCCGTGCGCGTGGGAAGGAGGCCGTCTTCGAGGTGTTTCTCAAGGCTGATGCCATCGACCCAATCGAGGACGATGTAGAGGCCGTGCTCGCTCTCGTGAACCGAGTGCACGCGCACGATGCCAGGGTGAATCAATCGCATCGCGATTTGAGCTTCGCGCATCATGCGCTGCCGGACGGTGGGTGCTTCGCCCCGCATGAACTTCAGCGCGAAGCGGCGTCCAGAAACGTCTATGGCGCCCCATACCTGACTCGTTGCACCCGATCCGAGGAAGCGTTCGA
>JAHFDZ010000166.1 GCA_023248745.1 Myxococcales bacterium | reverse complement strand
ATGCACCTCTGCGTGAGACCCGAGAACGTCGTCGCGATAAACACCTATCGACGCGCCGGCTTCGTGCGTGCTCCTCGTGACCTCTTCACAAAGACGCTTTGACTCACGGGCTGGAAACGTGAGCGCACGATGGAGTGCCACCCGTCGGGGCGTTCGGTCGACCGCACGCACGTTCGAATTCGCGACAATAGGGTGCACTATCGCGCTTGGTGATCGCCGCCGCCTTGATCCTTCGCGCGCTGCGCTTCAGAGCGTCGCCGACCTCCGTACGGTGGTCGTCCTGCCGGGGTGAGCATGTGTGCCAATCGTTGAAGAAACAACGAACGGCTTGTCGACGAAGAGATACAGCTACGACAACATCAAAGCCGAACAATTGCGCTAAGGCGTGTAGCCATCAGACGCGAACACGCTCGTCGCTGAAGACTTACCAACGTTGAAGGGGTTAGCGGAAATGAGAGACACCATAACCGTCGAATGCAAGAACCACGTCATGCTCATCGGCTTGAACCGACCCGCGAAACGGAATCGCTTTAATCTCGCGCTCATTCGCGAGCTATCCGAGGCGTACACCGAACTATCGAACACCGATGAACTACGCTGTGGCGTAGTGTTCGCATACGGCGAAGACTTCACGTTCGGCCTCGACGCGGCGGAAGTTCTGCCGAAAATCGCTCAAGACGGGCCGGGGTCTGTCATCGCGGACGGACAATGCAATCCGTGGCGCAACTATGGCCGCGAGTGCGACAAGCCCATTGTGCTCGCGGTACAGGGCCGCTGCCTAACTTCCGGGTTCGAACTCGCACTTGCCTCCGAGCTCTGTGTTGCTGCCGAGAATGCGTCGTTCGGGCAAGTTGAAGCGACACGCGGCGTGATGCCGTTTGGGGGTGCGACCTACCGACTCCCCGCGCTGATCGGCTGGCACAACGCAATGAAGTTCATGCTCACGGACAAGACGCTCGGCGCACAGGAAGCCAAAGCGCTCGGGCTTGTGCAAGAGGTTGTTGCGCTTGGACGAGAGCGTGAAGCGGCGATCGATCTTGCCGAGAACATTGCGCGACAAGCGCCCATTGGCGTGCGTGAGATTATCGCGAATGCTCGGCTGTCAATTCGCGAGGGATGCATGGCCGCTCAAAACGAACTCCCCGCACTCGTGCGACGAATGCTGAGCACCGAAGATGCACAAGAGGGCTTCATGTCTCTCGTCGAGAAACGAC
This sequence comes from Myxococcales bacterium, assembly GCA_023248745.1. Taxonomy (GTDB): domain Bacteria; phylum Myxococcota_A; class Polyangia; order Polyangiales; family Polyangiaceae; genus JAHFDX01. The sequence goes on along the minus strand of JAHFDZ010000166.1, from coordinate 12,427 downwards.
CAGCCGTGTTCAAGGGAAGGTAGCGATGACATTGAACGTGAAGACCCACAGGGTTCGAACCAACGGCATCAACATGCAAGTGGCGGAGCAAGGCAGCGGCCCCGCGGTCATCTTGCTCCACGGTTTCCCTGACACTTGGTACTCGTGGCGCCATCAAATTCCTGCGCTGGCCGCGGCTGGCTATCGGGTAATCGCGCCGACGCAACGCGGTTATGGCGAAACTGATCGGCCGTCGAACGTCGACTCCTACGATGTTCTCGAGTGCACGACGGACATCATTGGCCTTGCTCAAGAGTTGGGCGTCGAGTCCGCAACCGTGATTGGGCACGATATGGGCGCGCCGGTGGCGTGGCACTGCGCACTTTTGAGACCCGACCTCTTCAGCGCTTGCGGTCTTGTCGGTCAGCCTTATGTGGCACGCTCACGCAAGAACGTGACGCCGACAGACGCAATGAAACGCGTGGTTGGCGACAAGCAGTTTTATCGCTTGTACTTTGCTGAACCAGAGAAGCCGGAACGCGACTTTGAACAAGATGTGCGCACGAGCTTTCTGATGTCGTTTTACTCAGCCTCGGGAGCAGCGCCTCAAGAGCACCGCTGGCGTTACATTTTCGACCAGGGAGAAACGCTTCTCGATACGGGAACGGTTCCAGATCGCCTTCCTGACTGGCTCACCGAAGAGGATATCGCCTACTACGTCGACACGTTCACGAAGACAGGGTTTACCGGCGGACTCAATTGGTTCCGATGCATCGATCGGGGTTGGGAACGCACTGCGTTTCTTGCTGGCGCGAAGATGCTCCAGCCAACGTTGTTCGTTGCCGGCGACTGTGAGCCGTTGATTCAGTTTGCCTCAGCGTTCTACGAACGGATGCAGGAGAAGATCCCCGCGCTTTGGGGCAAGCCACTTATTGCTGGCGCTGGCCATTGGGTCCACATGGAGAAGCCGGTGGAGTTCAACCGTGTGCTGCTTGAATTTCTGGCAGCTCAACGCGGAGCATAAGCACGTTTGATTAGGCATCTCGACGCCTTGCGCATATAGGCAAGCAAATTGACCTGTGCACCGTTTTCAAGAACAAAGTGCGGGCGCGATTTCGAATCCTAATGTCGCAATACCGCACCACCATTGCGTCGACAGCGATTTTCTGAATCGTACATTGCAGCGACGATGCTCCGGCCATCGGACGCGCAGCGATGCGCCCTTCCAAGGGTAAGATCATGATAAAAAAGTCTGTCCAGCGCTCATTCCTTTTCACGATTGGGCCCATCGCTGCAATTGTCCTTGGCGGGTGCTCCTCGGCAACCGAAGTGGAGCAGGAGCTCGAGTCGCAAACGGAGCTTTCGCTGTCCGAGCCTCAGACTTCCATCTGCGGCTGCACCGTTGCTGCGAACGCATCGGGCGGCAGCCTCGCAGGATCAATCCGCGGAACGGGCGAGAAGCGATCCTACAATTCAAGCACCAAAAGCTGCAGTCTGAAATATTCGCTCACCGATCCCAGGTACGCAGCGATCATGGATCCAGACGCGGCCTGCAAGTTGGCATGGTCGCGTGCCTCCGACGGGCCGATCAGCGCGACGACCTCTTTTGTTGGCTCACCCACCGTCAGCGCGCCCTACGGTCGAGCGATCCCTGTAGGAACGCAATCATCGCCTGGATGTGGAATCGACGTCGATATTCCCGACGGGGACCTTTCCAAGAAACTGCGCGTTTCGATCGAGAACTGCGCTTGCTCCTACAGCTATTCCTATCGATATCCGGTCGCGAGTAACCCCTTCCAATCTTGCTCCCGGATCGAGTCCTCGGGTTCGAGCGGCAAGATGACGAGCAGTCCGTAGAGCAACACCCTCCGCGCACGACGCCGGGAGCGGAGGGAATCGAACAAGGAGAAGCCGGATGCCGAAAGTACGATTCAAGCGAGATGGAAGTGTGGGGATCATTGTCGTAGACGACCCCCCACTCAACTTGGTGGGCCCGGTGATGATCGCGGAGCTCGAGCAGGCGATCGAAGCTGCGCATGCTGCACCGATTCGGGCGTTGCTTTTGCGATCGGATGCGCCCAATTTCTCCGCCGGTGCAAACGTCGGCGAAATGTTCCAGAACCGCTCTGCAGCCCAAGCGACAGAACTTCTTGGCCGCGTCGCGAAGATGCTCGCCAGTTGCGAGTCACTACCGTTTCCGACGCTGGCCGCGGCCAACGGTATGTGCCTCGCTGGTGGCCTCGAGATGGCACTCGCCTGTGACATGATCTGGGCGGCAGACGACACCAAATTCGGTCTCGTTGAGGGCGTGATCGGTGCGATTCCGTTCGGCGGTGGGACAGCGCGACTCGCAGAGCGGGCAGGCCCTGCGCGCGCTCGCGAAATTGTGATGGGCATGGGCATGTACGATGCGGTGACCTTCGAACGATGGAACATCGTCAACCGCGTCGTTGCATCCGATCAACTCGCCGACAAGGCCCTTCGGTTCGCTCACCGGCTGGCTTCCGGCCCCACGCTCGCTCATGCCGTGTCCAAGCGCATTGTACGCCAGTATCTCGATCGCGGTGTTTACGAAGCTGACCGGCTCACGATCGCGATCGCACCTGCCTTGTTTGAGACGGAAGACATGCGGCAAGGAATCGTCTCGCTGCTCGAGTGTGGTCCCGGCAACGCGAAGTTCAGCGGAAGGTAGCCACACGCTCATGGCCAACGTTTTTCGGCACGCGTTGCCTCGGCCCAACAACGCCATCGTTTACGGTGTCGCGCTCTCTGCGATCGCTTGGCAGCTTCCGAAGATCGGTCCGCCTATCTGGGCCATGCTGACCGCCCGCCTGTCGTGGTTTGAGATCATCGTCTTTGTCGGGTTCTCGATTTACATGACGGTGTTCTGGTCACTGGGACTCTTCTACTTGTGGCTCGACGCCGTGCGCGAGTCGTTCAAAGCGGGAAGAGCCGCGACTCGTTGGCGACGTTCGCTCGGCAAGTTCTTGGCGGACGTTTCGATTCAGCAGCCGGAATCAACAAGTTCCGCTTCCTCACACGAAACGCCCGACGTGCCGCTTGCCCGAAGCGTAAAGGTCGTCTTGCGCAACCAGCTGTTGGGTACGTGGCCGATGCTCGTCCTGTTGCATTGGGCACTGACCGCGCGCGGAGTGTCCATCGGCACGCCGATCCCTTCTGCGGGCGTGTTCCTTGGTCAACTCGCCGTCATGATTCTGTGCGAGGAGTTCTTGTTTTTTTCGGTTCACCGCGCGTTTCACTGGCGGCCCCTATTTCGCCTGTTCCATCGCGTGCACCACGAGTATCGCAAGCCCACCGGTATCGCCACGCACTACGTCCACTACGTCGAGCACCTGATCGGAAATCTGCTCCCGGTATTTTCTGGTGTTGTGCTCGTGGGTGCGCATCCACTTGTGATCTTCGTCTGGACGGGTTTGGCCGTCACCAACGCGATTCACACGCATGGCGGATACGCGTTTTGGGGCATGCCCTATGCGCACGATCACGACTTCCATCACTTCAGGCTACGTGGAAACTACGGGTCCCTCGGCGTCCTCGACTGGCTCTTTGGCACATCGCGAGAGTTCAGGCTCTTGAGCGCGAACACGGGTGCTCGTATGCGTCTCGATGCAAAAAGTAAAGTTACTTGATCACATTGTCCCCGTAATGGGTTCTTCGCGCGCCGCTTGTTGTCTCGCGCGAGCTGGTCGCCGTGTCCGAATTGCGCATCTTCTTGTCATGTTGTGAAACCCGCATCCGCTCGATGGAATGACGCTCGGGCATCACATTCCGCTCAGTCCAAAAGTTCCCAAGGCGGCTTCCGCCACCTCAACAACAAGTGAGAAGTACACGTGCGTAGTTCGTTGCCACTCCTTGGTCGCTCTCTCCACTTTCGGCTTTGGTTGCTCCAGTGACGAGCACCATGAAGCCTCGACTCAATCACAGAGTGACGCCCTACTTATTCCGTCGATCGTGAACAGGTTTGGGTCGGTTTCAGGAACCGTTACGGGTGGAGCGAGTCGCTCTCATACGTTTTCGTCGCTGAAAACAGCTCTGCCGCTCATTTCGAAGCAAGAGCGCGCTGTCTTCACGATCTCCGGCACTTCGACCTCACCATGGTCCTGCGCGATAAAGATGGCGTTCAAGTCGGACACCGGGACTCTCCTCAAGGAGGTCATCCACCAGTGCGGCCCCGCAGACCGTGTCGAAATCCTTGGTTCGATGGACCCGGCGTACAACGCGGCGATGATTGTCGTAACAGCATTGACGGACGACCCCGAACTCGGTGCGGACTACGTCGTTCAGTACGTGCATGCAGACCGTGGCTCGTTTGTTAATCAAGCCGGAACCACAACTGCGAGTGCTCCGACGCTTGTGAGTGGCCAGCGTTTCGGTGGCAACATTTGGAAGAGCGAGCCGGTCCACTACTACGCAATCAACGTTCCTGCGGGTAAGGCGCTTTCCCTTTCCGGTAATCTTGCAACCATGCTGCTCAGTGGCAACGTCACGATCAAATTGCCGGATGCCCTCGGTGGATCCACAACTTGTGCGAACGCGAAGATCGTCAGGACGATGAGCGCCGGGGGGACCGCGCTGTCGTGCAGCACAGCCGCCTACGCGGCAGACACCACGGTGTACGTCACGATTGACAATGTTTCAGCGTGGGGCGGCCAGTACGACACGCAAATCGAATACGACCTAACGCCGACGCTCGACTGACGTACTGCGCGGCAGCCATCGTGATCGCTTACGACATCGGTCACGAACGCGGCCTCGCGTGGTCGAATCTATCGCACGCGAGTTCAGGTCTTCCTTCAGTTAGCCGCTACGCCGTACGTGCGCACGCGCTCGCTAACGAACGGCTTGCCTCAGGTTGACTAAGCCTCGACAGAGACCTCAGCCCCCAGCGCGCGCAGCGTCCCAACAAACTTAGGAAAACTCGTCGTGATGCAATCCGCGTCGCGAATCCGCGTTGGCCCATCCGCGATCAGGCCGAGTACCGCTGCAGTCATCGCGATGCGGTGATCGCCATGGCTCTCCACTACAGCGGCTCGCAAGGGGGCATCGGTTCCTTCGATGTCGATGCCATCGGGCAGCTCTTCGCACTTCACACCGAACGCTCGCAACACCGTCGCCATCGTTGCTAACCGGTCGCTCTCCTTAACGCGCAACTCCGCCGCATCGCGAATACGTGTCCTGCCAGAAGCGCGCGCTGCGAGCGCACATGCAATCGGTACTTCATCGATCGCGCGCGTTACGGTCTCACCGCCAATCATTCTTGCAACAAGAGTCGGCGTCTGGTGCAAGTGCACTTCGGCAACAGGTTCGCCTCCCACCTCCCCCTTTGCCTCTACGTGCACGCCCGCCTGCATGTCACGCAAAATCTCGAGTATGCCAGTGCGCGTCGGATTGGTTCCGACGTGCCTCACGGTCACGCGCGACCCTGACACGAGTTGCGCCGCAACCAACAAAAATGCGGCCGCGGAAACGTCACCTGGAACGACCAATTTTTGCGCGGCAAGTTTCCCGTCCCACCCTGCCGGGTCAAGACGCACCAGGGTTCCAAACGTTTCAAGCGGCGCGCCCATCGCGTGTAGCATGCGCTCGGTATGATCGCGGCTCACATGCGGCTCACGAACTAATGTAACTCCGTGTGCATACAATCCAGAGAGCAGCAGCGCACTCTTCACCTGCGCACTCGCAACCGGGTTCTCATATTCGATCGGTCCCAGATACGAATCACCCGTAAGGGGCCCGATGCTAAGCGGCGCAGTGATTTCGCCTTGCTTTGTCGGATGCGGCGTCCCGTCGACGAGAGCGCCTCGGGAGCGGAGCGGACCGAGCACGCGCATCATCGGACGACGACTGAGCGATTCGTCACCATGCAAGGAACATTTGAAGTCCTGCGCGGCGAGAAGACCCGATAGCAATCGCATCGTCGTTCCCGAATTTCCGCAATCGAGCGAAGCCGTCGGCGCCACCAGGCCATAAAGACCGACGCCTTTTACGATGGCGCTTGCGCCTTCGATCGCAATGTCGACCCCCATTGCACGAAGCGCCTGCGCGGTAGATAGGTTGTCCCCTCCGGGCGCGAATCCCTCGATATGCGTCGTGCCCTCCGCTATGGCGCCGAAGAGCAACGCGCGATGACCAACGCTTTTGTCCGAAGGCACGGGCACACTGCCGACAAGGGGGTGGTGCGAGGGCGAAACAACGAGAGTCGACATCCGCCGAGCGTCGCGCGGAACGCCGAGCGTCCGCAAGCGAAACGGGCCTAACGTGGCCGAACGCTCAGCCTAACGCTACACTCACGTCATGGGTCTACGTACGCGCAGCGCTGCCAAGGCTGAAACCGTACTCGCAACCGCTGCAGGCGTCGCTCACGGTATCTACGTGGTGCTCTTTGCGGGACGCATCGTAACGGGCACAATGATGCGCTGGCTCGCTGCAGCGTGCGCAGCTATCGCGCTTGTTGGCGTTGCTACAAGTTTCGTCGGCGGACTCCTGCTGCGCTACGGAGGTCGCACGCCCGCCCGGCGCGTTGGCGTGTGGTGTATCGCGTTCAGCACCGCGCTCGCTGCATTTTTGCTGCTCTTCGCCTGACGCTACTTCGCGCCGTGTGGCAACTTGCGGAGCGACTGGCTCATGTCACCCGTCAAGAACGTGCCTCGCGCTTGAGCGTCGTTTCCGACCGCCTTCGCTTCGAAATCGTTAATGGAAGGAAGTTGACCAAATATCGTTCCTAAAGCGTAGAGCTTCGCGCTCGCCGAAATCGCGTTGGCGGCCTGCTCGGCTTGGGCAGCATCAGTAAATGACAACGTTGTTGCGACGTTTACGCGATCGCCACGAACGTTAGCAATTACGCGCATCGCTCGAAAATTGCGCAGCCATATTGGCATGCGCTCGCGAGCCGTCTTGATGACGTCGGACTCGGCATTGACCACGAACGCGGCGTCGGCATCTTTCGTTTCGAGCGTTTCAAGGGCCCAGGCCTCGATCGTTCGAGTGACTTTGCGATCTGCAATGCGATCGAGCGTACGACGAATCGCCGATTCATTGCCGACGAGCGCGGTTTTCGACGAGAGGACCGTGAAGCCAACGTTCGCAAGGGTAAACAGAGTCTTACCTTGGTAAACTGTCTTGACCACGACTTGATTGCCCGCTTGCGGCCATTGATACGTCGCAACCGCTGCTTCAAGCTTTTCGGCTTTGAAGTCACCGCTCAGCACGCAGACACCATCAAGACCCGTTACTGAGTAAGCGGTGCATGCAGCCGAATTCAAATCGCGGCTGGGCACAAAATCTGCCGCGGCGGTTGGGCCCCAACCTGGCGCTATTGCGTCGAGTTCATCGGCCAGCGCCTTGTCTTGCCGCATACGCGTGAGGTCTACGCGCGCATACGCAAACCCACCCGACGGCAAGAGCGCCAAAGGGTCTGCGTCCACATCGATCGGCGTCGCCGTATCGTTGACGGGAACTTCGGCGGGCTTGTTGCCACACGCCGACACGAGAACTGAGCTTGCGAGTGCCGAAAAGGCCAGAAAAGATCGCGTCATTGTTGACCTAACGAACGAGAGTAGCGCGTTCTTTCACACGCCGAGCGTTCACTTCGTTGCGTCGAGACGAAAGCTCCCGAGAACCTTGAAAAACTTGGAAGTCCGCTTCACTTCTTCGAACGCGGCGATGAGCGCGCGATCGGTGGGGTGGCCGAGAATTTCGCAGAAAAATAGATAGGACCAATTTTCGCCATCCATCGGACGCGATTGGATCGTGGTCAGGTTGAGATCTCGCTCTGCAAACGCGCGCAAAATATCGAGCAGGGCGCCTGGCGTATCGTGCACCGCAAAGACGAACGACGTCACGTCCGAGCCGGTGCGACTCGAAGGTCTTATGCCAACTACGGCGCACCGAACGCGTTCGGCAGCCTCGTCTTGAATGCCGCGCACGAGGGGATCAAGACCGTGGCTCTCTGCAAGCCAATCAGGGCCAACGACCGCGGCGTCGGGCGCTGCGGCAGCAAGTTCGAAACCTTCTTGTGTCGTTGCGACAAGGGCAATGGGTACGGGAACCTTCTCTTGTAACTGTCGTAGGCACAAATCGCGATCGGCACGTGTTGCGTAAACCGTCTTGACCATCGACACCGCTTGCGACTTTCCGAAAAGGTGGAGCTCGAGTGGGAGCTCGATCAATTCGACAATTTTCAACTCACGACGCACAAGCTCAACGAGCGTCGATTGCAAGATGCCGTCACTCGTCGTCTCAAAAGGCACGACGGCCATTTCGGTTTGTCTGCGTTCCACAAGTTCGAGCGCATCGCGCGCGCTTCGCGCTCCGATAAGTTCGAGTGCGGCGCCGAAACGTTTCCTTGCCGCGAGGTGCGCAGGCGATCCTTCGACCCCAACGTAAACCAGCTTGAGTGGCGCGCCGAGAAGCGCGCACACAGCATTGATGTCGCGGCGCAAATGCGTCCACTGCTCTCGTGGAAGAGCGCTTTCACTTGGCGTGAATGCACCGTCCCGAAGTTCGCGTTCGGTACGGATTGCGTCACCCGAGAAGACCTCACGCAAACGCTTTGCGAGGGAAATACGTCGTTCGATCAGCGCAAACAACTCGTGATCTTGTGCGTCGCGTTCGCTTCTGAGGGACGCCAGCTCGCGTTCGTTGTCACTCATGAAGTACAGCGTAGCGCAAAATTGCGCTGTGCTTCAGGGTCGCAAATTGACGCGTAAATGCGCAAGTGCGCTATCGTCAAGAGAGTGAACGAATCCCCTCAGAGCTCGCTCGCTCGAAAGTACGCGCACATCTTGCGACTTCGCACGGTGCAGATCGACGAGAAGCAAGCGCAAGCCGAGATGCGTGACCTCGCGCGTGAATTTCCTGGTGCACTGCGCGAACTCGATGAGCTGCCGCTCGAAGTCATCGAGCGACGACTTGCGCGCGTCACTGCCACCATCGACCCAGAACCATGGATGATCGCCGCCGTTCGCTATCATCAAGCGCTCAAAGAGTTGCTTGCCAAGAAGGCCACTGCACGTACGGAGCCCAAGCAAGGCTCAATGGTCGACGCCGCCGTTTCTCTCGTCGCAAGCGCCATGGGCCTCTCGATGCCCGAGGCGGACGCGCTTATTTTCGTTGGGCTACGTCGACGACGATCCGCCAGACGTGCCACCTGAGTCGCCACCGCCACTTGGAGCAGAGGTCGCCGGAGCGGCCGTGCTTGTGGAAGGCGAAGGGGCCGCGGCAGGGGCGTCGGTCTTGGCCGATCCCGAGGGCTCACCGCCCGCAGGCTTGGTGGGCTTGGATGAATAGAGGTCAGCGTACCAACCACCCCCCTTAAGGATGAAATTGCCGCCGCTGATTAGCCTCTTGGCAGTCTTCTCGTTGCACTTTGAGCAGGTGTCGAGTGCAGGCTCCGAGATCTTTTGGATCTCCTCCCACTGATATCCACAAGAGCTACAGGCGTATTCGTATGTTGGCATCGCTTGCGGCCGGGGTATGCCTGGCCGCGCCCTCTGTCAACCAACCTTCGTGCCTTGATCGTCCGCTTCACGCGCTGGCCCAGCCACCAGGCGGTAGCCAGAATTGTATTCTGGTTCGATCTCGAGCTCAACGAGCGTTGGTTCAGGTTGCTCCATTGGTGGCGGCGCGAGGCTCAAAACCGGGGCGTGAAGAACCGCATCCTTAATTTCGACAACAGGTAGTGGCGGTGGCGCACCGCGCAGGTTGCGAATCTTGTCGATGATGGTTGGAAGGTGCTCTTTCACCCAAGTGCGTCCCACAACATTGGTCAAGTAAATTGCCCGTCCGCGCACACCCGAATAGAGACGCAATGTTCCAATATCCGACACCTTGGTCGCCCAACGCATCTTCCACGAAGACGGCCGACCAAGATGATACGCGTCAATCTCCCCTCGCTTCGCTTCGCTCTCCAAGATGCGCCATCGCAGAACGTTGCCCGGACTTGCCTTGCTCAGACTCTCGTCGTAGCCGGTCTTGAGGAGGTCGATTCGACCATTGTCGCGCGTGTCGAGATCAAACGCGACGATGCGACCATCGAGTTTCACCACGAAGAGCACCATCTCGTGGCGCGAAGCTCCGTACCTGAAGAGAGACTCGTAGAAACGTTTCGTTGTGGGATCCGCGGAGATCGGCGATCCTTCGCGCCCCTTCCAACCTGATGCTTCAAGTTCAAAGGCCTCTTCGAGTGCCACATCAGTGACAGAGGCGTCGAGCCCCAGCGCTTCGAAGGTGACCTCACCGAGCCCGGCAAGACGCTTCTCTTTGGTCCGTGCATCCCGACGTGTCATCGGTGAAAGGCGCCGCTCGACGCCCGCTAACCCGCCTCGAAGCGAAATGCTCGCATCGCCATGCTGCGCAGTCGTCACGATGTACGGAACACTTCGCTCGGCGTGCCACTCAATTGTTCGCGCAAGGCGCTCGGTTATCGGTAACCGTGACAGGCACAATTCGGGTGCGCCCTCAGTCCACTGACCGATCAGTGCCTCGGCAATCCCTGGAATTGACCAATCCACCGCCACATCGCAAACCGGAAAGTGCACATTTTCTGCAAAAACTCGGGTGTGCCCGGATCGCTCGAACAGACCCACAGCGGCCAGTCTTGAGCCCCAATAGAGGGCGTGTACCTCTGGGTTCGTTTCGAACGCCTCGGCGTACGCTCTTTGCCACGTCGGCCCCGCCATAAAGCGGGCGCGCGAATGTGTCATAAGTTCACGCCATTCTGGCTCCAGGCGAACGATCGCCTCAACGCCCGAACCCGCATACCAACGCCATTGGCTCATCAACTCGAACCAAGCGGCAGAAAGAGACGAAACATGAGCTCCCAATTGGGTCCCAGAGGCGATTGGCGAACGGCTTCGAAATGGGTGACCCCGCGCGTAAATCCCTACGCGCACAAGCATTTTCGCTCGGTAAGAAGGTCGCGAGAGCGCTCGAGCCCGGTTACAAATGGTGTGAAGAGGGGGCCGGGAGAAATGATGATGACGGAAACGACTTCGATGCCACGGCGCGCTGTCGCAGCAATTGCAACTTCGGTCGTGCGGTTTCTCTTTTGGGTTCCACGCAAGGTCGGCGCAATCGCTGCCTCGATGTAAAATATTTCATCGCCCGCAAAAACGACGAGGTTGGTGTGATCGCAGCGAGCGCGAGCACCGACCTCGATTCATTTTGTCCGGGTTTTGAAACGACGCTCGCCTGAGGTAGGATTCCGACCCCGCTGTTCGACGCCTCCTCCGACAATACGGTTGCGACGAAGGCACCGCACGCGTATTCAGGGAGTCAAGTTTTCAGCAGTCGCGTGAACAGGTGCCCCGGGCTAGTCTCGGTTCACCACTTTTGGACACATCGCCCTGCTTTTTGGCTTTTCTCGGTTTCAAATTGGCTCAGGCCCTGAAACTGAGCCCACTCCCAAGTCGACCCACTCACTGAAACTCTCGCGCGGGCTGGCCCTGCACCGGAGCATGCAATGAAGATCAAGAAACTCGAGATGATCGGGTTCAAGTCATTCGTCGATCGCACCGTCGTCAACTTTGATCACGACGTTCTTGGCATCGTCGGCCCGAATGGCTGCGGCAAGTCGAACATCGTCGACGCGATTCGATGGTGCATGGGCGAGCAAAGCGCAAAGCACTTGCGCGGTCGCAGCATGGATGACGTCATCTTCAGCGGTTCCGAAACTCGCTCCGGCCACGAGTTCGCCGAAGTTACGCTCACCTTCGAGAACAACGACCCAAGCGACGTTCCGCTCGAGTATCGGGACTACGCCGAAATCGCCGTCACGCGCCGCCTCGATCGCAGTGGCGACAGCGACTACCTCATCAACCGCACCAACGTCCGCTTGAAGGATGTGACGGATCTCTTCTTGGGTACCGGCGTCGGCACCAAGGCATATTCGATCATCGAACAAGGCAAGGTCGGCCTCATCGTGAGCGCGAAGGCCGAAGACCGCCGCATTCTGATCGAAGAAGCCGCAGGCATCACCAAGTTCAAGTCGAAGAAGAAGCAAGCCGAACGAAAGATGGAGCTCACGCAGCTCAATTTGCTGCGCGTCGGCGACATCGTCGCCGAGATCGAACGCAACCTTGGTTCACTCAAGCGCCAAGCCGCAAAGGCCGAGCGCTATCTTTCGTATCGCAGCGAGCTCGAAGATTTGATGCTCCACGAAGCATCCCATCGGTATCTCGAACTCACCGGCTGGATCAAACTCGAAGCAGGCGAAGTCGAGCGATGCACGCTCGAGTCCGACGAGGCGCGATCCCTGTTGGTGGCGCGCGAAGCTGAGCTCGAAGGCCTGCGCCTAGAAGCCTTCGGCGCTGAAGAAGTGCTCGAAGCCGCAACAGCCGACCACTTCGCCAAAGAGAACGAAGTTCGCACCGAGGAAGCCGGCATCGCACGTGCGAAAGACCGCTTGCAGAGCCTTCGCGAGCGCGAA
>JAHFDZ010000165.1 GCA_023248745.1 Myxococcales bacterium | reverse complement strand
TTCGACGTCTGCTCAAAGAGCGCATCGAGCTTCGCAAGCGAGTGTCGATCGTCAGGATCGAGTTCCAGCGCACGCTGATACGTCTCAACCGCCTTGCTCTGATCGTGCAAATTGAGTTCGTAAATGTCTCCCACATCGTAGAGAAGCGCGCGCTTGCTCTCGACACCTTCGGCGATATCGATCTTCTTTTGATACACTTCAAGAAGCGGATCGAACTGACCGAGCGCACGCAAGTTTCGAATCAGTGCGTCGAGCGCGCGAACGTCTTCTGGATCAACCTGAAGCACTTTTCTGTAAACAGCGACTGCGCTCTCGAGGCGCCCGAGGACTTCCTCTTCGATTGAAGCGGCCTGGAAGAGCGCTTCTTTTTGCTCATCGGGCGAACCCACAAGATCGGCGCGTAGTTGGAGAATCTTTGAGAGATTCTCGAAGCCACTTGTGGCGCGATAAAGTCGCTCGAGCGAGAGCACGGCTCCAAGGTGCGTGCCGTCAATCTCAAGAACGCGCACGTAAAGGCGAATCGCAGCATCCAATTGCTGCAAGTCCTCCTCATAGACGCGTGCACTCGTCGCAAGCAGCGTCGCTGCTGTCGAAGGATCATCAGACTTGCGAGCGAGCTTCTCGTAGACGTCCGCCTGTTCGGCGTACTTTCCCGTCGCTCGCGCCAAGCGTTCGAGATGCTCTTGTGAACCTTCGTTTGTCGGCTCTACGTCGAGGGCGCGAGAATAGGTCGCAAACGCCGCATTGAAATCGCCGAGCGCGTCCTCTTCGAGCTGCGCGACTTGGTGAAGAATTTCGACTTTGCGAACGGCATCCGTTGCGTGTCGAACTTGAACTTCAAAGGCTGCAATCAACTTAATTGACTGTCCAAGCTGTCGATACAAGCCCTCGGTCAGGTCTGCGACGGCAAGCTCGTGCTCAGCACGGCGGCCAAGCGCCTCGACGCGAAGAAGTGCCTCGGTGTTGCCTACGTCTTTCTCGAACACCGAACGATACAGTTCGAGCGCAACGTCAACTTGATTGAGTTTCGCCTCACGAACGTCAGCCAAACGCAGCAATAGACCCACCTGCTCGTGGTCCTCAAAGACGGTTGCGAGCTGAGCCTCGAGGTTCCCCGCGAGATCGTCATAACGCTTTTCGCGTGAAAAAATATGATCGAGCGCGAGCAGTGCGGGCCGACTGTTCGGAGTTGCATCGATGATCTTCTGGTAGGCCGCTATCGCTTCAGCAGGCTTCGACAAGCGTGTATCGAAAATAGTTGCGACTTCAGTCAGAAGGAGCTCGCGACGATCACTGTCGAGCGTCTGCTCGATACGACGCTCGAGAACACCGATGAGGTCGGCATAGCGCTCTGTCTTGGTGAACAAAATCTCGAGAGCCGCAAGCGCATCTTCGTCAGCGCCATCAAGTTCGAGAAGCTGTTGGTAATCTGAAATGGCTTCGGACGATTCGCCCAAACGTTCCCGCAAGCGGGCCGCAAGTAGCCAATACTCTCGCTTCTGAACACCGTCGGTAGCTGCCTTTGCGAGGCCTTCGTAGAGCGCGACGAGTTTTCCCTCGAAGCTTCCAAGCTCGGTGAGCGACTCGAGTTCGTGCCGCACATCTTCACGAGCACCGTCGATCGAAAGCGCCTCAGCAAGCGCCGCATAGGCACGCACCAAGTCGCCCGTTTGCTGCGCGCTTACGCGGGCCAATTTGATGCGATGCTCAATTTGCACCATCGCATCCGGCGCCGCATCGGCCAACGTTCGCAGGACGCCAACAAGGTTCTCCCAATCCGCGCGGGCTTGGTAGACCGGCTCGAGCACTTGTGCGGCCGCTGGCGCATGCGCCTTTTCGGCAAGCAGCGACTCGAGCGCTTCTCGAGCCCCCTGATGCTCGACGTCGACTTTCAAAATCTCACGATAATTTTCGAGCGATGCATCGACGTCGCTCAAATATTTGCGCTGCAATTCAGCAAGTCGGAACTTGAGATCAATGACAGCAACGCGATCCGTTTCGGTTTCAATTCGGCGAAGCAAGATGTCCGCTTGCTTTGCGTGATCGTTCATCCGACCGTAAAGCGTGTCGAGCGCACGGAGCGCCTCGACGTCGTCGGACACCTCGTCCAAGATCAGCTCGTATGCGGCAACTGCACTCTTGTCGTCGTTCAGATCTTTTTCGTACAGCGCCGCGATCGCCAGCTGAAGACTGCGACGTTCGGTAACATCGACCGCACTTGCAAGGCGTCGATCGAGCACCTCGCGCAACTCTGCGTAGCGGCCTAGCTGACGGTAGAGTCCCTGGAGCGCAGCAAGTGCCGCGGGGTTATCGGGCTCATCGGCGTACACCTTCCCGTAGGCCTCAAGCGCCTCTTCGGTCTTACCCAGTTCGTCGGACAAGATGCGGCCAAGCCGCAAGCGCAAATCCATCGCAAGCCCGCGATCGGCGCTTTTGATGAGCTCTTGGTACTTCGACACCACAAGCGGAAATCCTGACGCCGCGCGCGCGACCCGCTCCACATCTTCTCGGCTCTCTTCGTCACTCGGCACGAGCGCGACGACCGAAAGATATCGGTCAAGTGCCTTGTCGAACTCTTTAAGCTTGCCTTCGTATAGTCCCCCAAGTTGACGAAACAACTCAAGACGATCCGATTCGTCACTCTGATGGTGTAATTTTACTTCAAGCGCAACGACGAGCGCTTTCGGGTTGGCCGAGGCCGTGTAAATCGGAATTAGCGCTTCTGCCGCTTGGAGATTCTGCGAATCGAGTTCGAGAACCTTCTCGTACACACGCGCCGCACGATCGGCTTTCTGCTTTTTCTCTGACCAAAGCTCCGCAATCTTGAAAAGCAACTGCAGCTTTGTCTCGGTCGCCGTTTCTTTCGCTTCTTGCTGCTCGAGCAGGCGAATGAACTCGTCCCACTTGCCCGACTCCGCGTAGAGGGCTTCGATGTCGTCCCAACGACTGAGCGCGAGCAACTTCCGCTTCAGCGCGTCTTGGGCGCGTCGATCGTTCGGATCGATCGAGAGCAGCGCACGCCAAGCGGCCACTGCACCTTCGTCGTTGCCGAGGCGATCGCCATAGAGCGTTCCCAGTTTGACAAGTAACTGGACTTTCGTCGCAGAATCGAAACTCGCATCGACCTGACGCTCAAGTGTCGTGGCAAGCTTATCGAACTCCTTCGCGCGCTCGTACAAGCCAGCAAGTGCGTTTAGCGCCTCGCCATTTGATGCGTCGCTCTCAAGCACTTCCTGCCAGAGATCGATGCATACTTCGGGCTTCTTCACGCGCTCGGTTGCGAGCTTGGCAATTTCAAAGAAGCGCCCTGCGCGCTCAGGCCCAACAGGCAAACGTTCAGCATCGCGGCGTTGAAGCACAAGCAACTTCTCCCAGTCGCGCCGCTTCTCGTACATCTGCCGCAGCTGCTCAACGGCGCCGTGATGATCAGCATCGAGAGCCAGGACAGACTCGTACGTTTTGATCGCCTCGGCTTGATTGGCAAAGCGGTTGACGAACATGTCGGCCGCTTTGAGATAGAATTCTATCTTCTCGTCGCGCTCCCCGACGGCAGCTGCGAGTTGCAGCAACGTCTTGACATATTCGTTGTAGCGCTTGGCACCATCTTGCTTCTCCGCAAGAGCGCGAAGCTCCGCAATCTTCGCCTCGTCGACGGCGGGCGCTTCTCGCGCCGCCTCGTGCGAAGCAGGTTCGAAAGATTCGGATGCGACCGGTGATTCGTTGAGCGGTGATTTCATGGCTTTGACCGTGACGGGCTCGACGGGCGTGGCTGAGGGGTCTCGTGGAATGGCACCGACAAGCGAAGACTCGCCGGTAAAAGAAGGTGGAAGCTCTGGGTGTCCGGGAGACATCTTGACGAGCTTTGAAAATGTAACTGTCGATGCATCAATTTGACCAAGCGAACTTTGAAGGCGGCCGAGCTGCGCGAGTGCAAAAATGCTCGAACCTTCATCGATGGCAGGCGTTGCAAGTGCGGCCTGCAACAAATCCACAAGCGAAGCGGGATCGGTCCCGTTATCGTCGAGCAAGCGCAAGAAAGCGGGCGTCGAAACTGGAGTTGCGCGGCACGCCAGTTCGTAACAAGCACGCGCACGATCAGGGAGCGCGAGACGCACGTCCCACAGAACGCCAAGTGCGATCCAGCAATCGGCCCGCGTCGTTGGGGTGGGTGCGGAAGCAGCAAGGCGCTGCTGCAAATCCCAAAGCGCCTCAAGCTCGCCTGCGGCTTCGCAAACAGCCGCTACGCGCGCAACGACTACGCGTGCATGCGGGTCGCACTGATACGCGCGGAGCAGCAGCTGTTTCTCTTCCGTCGGTGCGAAGCGCCGCGCGATACGGGATGCTCTGAAGAACGCAGCACCAGGCGCTTCGGAGCTCTCCGCACCACGAAGAACTTCGGCAAGCTCTCCTTGCCACGAATCATTCGTGCATCGAAGAGCACGAAGTTCGGCAATTGTAACTTCGTTTGAACTATTGATGGCTTCGACTGCCGCGAGCGCCCCGCTGAAGTCGCCCGCATCCTCGCGAACGAGCGCGAGTTCGAGCAACAGTTCATGCGTCGACGCACCCGCATCCCGAACCTTCAGCTCGATCTCGAGGAGCTTTTGCACCATCGAAATGCGACCCGTCTCCCAGTAGATCGCGCGCGCCAGCCTGAGACATTCCAATTGCTCGGGATCGAGCTTGTAGGCATCTTGCAAGTGCTTGATTGCACCCGGCATCGACAAGAACTTGTCCCTGAGCAACCGACCGAGCTGAAAGTGTAACTGAGCACACACCTTTTGCTCGGTGCTCTCCGTCAGCGAACGCTCGAGGAACGCGCGCATCTGCGCGAAGGCGCGTTGGTGCTCCAGAAGAGTGAGTCGCTCCGTTAGTTCCATTGCGCCGAGTTTCACCGAGGCAAGCGCGCGCCGAAGTTGATCGAGGACCTCGCCGAGCGCGGCGAGCTCTGCGCTTGATGCCTAACGAAAAACGGTAACAGAACCCCAACGCATTGTGGGATGAACTTTCACGCGCAAATGCCGACGCTTCAGCTCGACACCTTCGCTCCAACCCGCCAGCCGCACAGCGCGCCCACTGCGGGGCATAACGATAACGGAAAGACGCGCTCCTTTGGCAACGTCCGAGTCTAAAGCGACAACTGGTGACGTCGCACGCTTCACGCGAAGGCTTCCGTCTCAACCGAAGTTACAAGTTGGTTCCGAGCTTGCGCGAAAACTCCAGCGCTTGATCGCACTCTGAACGGTAACGAACGGCCGATGCGCCTTTGCAAGCGCCCTTGTGGAACCGCTGCAATTCGCTCGAAGCTTCGTTCTTTCGGGGAGGATTCGCAGCGAAGTACGCGGCGCCAAGCAAAAAGTGCACGTCCTTGTGATCATCGCACGCGCCGCACGCCTTCTTGGCAGCTTCGTATTCGCGAATTGCCCCCGAAAGATCGCCTTTGAGCTCGAGCACTTGACCCAAGCGAGCACGCAAGTCGTACGCGCGCTTGTCGCCTTCTTTAGCGAAAGGAAGGCCTTCTTTGAGAACCTGTTCGGCCTGAGGAATGAAGTTCAGGTTGAAGTAGAGCTCTGCGAGAGGACCGTAAAAGTCGGTGTCCTTTGGGTTCTTCTCGATGGCCTTGTTGTAGTTCTCGATTGCGCCCTTTTCGGCGCCCTCTTCGTCCATGCGAAGCAGGACTTGCGCAAGCTCGAAGTATGCTGCCGCAAAATTGGGGTCGATCTGAACTGCCGTCTCGAGAGGTTGCTTTGCGTCTGCCCACTTGCCCTTACCAGTCGCGGCGAGCTTCGACAGGGCGTACCCTTGCTCAAACCAATAGGGAGCGAAGGTCTTCTTGCTGTTGAACTTCTCGTCCGCGTGCTGAGCCTTCACCGCGGCTGAGATTGCGTTGTCCCAGTCTTCCTTCTTGCGGTAAGCCTGCACTAAGCGCCACTGAACGCGATGGTTGTCAGGGTCGAGTTGAGCGGCTTCCTTCCACTTGGCGATGGCACCTTCGATGTTGCCACCTTTCTTTGTCATGTCGCCTTCATTTGAAAGCTCGACGGCTTCAGCCTTCGCGCGGTCGCAGCCCGTCAACAACGTCAGCGAGGAAAAGCCAGACGCCACCAAACCTGCCAACAAGCCCGCCTGCCACACCTTGTGCATCGCCATAACCTCGCCTTTTGTGGGCGCGAAGCATACGCAGTATTTCGACCCGAAGTCTACCTTCAACAACCAAATTCCGTGTGTAAACGCGAAAAACCCCCGCGAAACTCGCGAGGGCTTTTCGCATCACCCGAAGAGAACCTCAAACCCCAAAAGATGAATGGGTGAGTGGCTCGCAGGCGCAATCAATCGCCGGGTGAAAACATGATCGGATAAACAACCGTTACAACGCCGCCTTCCGGCTTGGGGAATGAGAGTCCGCTGAACGCTCGCACCACACAACTTGCGACGCTGCGATCCGCGATATCAGAACCTCCGTCCGAAACTGAACTCACACCACCTTCGCGGTCGATGATGAACTTGACCGCAACGCGACCTGAAAGTGCAGGGTTGTTTCGCAAACCCGTCTCGTAACACATACGGAAGCGACCGAAGTTCTGGCGAACGATGCGCTGGATGACTTCTGGAGGCAGTCGACCGTTGATTGCAGCTGCGCCTTCACGAACGCGCGGTGCCTTTGCAGCGTGACCGCCGCCGAGACCGCCACGACCGTTGCCAATACCCTGGCCATTGCCGTTGCCTGCGCCGTGACCAAGGCCACCGAATGCACCGAGACCGATGCCTTCGCCGCGACCACCGCCGCCTTCACCCGTGCCGCTCAGCCCAAGACCGCCGGCACCGAATGCGTCACCGATGGCGTCGCCGAACATGTTGCCGCGAGCGCTCTTGTCGTCGACACCCGATGAATCCTCGCGTCCCCACTCTGCCGTTGGAGCGCTTGGATCGCCACCCGTGTTGGCCGCAGCGAGACCGATCATACCGAAGTTTGCAGCTTCGGCGAGTGCGGCTTGCCGCGCAAGGTGTGGGTCTGGATTGTCCTTAGGACCTTGAACACCGTAGCGCTTGTTCGTATCCCTTGAGTCGGGCTTGCCCATCGAGCCTTCTTCGCCCTTTGCGCGCGTGCCCGTACCGCCCTCTTTTTGGTCGGTTTGTTCTTTTTGATTCTCGAGTTGCTTCTCTTCAAGTTCGCGCTCTGCTGCCGCGTTCAAATACTTTCGCATTTGATCGAGCCGTTGATCGCGATCGAGATCTTCGGAATCGCCCGCGCCCATATTGGGCTTGAAGAGGAAGAACGCCGCAATCACGCCGAAGTGCAGCAAGAACGAGAGCGCGAAATACCCCGCGACCGCTGCGGAAACAGCGCCAATCAAACCGATAGGAATTGGCTTGCCGGCGTTGCCTGCGGTGACTTGAAACGCGATGCCCGATGCAAGCTCAACGCGCGCTTTCGCGCCCGTTGGCAAATCGATTTCGTGACCGCCTGACACTTCGCTCGATGGCCGCGCACGGCCCGAAGCCACGAGGTCAGCCACTTGCTGACGCCCTTGCCCTTCGATTTCGAGATATCCCGTGGCGCCGGGAGGCACGATCACGGCCGTACCGCCACCGCGAACCGATACGACCGGAGCGCGCGACGAACCAAGCGCCTCAGTTGGAACGAGGAAGTCAGCGTTTTCCTCGCCAACGTAGAAGGAGCGGGGCGGTGTGAGATGCCGCACGTGAAGCACGTTGGTGTCCCAGAGGACCATCACTTCGACAGTCGACAAGTGCACCACTTCGACTTCGTCGGGCGGAACGGCCGGGCCACTCTTGACAAGGGCGTACGAGGCGCCGGGGCCATCTGCGACAGAAGCCGCTGCTGCTGCCGCAGCCGCGTAGGGAGCGGCCGCAAAAGGATTCGCCGCTGCCGGAGCGAATGGATTCGCTTGCGGCGCTGGTGCAAACGCGGAAGCGGCAGGCGCCGAAGCAAACGGATTACTCCCCGCTGGCGGTACGCTTGCGGCTGCGGCGACCGGCGCAGGAGGAGGTGCCGACATCGACACCGGAATTGCATCTGGAGGCAGCGACGCGGACTTCGTGGTCTCTTCGATGGCCTCGAACACCACACGCGTGCCGCCGATGGTGATCTCGTCACCGGGGCGGACCTTGCTCTTGTTCACGCGCTGGCCGTTGACCAGGGTGCCCGGCTCGTTGCCGAGATCGATGAGCGTGACATCTTGCTGCCCGCCAACCTCAATCACCGCGTGCATACGCGAGCAGAGTTCGTCGTCGACGCGAAGATGGCTGCGTGGGTCCTTGCCAACTTTGACAATGTCCTCCGCAACGTGCTCGCGCCGGATGAGATCCGCACCGCTGTAGAGCGCGAATGTCAGTGTAAATCTACCCTTGGCCTCGCCGTCCATCCTTCATACACCTTTCTACGAACGCTACGGAACCTGTCACCTGTGCCCGCTTTTGAGGGCCACAGGGACCTAAATATTCTCAACGGACTTAAGCATCTCGGTCACGAACGAGGTGCGCGGACGAATCAACGTCACCCGAGCCCCCGCGACACGAAGCTTAATATCCGACCCCGCTGGACCAAACCCACCCGCCGCGAGTGGGTCGTCGGTAAAGGAGTAGCCGTAGCCATCTTTACCCGTATCTGTTGCTTTGACGCCGGATGCGCCTCCAGGAGCACCCCCAGGCGCTTTCGGTTGCGCAAATGCAGAAGCTGAAACCGTCGTCGCTGCCACCGTTGCCAAAACGAGCCACAACTTCATGATCCAACCTCCCTGAAACTTTACACTTGAATTACAGTCGCAGTGTACTACCTGCAGGCCTACTTCCAAAAATGATGTCAGTCAACGTCGGACTATCGAAGTATTGGCACTGGGACTGACATCCAGCGCTTGAGAAAGTTTCCGCAAAAAAGATCGATGTTCGATTCAGTGCGGATTGGGCACGGGCTGCCCAGGGGCCGGCGTCGTTGGCGGCGTTTTGGGAGCCGTCGGCGTTGCGGCACCGCCTGTTGGGTCGGTTGGAGCCGTTGGTGTTGTCGCGCCTGGCGCGGCTGCTGGTGGCGGCGTGGCGCCTGGAAGCGCAGGTTCGTTGAGAAAGTTGATCGTCGTGGTGATGTCTTCGAGCCGCTCTTTCGCCTTCTTTACGCCATCTGCGTACCCAGGCTTGTCGCCCGCTTTTTCAACGAAGGTCGCAAAAACCGCTTGGGCTGCCTTTAGCTGCGCAATCTGCGCGTCTTTCGAGCCACCCGCGTTTGCCTTGTATTCTTGGGTCAGAATGCCTTCGTTGAAGTAAGCGTCGGGTCGATTGGCATCGATCTTTTTGCACTGGTCGAGCTCTGACTGAACTGCCGGAACTTCCTTCTCGAAGTTCACATCGGTGATTTGCCCACGCAGCGCGAGTGCGAGACCGAGGTGCGCTTCGTAGTCGTTGGGCTTCACAGCAATGGCTTTGCTGTAGGCCTCTTGTGCGCGATCGAAGCCGCGATACCCAAGATTCACGGCGGCAAGATTCATTTGGGCTTCGAAGAAGCGTTGGTCGAGAACGGCAGCTTTTTGGAATGAACTGACAGCGCCGTTAATCTGACCGAGCTCTGATTGGATGAGGCCCGCCGTATTGTAGATCGGCGCATAGGTCGGCCCTTTTCGAACCGCCTGCGCACACACGAGGGCCGCGAGTTCGAGCGCTTGAACGTCAACGAGCTTTCGCTTCGTTTGGGTCGCGACGCGAGC
Source organism: Myxococcales bacterium (assembly GCA_023248745.1). GTDB lineage: Bacteria > Myxococcota_A > Polyangia > Polyangiales > Polyangiaceae > JAHFDX01. The sequence continues at coordinate 3,935 of JAHFDZ010000165.1, read as the reverse complement.
ACGTGCAGCGCCGGCTTTCGGGGCCGCTGCCGCAGCTTTTGCATCCGCTGCAGCGCCGCGCTTCTTTGCGCCTCTGAAGTAAAAGAGCGCGAGCTGATTGAACGCCGGCATGTAGCTGTCGTCGATTGCCAGCGAGCGCTGCAAGTTGAGTTTTGCACACTCAAAGTCTTTGAGCTCAATGGGCTTGCCGTCTTTGAAGGTCTTGCACGTGTCGCCGATCCGATCCGAATCGCGATCCATTTGAAGCATCGCGAGATTGACAAGCGCAGGAACGTTCTGGAAGGAAGCCTCGGTCACGATGCCTTCGAGCGCAAGAATCGCGGCGTCCACGTTGCTGTCTGCCTTGAGCTGATACAGGGCCAGGGCCGCCTTTGCGTGGTGGAACTTGGGATCTTCAGAGAGCGCTTTCGCAAAGAGGTTTTTCGCCTCGGTGTCCTTGTCGCAGCGCTGGAATGCGAGGGCTGCGTTGTAGTGCGCTTCGGGGAATTTCTTCGAAGGCTGGCGATCCACCGACGCTTCGAAATCCTTCGCAACACTTGCGCAGCTCGCATCACTCCAGTCGTTCGCTTTCTCGTGACCGAGAAAGGTCTGCAACGCGGCGCCAAAGCTAGCGGCCGCCGCATCGTTGACCGGGTTGTTTCCAGCGCCGAGCGTCGGTGCGGAACCTTTTACTGTCGGGCCGGATGTCGCTGGAGGAGTGTTGCCACCCCCACACGCCGCACCAAAGAGGCTCGCGCCGACAATCAAACCGAGAACCGTGAATCGCTTCATGACGACAGCCTCTTTTACTTTTGTGGCTTAGCTTCTGGCTTTGTTTCTGGCTTTGCGTCGGCGCCGGCCTGCGCAGCCGTTGCCTTGTCGGTTGCAGACTTGTCCGCAGCGGACGGGGTCCACATTTGACCGCCAACAACGAGCGGCGACGTTCGTTCATCGAGTCCGCTGTTTGCACGATTGGCCGTGCCGCGGAACTCGTCGACGATGTGGTATTCCTTCTTGTAGTTCGTCGAGAGCCACTGCTCACAGGCGCGTGAGTTCTCGTCGAAGTACTGGAACTTGACCGACTGATCGAGGCACTTCCTCAACGCCGGCTTCGCGAAGTTGTCCTTGTACGGACCGGAAACGGTGTCGATTCCCATCGTGTACGTGCGCACAAGCTCAGGATCCCATCCCCTTGGAATGGGGGCCCGACGGAATTCTGTGACGAAGTCACCCCACAACAATCCCACCTTTGAGGCGGCCGCAATAACCCACTTTGGTGGAGCCTTCGGTTGGAGATCGAGAATCTTCATGTATTCAACTTGAACGGTCTCGATGGCCTTCTTCTTGGCGACGAACCAAGGCGTGATCTTCTTCTCGATGTGCTTCATCACGTCGTCTTTGTTGCCGGAGCCTTTGTAGACAGGGAACACGATCGTATCGACATCTTTGATCTGCTTGTCGTTCGCTTCGACGAACATCGCTTCGCCGACCGCATCGAGCACACGGCCAATACGACGGGAGCGTTGGTCGTCGTTTTCGTCTTTGTACGTTTCGTCAATTTTCTTAATGACTTCCTTGCCGTCGCCCCAGGCCTTGAGAACCTTTTCATACTCAGCGCGCGCGGCTGCTGCGCCCTTTGAACGATCGAGGCAACGACCGAGGGTTGCGTGCGCTTGAAGGCGAATATCAACAGGTGCCTGCTCGAGCGCCGACGACTGGTGGAGTGCTTGCTTGCACTGATCCCAGCGCTCTTGCTCGGCGTAGTGAGCACCCACCGCAAATGCGATTTGTGCGGCCTTCGCCTTCTTGTCGGAGAAGCTATTCTGAAAAGCCTTTGCGCCATCGATTGCTTCTTTTTCCTGACCGAGGCCAAGTCGCAAAACAATCGCGTCGCTGAGTGCGGTGGCCGCCTTATCGCGGCTCTTCTTGTCGTCCTTGTAGGCCTTTGCGAAGCGCTCGTAGTAGTCGGCGGCTTTGTCGTAAACGGCAATGGCTTGCCAGTTGCCGCCGATCTCGTACGTCGCTTGCTTCGCAGAGTCGGTGTTCTCCATTTTGTACGTCGGATCGAGGAGAATGGAGCGGACCTTAATCGCCTTGGCAACAAGACGAGCGGCTTGATAAGCGCGCGCGGAGTTGTAGACAATTTCGTCGAGCTTCTCGCAGCGCGGTGCTTGGTTCTTCGAAAGTGGCTCTTGTCCCCACTTCTCCCAGAGACCAAGGTAGCCAGCACCTGCCTTCTCGTAGAGTTCGAGCGAATTGGCCGTGCCCTTGTCGGCTTCCTCGACCATGTGTTGATAGATAAGGCGATCGAGATCGCACTTTACCTTCGCAAGCGTGGTGCAGGAGTCTGCGTTCTTTGTGGCCTTCTCACCGGTGCAGAAGAGGTCCATAAACTTCGGGACGTCGACGGACATGTCGTCGAGGCACGCTGCGCGCTTCGGCGTTGTGTGGAAGTAGAGAACGTTCGAACACTCGAGATAGAGCATCGCGGATGTTGCGGCGTAGTCACTCTCGGGGTGGTTGAGCGCGATGTCCTTGAAGATGGCCGCGGCCTCGTCCCAGCGATTCGTTTCGAAGTAGGTGCGCGCTCGGGCGTACTTCACTTCGACGAGCTGCTTTTGGCCTTCGGCGTCGCCTGGCTTTGGCTTGATGTAGCAAACATAGCGGCTAAACGACGCCACCATGTCTTGCTGCGTCTTCGTCATCTCCTTGGCTTTGTACTTCGCCGAGTCGTCTCTCTCGATGCTCCTCGCAGCGCCGGAAAGCACGCCGATACCCTGACGCTCTGAACCCTTCTTGGCGTGCTCACCGAAGTAGAGCTTCTGGTAGCAGAGCGATGCGGCGTAGGCGGCTTCGGCGGCTTCGGGTGCTTGCGGATTTTCGAGCACGACAGCGTCGAACGCCGGACCGCAATCAGCCCAACGCTCTCGGAAGTAGAGCAAGTCGGCCATGTTGTAGCGAATCTTGTAGAGCGACGGCCAGTCTTCCTTGACCAAACGAGGGAACGTGAACTTGGAGTACTCGTCTGACTTCCACGTGTCGGCGACGCGCTTGTAGAGCGACGACGCGAGGTCCATCGTCTTGGCGTCGTTGGTGCCACGCTGCTGCGGACCCGAACCAACGGCTTCGAGGTGCCACGCCATTGCGGTTTCCGTGAGAAGCTGCGCAGTGCGATTGGCGCATTCAAATTTGGAATCGGTGCTGTGTTCAGCTTTTCCGAAATCGGCAAGCCGCTTGACTTGATTGTCAAGCTCTTTGACGATCATGTCTTTGTTGCCACTCTTGAGCGCCATCGTGGCTTCAGAGACGCGGCTTTGATAAGCGCATGAGCGATCGCCATCGCCATCGCGGGTAATCAAATCTTTGTAAAGTTCGATTGCCTCTTTGTAGTGGCCAGTATCGATGTAGTTCACACCGAGATCGTCCATCATCTTGTACGTCTTCTCGTTGCTCGACGCTGGATCACCCGAGAGATTCTTGAAGAATCGGTACGCGGCGTGCGGAGAGCCGCTGATGGCGTACACCGGAATAACGTCGCGGCGCGCGCTCTCGGCGAGCTTTGCCGCGTTTGGCAGCGTTGGGTATTTTACGCCGTAGTCAATGGTCTTCTTGAACGCATCGAGCGCGCGATCGTGTTCGTTCTGATTCCAGTGAACGTACGCGAGCTTGTACCAAGCGTAGCCGTAGACCATGTTGTCTGGTGGCGGCTTCTCGATGACCTTTTCGTAGGCCTTGCGAGCAGCCGTCCACTTCGTGGGATCGCCCTGGGCTTCGTTGAAGAAGAGCTCTCCGAATGCCAAATAGGCATTCGTGATGTATTTCGAGTTGGGCGTATTTTCAATAAGCGCGTAGTAGACCTCACGTGCCTTTTCGAAGTCCTGAGCCTGCTCATGCTCGTAGGCGAGGTAGTAATAAACCTCGTCGAGCTGCGTGTAAGCGGGCGGAGGATTTGTCGC
>JAHFDZ010000405.1:1216-4074 GCA_023248745.1 Myxococcales bacterium | reverse complement strand
TCTTCGGGGTTGCGGAGTTGACGCATGCTTGCCGCGCTAAACCAGCCTTCGGCTGCCGTCGTTTCCGATTCGGCGTTTTCGAACACCGTCTTTTCGAGGCCACTGCGGCGATAGCGGTTGATGAACGTGTTTGTCAGAATGCGCGCGAGCCACGCTTTGAGATTGGTGCCTGGCGCGAACTGTTCGCGCGAGCGTGACGCCTTGATAAATGTGTCTTGCACAAGATCTTCCGCTTCCTCTGGGTTGCGGGTCATGCGCAAGGCGATGGCGTAAAGGGCGTCAAGATGCGCAAGCACGTCTTCGGTGAAGGTGTCGGCCTGCTTTGCGCGCGAAGAGAACAAGGATTTCATGCTCATGGCCTCCAACAAGCTAAAGTTGGGCCACATTCCCGTTTGCGCAAGGGGCCCAAATTTCAAGGATTTTTGAGGTGCTCAAAAACGGACCGATGACAAATTGTCGTGAACAAGGTGTTACTTGGGTTCACGGTCGGCAAGTTGTCTTTCGAGAGCGTCGAGCCGCTCGTGGAGGCGCCTCACGTCGTCACGCAATTGTTCGAGCGGACGAAAGCTGAGCAAAATTGCCTGGACGCGTTCGTCGAGCGTGTTTTGCAAGTCTTCGATTTTGCCTTTTGCCTGGTCGACGAGGCTGGGAGCGACGACTTTCGGCGGGATGGCCACAGTTTCTTCGTCTTTCGTCTCGACTTTCCCGTCTTTTGCGGCGCCAGGAATCAACCGACCGATGGGGCCTTCACGCAGGCCTTCGAGAACCTTTTCGGTGCGTTGGTGGATCAGGTCGCGAAGCGTCTGAAGAGGAACGTTTCTGCGGTTCTCTTTTTGTTCTTCGTAGATGATTTGGGCGAGGGTGACCTCGGTGATGTCTTCCTTTGTCGTATTGTCAATGATCTGAACTTCTTGCCCATCGCGCACCATCACCGCAATTTGCGGCAAGGTGACGTAGCGACTGTCTTTCGTGTCGTAGAGCTTACGGTTCGAGTAGCGCTTCACGACTCGGGGCGCGGACTCGCCCAAAGGGGGGAGGTTCGACATATCGACCCAAGGATACAACAACCAGCGGAAATGCCGGTGTTATTCGCGTAACGAGCCTTCGGCGTTATGGTGGCGGGGTGACGACCGTCCTTTCGCTCGAAGCGGCGACCGTGCGCTATCCAGGAAGCGCCAAAGCTGCTCTCCTAAACGCTACTTTTGCGGTGTCGGAAGGCGAAGTGCTCGCCGTGATTGGCCCCAATGGCGCCGGCAAGTCGACGTTGGTAAGACTTTTGGCTGCGACGCTAAGTCCGACCACCGGAAAGGCGCTTCTGCGGGGGCGCCCGCTTCAGCATTTCGAGCGATCCGAACTGGCGCGATCGCTCGCGGTTGTTTCGCAGCACGAAACAGTCGCGTTTGGGTATTCGGTCGAGCAAGTTGTGATGATGGGTCGCGCACCGCACCAAACGGCGTGGATGCGTAAGACCGCCGAGGACATTGAGTCGGTCGAACTTGTTCTGGCGCAGTGCGACCTTTTGGCCCTGCGTGGTGCGCGCGTTGATCAGCTCAGCGGCGGCGAACAGAAGCGCGTTGCGATTGCACGCGCGCTTGCCCAGAAACCTCAAGTGCTCATTCTTGATGAGCCGTCTGCGTTTCTTGACGTCAAACATGCGCTTGCGCTGTGTGAACTGCTTGTAGCTCAAGCGCGTGAGCGCAATCTCGCGTGCGTGATGGTGATGCACGATCTTAATGCGACCGCGGCGTTTGCCGATCGCGTGCTCTTGCTCAAGGAAGGCGCGACGGTGGCGGTTGGCAGCGTTGCTGACGTGATGACGTGGCAGCGGTTGCGCGAGGCTTTCGGTTGCGACCTCTACGTGGGCGTGAACGAGCTCACGCAGGATCGATACTTTGTGCCGATGCGCAGCAAAACATAGCTGATGGTGTTACTTATTGGCTTGCGCGAGTAACTCGTCAAGCTCGCCTTCATCGGTGACGCCCACGCGCACAGCGGTCACTTTGCCCGTTCGACTCACCATTACGAGTGTCGGCAAGGCTGTCACTTTGTAGGCTCGCTTCGCCGATCTTTCTCCGTCGTAGACGATTGGGTAGGTGAGGCCTTGCTTGCGCGCCCACGCGCCACCGAGACCAGGTTCATCGTCGGTATTGACGCCAACGACCACGGCGTCTGCGGCATGCTTGCGTGCGAACCGTTCGAGAATGGGTGCCTCGTCTCGGCAGGGGCCACACCACGTTGCCCAGAAGTCGAGCACAACGGCCTTGCCCTGCAGCTGAGCGAGTGACAATTGCTTTGAAGAAGCGTCAACCGGGTTGACATTTGCGACTAGCGGCAAAGACCACGCCGCTGCGTTGGTGCCTTCGAGCGGGTGCTTGACCGCGAAAACGCGGGGAAGAACGAGAAACGCGAGAATGACAACGGCGGCGGTCACGAACACCGAAACGGTGCCGCCTCTTGAATTGCCGGAGGACGGTTGAGCCATATCCACTACACGTTAGCGCGCAGGCGTCGTGAGCGGGAGCGTGATGGTGAAGCGTGCGCCGCCGAATTCGGGGCTCGCATCGACCGAGAGTGTGCCGCCATGCTCGACAATGATTTTCATCGTGATCGCGAGTCCTAGACCTGTGCCGTGTTCTTTTGTTGTGACGTAGGGCTCAAACACGCGATCGCGGACGGCTTCGGCGACGCCGGCTCCGCTGTCCTCGACGGAGATGACGGCTTCTCCATGCTCGATGCGCGCGGAAATGTGCACGAGACCTTTTTCGTAATCTCGGATGGCATCTGCGGCGTTGCGGATCAAGTTGCCGAGTGCCAGGCGAAGAAGTTGCCGATCGAGGGCTGCCGGTATGGTGCCCGCG
>JAHFDZ010000405.1:0-1206 GCA_023248745.1 Myxococcales bacterium | reverse complement strand
CCATTGCACGATAGCGTTGGGTGCCGATTCCTCACTGAGCTCGTCTTCGACAGTCCAAGGTCGGCTCTGCATATCGTCAAGAAATTGTACCAAATCGTCCTGGCGCTTTTCGACGCTCGGAAGGCGCGCGAAGCGAGAAAAGTTCGAAACGAGCCGACGAAGCGTTCCCACTTCCTCTTCGACGATCTCAACGGAGGCGTTGAGCAACTCTTGGTATCGCGGATTCTGTCCGTCGTACTTTCTGTGGCACTGCTGAATCGCAAGTTGAATTGGCGTGAGCGGGTTTTTGATCTCGTGCGCGAGACGCTGCGCCATTTGTTGCCACACTTCGATGCGCTGCAAGTAAGCGATGCGCGCGCGCGACGCCTGTAGCTCTGCCGACATGCGATTGAATGTACTGGCGAGTTCGGTCATTTCGTCTGAACCCGTGACTGGAACGCGCACCGACCAATCGCCCGAGGTCAGTTTTCGCATTGCGAGGACGATGCGCGCAATTCGCTTTGTAACGCCCCGCGCGAGCACGAACCCGATGGCAATTGTAACTATTGCGGTGGCAATAAGAAGTGCGGCAAAGGCTCTTAGGTATCCTGAGAAGAGCGCTTCTTTCCCGGCGACCAATTGCCCATAGACCGCACGCACCTCACCTGCGTGTTGCAGCTCTTGCTCGTAGCCGCGGTCGATTGCAAATGTAACTGATAAAGTTTCTTCACGATCGCCCGCAAGCCCGCGGCTTACCTCTACGCGTCGATGCGTTGCCTCTGAGAAGCCGCCTGGCCGTTCGGTAGAGGCAAGGACGAGACCGTCCTTGTTTTGAATGCTGACGCGTTCGACGTCTGGCGTTTCGGTGAGCAGCCGCGCAAGCGCAGCGTCGAGCCCCTTCTTGTCGGCAGCTGCGTGCATGAGCTCTGGTCGTGCTGCCATCGCCTCGACTTCGTACTTTGTGCGCGCCTTCTCAGCTTTGACGTAGTCGCGAAAGAGCTTCACCCCATGGTCAAGTTGCTTGTCTACGTCCGGGTTGAGCCACACTGACGACGCTTGACGAAAGAGCGCGTTCGACATCCATATCGCGACGACGAGCGGAACAATCGCGGTGAGCAAGATGACAAGTGCGAGACGACGCTCCGTTTTTCCTAACATCGCGGACGAGTGTAACGCCGTGCGCTTTTGCAGCGTCGGCATTCACAGGCACGTGTGCGTGCGTGGCTT
>JAHFDZ010000164.1 GCA_023248745.1 Myxococcales bacterium | reverse complement strand
GCGCGTTAAGCGGCGATTCGGGACAAGATCCGCCGCGATCCTTCGATCGCAGCGTCGATTGTTGCATCATGCACAAAAGACCGCGATTTCCCACGCGCGCACAGAAAAACGCGCTCGCCATCGATGTCGAACGGTCTGACGTCGACGCACCCATCGCCAAGCAGATCGGCGCCGGATGCGAGAAGGGGTGCGTATGCGGCAAGCTCCTCACAACTGGCCCAACCACCCGCACCCGCAACGACGAATCCATCGGCATTGGCGACGACCAGTGCGTCGAGACTCGCTTCTGTTCGACGCTCGTTCAGTTGGTAGTAGAGCGCAACAAGGGGATCGTCGCTTCGTTGGGTTCGCCTATCGTCGTTTGAGTTCACGTAGGTGGAATTGTCGAACTCTCCGGAAGCGCTTGTCCAGCTTTCGCCCTGTGTCGCCACGTTGTCACGACAAACGCGAGCAAGCCAAGGACCGTGGCAAGAGGGATTCCAACGAGGAAAGTCCCGAGGATCCAGTCGCCGAGGAGGGCCATGCCTTCTTCGTCGGCGTTTTTCCAAGTGAGCGCGACCCAGGTTCGTGTCCGCAAAAAGTGCGAAGTTTGAATCTCTGCAATGATGATGAACGGCATGATGAAAAATGCCGACACGCGCGACCCGATGAAAGCGTAAAGCCGACTGAGTCGAAGAAGCGTCGCCGCGCCAACTGCGACCCATCCGTGAACACCGATGGCAGGCGTGCATCCGACGAAAACGCCTAGACCGATGGCGAACGCGACCTCGCGCGGCGTGGCGCGTTCGCTCTTGGCAGCTTGCCAAAGCGCTTTGACGCGATCGCGCACCCGTTCGATTCGACCCGCCAAGGTATGGAGTGTACACGCATTTTTCGGCGGAATTTTGGGAGGAACGCCACGAAGGTGTACGCATAGAAGCGTGAGGCTCTCCGAGGCAAAAGACGCTTTCTTGCGGCACCTCGAAGCAGAACGCCGCGCCTCTCCAAATACAGTTGCGGCATATCGCCGCGATCTTGTGCAGCTCGTCGCTGCTGTGGAACCAAAAGTCGAAATCGTGCAGGCGATCGAGACATTGCACCTTCGCGCGTGGCTCGGTCAGATTGCACGAGGAGCTGCGTCGACGACGGTCGCGCGCAAAATAGCGGCAGCGAAGAGTTGGATGCGATGGCTCCACAAGCGTGGGCACATCGTCAAGAATCCTGCCGATTTGCTGTCGAGTCCGAAAGTGCGTCGAAAGCTGCCAACGCTTATGAGCGCCGAAGTCACGAGCGAAGTGATTGCATCGGCGGAGGGCCAAAAGGCTGAAGTGCTCGAAAAGGTAGTCGTCGAGTTACTTTACGGTTGCGGTCTGCGTGTGAGCGAACTCGTCACGCTCAATCTCGAGAGCGTCGACGTCAACGAGGCGAGTTTACGCGCGCTTGGAAAGGGAAACAAAGAGCGGCTCGTTCCGCTTGGGGGCCATGCTCTTGCAGCGCTTCGCCTCTATCTCAACGAGCGACAGGCGATGCGAGGAAGTGATTCGGAGGCGCTCTTACTCGGTCCACGTGGAACGCGTCTCAATGTTCGGGCCGTGCAACGCATCGTTAAGCGACTTGGCCTCTTGGGCGCAGGGAGAGGAGACTTGCATCCTCACGCGCTACGCCATGCCTGTGCGACACACATGCTCGAGGGTGGCGCCGATCTGCGAGCAATCCAGGAATTGCTCGGACATGCGTCGCTTTCGACAACGCAGCGCTATACGCACCTGTCGATGGAGCAGCTAACGCGGGTCTATGATGCGGCCCATCCGCTTGCTGGCAATACCGCGCAACGAAAGCTCGCCGGCAAGCCCGAAGAGCGATAAGAAAAGCCGTGCTTCTGTGTTGGCTTCGACGCATTTCATACGCGGCGTTTGGAGCGGTTGTCGCCGCCTTCCTCTTGAGCCTGATCGAGGCGCGCGGCGTTCATGCGCTTGAAGACGCGCGACAGCTTGGTTCCCAAAATGTAACTGTGCGCGCGATATTTGGTCTCCTTGTGCCGGTTGCACTGGCGGTTTCGATTGGCGTGTCTGCAGCTTCGCTCTTCCTTTCTCCGTCGCGCCCTTTCGGTGTCGCTGATGCCATGCTGAAGCTTCGTGGCGCGACAATGTTCGAACGTACGCGCAGTGCGGCGCTTATGCCTTTGCTCGTGCTGGGTCTCTTTGTGTGGCTCACGGCCGTCGCCAATATCGCGCGTCGGGTGCTTGGAGTGGGCATGGCGCATGGAGTGGGTCTCGAGCTTGCCGTCGCGTGTCTTGCATGCTTTGTCGTCCTCGCAGCGCTCGCTTTGGGACTCCTTTTGCCGTTACGACGGATGCTCGCGCGGCTGTCTGAGCACACGCCGTTGGCGATCGATCCGGTCGCTACGGGAGGCGTCGCGTTGGTGTTCTGCATCGTTGCATTTGCCTTAGGAGTGAGCGCTGGAGACACAAGCGGTAACGCTGCCGTACCCGTCGGCGTGTTTGGTGTTTTCAAGAGAGCCGAGCTCGATCTGCGATCGGTGCGGGGACTGTTGGCCATCGCCGTCGCAGCGTACGCGGCGCCAACGTTGCTTTGGAACCATGGTCGTGGCTTCGGTCGCGTTCTTGCTGCCGCAACGATTGCGCTTCTGCCCCTTCTCGAGACGCGAGCACTAGGGACGCGCCTCAACGCCGATGAACTTCTTACCCGCGGCATTGAGCGTGGAGCACCGCTCGGTAAAATAGCGCTTTCTGTGTTGCGAAAGGCGACCGATCGAGACAAGGACGGATTTTCGCCGCTCTATGGTGGCGGTGATTGCGACGATCACGACAAGGGAATGAACCCAGGTGCAATCGACATTCCAGGAAATGGGATCGATGAAGATTGCTCCGGCACAGATTTGCCTGCGCCTCAAAAAGTGATTGCCGCGAAAGTGGACGACACCGCAAAGATCGAAAGCGATCTCAACGTCATCCTCATCACGATTGACACGCTGCGGATCGATGTTGGGTTTATGGGATACCCGAAGCCCATCACGCCCAATCTCGACAAGCTTGCCGAAAAGTCAGTCGTGTTTGATCGCATGTACGCGATGGCGTCGTACACCTCGAAGAGTCTGCCTCCGCTCTTGATTGGCAAGTACCCAAGCGAAACTCTCCGCGACGGCGGGCACTTCAATGTTTACGCGCCCGGTAACGTATTCGTCCAAGAGCGTTTGCAGCAAGCTGGCATCCATACAATGGGTGTCGTGTCACACTGGTACTTCGCGCCCAAGTTCGGTTGGGCGCAAGGGACCGATACCTACGATGTCAGCGCGGTTCCTGCAGGCCCTGCGGGCGACAAAGACAACGCGACGACGAGCGCACAAGTTACCGATGCTGCTGTCAAGTTACTTTCCAATTCGGACCACAGCGGCAAGCGTTTCTTCATGTGGGCGCACTATGTTGATCCGCACGCCGAGTATGTAAGGCACGAGGGTGCTCCCGATTTCAAGAGCGGTGGGCCCGTCGGTGATGTCAAGGCACTTTACGATGGTGAAGTGTGGTTCACCGACAAGCAAGTGGGTAAATTAGTTGACTATGTGAGTTCGCAACCCTGGGGTAAGAACACCGCGATCATTGTCACAGCTGACCACGGAGAGGCATTCGCTGAGCACGGCATGAGCTGGCACGGCGTCGACATGTGGGAGTCGTTGGTGCGCGTTCCGATGCTTGTGTATGTGCCAGGAGTGAAGCCACACCGCGTTTCACTCAAGCGATGTCACATCGATCTCATCCCTACCGTGCTTGACTTAATGCGTGTCGCACAACCCTCGGTCGGTGAACTCTCGGGCGAGAGTTTGCTTCGCGATCTCTTCGCGAAGACCGAAGCCGACATCGTCGAGAGAGACGTCTATCTCGACATGCCGCCAGGTCCGTACACGCAGATGCGTCGCGTGCTAATTCACGGGAAGACACCCGGGAAGAAGCTGATTCACGTTGGCGGACGGCAGTACCTGTTGTTCGATCTCGAAAAGGATCCCGCAGAGCTCAAGGACCTCGCTCGCGACAAATCGGAGCTCGAACCAATGGTCGAGGCGTTCAATCAAAAGCGGGCGGGATTGCACGAAATTTTCGTCCCTGCAGCGAAGCCCGCTGAGTAGGCGTTCTGCCAGTCCGGAGCGTCTTATCGATACGCATGGACGAGCCGTGCGGGAAACGTTGGCGCGACGTAGCTTTGAGCGTAACTTCTCAAGTTGCGGTGCGAGAGGCGAGGAACGTCCATGCGAGTAGAGCGTGCCGATCTGGAGGCGAGTCTCAGTGACCTTGTGCGGAGCGTCCGCGACCCGCGTGCCGGCATTCTTGGACCCGAATCGTTCGCATGGGTCGTTGGGCGCGAGAGCATCCTCATCGCCGGCGGCGGGCGAGCTGCGCTTCTGCAGCTTGCGCACCCATTTGTCGCACACGGGGTTGCAAAACACTCCGTTGCGCTGACCGACCAACGAGGTCGCTTTCAACGAACGTTCGCCAATGTATTTGCAATGGTCTTTGGCGATCTCGATCGCGCGGTCGCGTCAGCGCGTCGCGTCTACGCAACGCACGAGCGTGTTCGAGGCGCGATGGATGAAACGTCAGGAAAGTTTACGGCCGGTAGCGCCTACGACGCGAATCACGAAGAAGCGCTCTTCTGGGTCCATGCAACGCTGGTCGATTCGGCGCTCCAAGTATTTGACCTGTTCGTGAGGCCACTGCGCTACGAAGAGCGCGATGCCTACTACCAAGACTTGAAACGCGTCGCGCGCTTGTTCGGGATCACCGATCGCGTGATGCCTCGCTCGTGGCGCGACTTCGAAGTCTACTTCGACAAGATGGTGAACGAAGTTCTCACAGTGGGCACTCCAGCGAGGCAAATTGCCAATGCTATTCTCACCGGTCCCAATAGGGTGCTCGATCCGGCATTCGCACTTTTGCGGAACGTGACTGCCGGACTGCTGCCGGAGAAAACGCGCGCTCAGTTTGGCCTACCGTTTGGAAGGAAGGAGCGGCTCTTGTTTCGCGCGACGCTGCGAGCAGAGCGGGCGGTGTATGCTCTGCTTCCGTCTTCGCTTCGCTATTTTCCCGCGTATCAGACCGCGATGCGTCGGGTGCTCGGTGAGCGGACGCGACGCCGTGATCGTTGGGGCCGCACGGCGCACCGTTGGATCATCAAAACGCTCCTCAATCCCGCCAAAGTGTAGGTTAATATCCTACGTATGCGCACGAATCGAGTTCGACCTTTACGTCCTCCGCTGACGGTGACATCAACGGTCCTCGCGTGACCAATCGTCACGGCGGAGGTTTCTTATGGGCGGAGTCGTCATCGTCGGAACACAGTGGGGAGACGAGGGAAAAGGAAAGCTCGTTGACCTCTTCACCGAAGAGGCGGACTGTGTTGTTCGCTATGCGGGTGGTCCGAATGCAGGGCACACGCTTGTGGTCGGCACGGAGCGCATTGTGGTTCGGCTTGTTCCGAGCGGCATTCTGCGGCCCAATGTTCGCTGCATCCTCGGTCAGGGAATGGTGGTCGACGCCACCACTTTTCTCGGCGAAATTGATGAATTAACCAAACGTGGTTACGAATGCCTATCGCGCCTCGTGCTCAGTGATGCGGCGCATCTCATCCTGCCGTACCACACGCTTGTGGATGGTTTGCGTGAAGCCAAACCGGGTGGAATCGGCACGACAAAGCGTGGCGTAGGCCCTTGCTACGAGGACAAAATCGCACGCCGAGGAGTGAGGGTCAGCCTCCTGCGTGATCCAGCGAAACTCCGTGACGTTGCGAAGTTTGCCCTCGAAACGTGGGCCCCGACGATTCTTGCGCTAGGCGGAAAAGTTCCAACGCTTGACGAAGTGCTTGCGCCGCTCGCAAGCGCGGCCGAGCGACTCGTTCCACTCATTGCCGATACGGGGCGCGAAATTCACGAGGCCTTGCAACGCAAACAGCGCGTTCTCTTCGAGGGAGCGCAAGGGACGTTGCTCGATATTGATCACGGCACGTACCCCTTCGTAACGTCTTCGTCAGCGGCTGCGGGGGGCGCCTGTATCGGAAGTGGCGTGGGACCGCGCGCCATTGATCGCGTCGTCGGTTTGGTGAAGGCATACTGCACCCGAGTTGGCGACGGGCCGTTTCCCACAGAGTTGCTCGAGGAGACCGGTCAACGACTGCGCGATATTGGCCGCGAGTACGGGTCGGTTACAGGACGTCCTCGAAGGTGTGGATGGCTCGATTTGCCGGCGCTTCGGTACGCCGCACGCATTAATGGCCTCGATGCGTTCTTGCTCACCAAGCTCGATGTGCTGACAGGCTTCGAAAAGGTGGGCGTTTGCACCCACTACGAGACTGAGCGTGGCCGGACGGACGAATGGCCTGGTGATGGTCTTTCAAAGGTCAAGCCGGTGATCGAGATGTTTCCGGGTTGGTCTGAATCGCTATCGCACGCGCGATCGATCAATGATTTACCGAGCGCCGCGAGACGCTATGTCGAATTCATCGAAGCGCAGCTTGGTGTTCCGGCGTTGGTTGTCAGCGTCGGAGAACGTCGCGACGAAACGATCGTCCGTGGTTCATTGTTTCGAAACTGATGTACCGCGACGCTTGAGTGCAGTTACCGCTCTGAGTTAGCGTGGCGCCATGTCGGTCCCACAATTCGACACTCTGATCGAGATCTTTGAACACTCCACGAAGACGCATTCGTCCCGCCAGTTGTTCAGCACGAAGCGGAACGGAGCGTGGGAATGGCTCTCCTACGCCGAATTCGGTAAGTTGGTTGACGGCATGCGTGGCGGCCTCGAGGGTCTGCAGCTCCGCAAAGGCGATGCCGTCGCCATCATTTCAAACAACCGCGTCGAGTGGGCTGTGGCCGCATACGGCACTTACGGCCTCGGCGGCGTTTTCGTTCCTATGTATGAAGCCCAACAGGTTAAGGAGTGGGAGTTCATCCTCAGAGATTGTGACGCGAAGCTCCTCTTTGTTTCGACGAAGGCCATTCTCGACAAGGCGCTTCCTCTGCTCGACAAGCTTCCAAAGCTCGAGGGCATCGTTTGCATGGAACCCGGAGCAGCTTCGAGCGACTCTCGCGTGCACACTTACGATGCGCTTGTTCGATCCGAGCCAGCAAAAATCGAGCATGTCGAGAAGAGCGACGTTGCAGGTCTCATCTATACGAGCGGCACGACCGGCAATCCCAAGGGCGTCATTCTTACGCACCACAACCTGTCGAGCAACGTCAGCGCTATCCACGCCATCTTTCCCATGTCGCCCGACGATCGTTCACTCTCATTTTTGCCGTGGGCGCATTCGTTTGGTCAAACACTCGAATTGCACGGCCTCTTCTCGATGGGATCGAGCGTCGCCGTTTGCGAAGGTGTAGACAAGATTCTTGACAATTTGCTCGAGGTGCAACCGACGCTTCTCTTTAGCGTACCGCGCATCTTCAATCGTCTCTATGCAGCCGTGCAGAAGCAGCTTGCGAGTAAGCCCGCACCAATCCAAGCGCTCGTTCGTACCGCGCTCGGTGCCGCAACGAAGAGGCGCGAGGGTAAAGCGGTAGGGCTCTTTGAGCAGATCGCGCTTGGGCTTGCCAACAAGCTTGTCTTTTCCAAAGTGCGAGCGCGCTTCGGCGGCCGCCTGCGCTACGCGTTCAGTGGTGGCGCTGCTATCAGCAAGGAAGTTGCCGAGTTCATCGACGGCATCGGTGTCACCGTTTTCGAGGGCTACGGCCTGACGGAAACGAGCCCTATCGCGACGGCAAACTACCCCGGTGGCCAAAAACTAGGCTCCGTCGGAAAGGCGATCCCGCACGTTCGCATTTGGATCGACACGGCTGCTACCGACGGTCGCGCCGACTCGGCGCTCAAAGAGGGTGAAATCGTCATCTACGGTCCGAATGTCATGCGCGGCTATCACAACAGGGCAGAAGAGAACGCGGCGGCATTTACCGACGATGGTGGGTTCCGTTCGGGCGACATGGGGTATCTCGATCCTCAAGGGTATCTCGTCATCACCGGCCGCATCAAAGAGCAGTACAAGCTCGAGAACGGCAAGTACGTGGCGCCCGCGCCGCTCGAAGAGCAATTCAAGCTCTCGCCGTTCATCGCGAACATTATGGTTTATGGCGATAACAAGCTCTACAACGTCGCACTCATCGTTGCCGCAGAGGCGCCGCTCAAAGAGTGGGCAACGTCAAATGGCTTGACGGGTAAATCGCTTGACGAATTGATAAAGGAACCTTCCGTTCGTGTGCTCTACAAAGAGCAACTCGATCGCTATGGCGAGGCATTCAAGGGGTTCGAGTCAGTACGCGACTTCGCGCTCATCACGAGCGACTTCACGAACGAAAACGGCATGCTCACGCCCAAGATGAGCCTCAAGCGCCGCACGGTCGTTGATGTGTACGGTGACCTTTTGGCGAGCCTCTACAAAGCGTGACCAGACGAGCCTTGCTCTGGGTCGTATCGTTTGCCTCCGCCTTTGGCGCGCTTGTCGTTTCGTGCTCTCGCTCCGCTCAAGTCGTGACCGATGCAGGACAACCAAAGGCCGCTGTTGTCGATGCTGCGGTTGTCAACGCACTTGACGCTTCGAATAGTTCGTCACCGGATGCTGGTGCGGGTCCTTGCCCCACTGACATGGCACACGTCGATACGATGTTTTGTCCTGAGATCGAGCGTGAGTGTCTCGACCTCGAGCACGAAGAGCCGAATCACCTCAAGATTTGTCACCGCTTCAAAGAGGGCACTAACCAGTGCAAGACGAAGGAAGAGCATCGTCAATTTTGTATCGATCGCTACGAGTATCCAAACCAGGCCGGCGCGCATCCCGTGTGGAATGCGACATGGTACCAAGCGCAAGCGACCTGTCAGTCAAAGGGAAAGCGGCTCTGTTGGGCGAGCGAGTGGACGGCCGCCTGCGAAGGGCCAGAGCACACGCCGTTTCCTTACGGTTGGGAGCGCGATCACGACACGTGCAACATGGATAATTTTTTCATCGATCCGCGAAAAGGAGATGGCGGCTTTCTCTTCTCTTCGCGCGACAAGGAAGTGCAGCACAAGGAATTGTCGCGGCTCGATCAGAGCTTGCCGTCGGGCGCGCTGAAGGACTGCAAGAGCGGTTTCGGTGTTTATGATCAACCGGGCAATTGGGACGAGTGGGTCGTGTCCGATCAAAAGCCGCAGCACAAATCAAAGTGGGCGGGACTTAAGGGCGGCGCATGGGGCCACGTCCGCAATGCGTGCAGGCCCATGAGCTTCAGTCACACGCCCGAAGAGTGGTACTACTTCTGGTCGTTTCGCTGCTGCAAGGACGCAGAGGGCGCGCCAGTTTGGCAGCCACCGCCGGGCAACATGCAAGCACCCAAGGTTGACACGAAAGACGAGTTTCCAGACCCAATCGTGCCGACGAATCCACCGGGACCGTCGAAGACGAAGTTTGGGCGAAGCGACCGCGGTAAGAATCGGAAGCACTAACGCTCGTTACGATTGCCCATCCCGCAGCCTACGCCAGTCAAGTAACGGAACCTTCTCGTCCGCAAGCCGATACTCCACGACGCGACGTTCACCCACGGCGTCACCGCCAACTTGTAACGGCACGTTGCGTTCGAACGTCATGCGGATGCCAGTCGTGAACCAATCGCTCATGCCCGGCATCGGATGGCGACCGAACCAAAGCTCGCGAATCATCGAGAGCGCGCGAAGCGGATGGCCGTCGTAGACGCGAAAATTTCCGTAGCCAGGAAGGCGCTCTGCAAAAGGAAATGCGCGAAAGCCGCCGCCATAGTCTGCTGTCGTTGCGAAGCCGGTGACGCCGAAGGTTCCGTCGTAGAGTACGGTTCCTTTTCTTACGTCGGGCAGAAGCACAAGGTTGCCGGCGCGATCGATCGTGTAGGCATCGTCGCCAAGATTTTCGACCACCATGTGCGGGCGTCCTTGAGCGAGCGCTTTCGGAACTGTGCGCGTTACAATTGCCAACAGATAGCCGGAGATACTCTTCGTCAAGAAGGTCGCGCCTTTGCTTTCCCTTAGTTGGTCTTTGTAGTCATTGAGGATCATGCCGTCCCAGCCGGAGCCGGCGAACGGACAAAGCTGTCCTTCGACGTCTATGATGCCAAAGTCGCGCGTAGGGAAGGGACCGCTGCTTTGCGCGAGCAGGCGCAACGTTTCGCCAAGTTTTAGCGCGCCTGTAGCGCGCGCCCAGCCGTTGCCGGTGCCGAGCTTAAGCAAACCGACCGTTGGGAATGGCGAGCCGGGTTTCCTTACGCGACGCAGTGCGGTGAGTAGCGCCATCGCAGTGCCGTCGCCGCCAGCCGAAAGGATGCATCTCGGCTCGGGCAAAATTCTTAACCATTGCTCGATCTCTTCGAGCGAGCGCGTAAGGCGAACGTTCGCGCCTTTTAGGGTGCGACTAATTTCTGCCGCCACGCGCCGACCTCCGCGTTTTGCGTTCGCGTTGACGAGTACCGCGATACCTTGTCCAGGATCACTCATGGTTTGCTGAGGCCTCGCTGAATCGCCTGGCGAACCGCCGCCATGAGGAGCGACCGGCCCTCAGACGTAGACTCGAACGCAAGGGGATCGATCGGTGGCATAATTGTAACATTTACTGCAACGTTTTGCTGACTGCGCACGGCGTTGCGCGAAAGAATGCGATGCGTGCCGTCAATGGCAATCGGAAGAATCGAGGCTCCAGTGTCCTGCGCAAGGTGAAAGCCACCCTTCTTGAAGGGCAACATTTCTCCAGTAGGACTGCGCGTTCCTTCGGGCGCGATCCAAACGCTTGTTTTCGCGTCGAGCAGCGATCGCGCGTCGCCCAAACTTGCGACCGCACGCTCTCTTCGCGATCGATCGATCTCGACAAATCCTGAGGCTCGGAGCGCGCGGCCGAATATCGGAATGCGGAAGAGTTCTGCCTTGGTCACCATCCGCATATTCGTGCCGAGTACGACGAATAGGAGCGGGATGTCGTAGTGCGATTGATGATTGCTCATCACCAAATGGTGGCGTCCGCCAATATGCTCACGCCCGGCAACGGTCAGCGAGATGGCGGCGTTCTTAACAATGTTATGTGACCATTTATCGATACGACGATTGCACGCCTCGTCCGTAACCGTCCCGCGGATCGAGTCAACGACCGTCGGAACGGAGATCGCCAGGGTTTCGTATACACCGAGAAGCGAGAGCGACAGCGACCGCTGGCCTTCACTCATGAATAGTCACTTTACTTCACCTATGGCTTCATAAGCCTGCGAATCTTGAGGCATTGAAAGAACGCGACGCATTGCTTGAAGTTCGAAAGAAGGGTCGCGTAGCATCAAGATGCCGAAATAGGCCCCAAATTGGGCAATTTAGCGCGAGTGCATCCGCATGATGGTGCGGTGAGCTCAGCCTGTGGTGAGGGATGGACGATACGACGCTTCGCAAGACGCTGGGTTTGCTACAGCACGATAGTTACGACGCTCAGGCATGGGCCGAGCTCTCACGTTTTCTCGATGGTGGCGCCATCGGGCCGGCGGAGCGCCCGCGCGTTGCCAGTTTGCTTGGCGCGGCGCGGACAGCTCACGAGGCTCATCGTGAGTTTGACGCTGCGACGCGTCTTGCGGTGATGCAAGTGGCGCTGCTCGAAGGTTCAGAAGACGAACTCGAAGCGGCCGCCGTTCTTGCACGGCTCGCCGACGAAGATTCGGCCGATGATCGCATCGCCCAACGTGCGTACCAAAAGGTTGCCTCGCTGGATCCGACCGCGAACTGGGTGCGCGAGCCACTCGCAAAGATAGAGCAACGCAGCACGCGTCTGCGAGACTTGCTCGGTAAGATCGTTGACGATCTCGATCGCGTTCGCGAACCCGTTGCGCGCGTCGCGCTCTTGGTCGAGGCCGGTGAGCTCAAGTTTCGCACCATGCGCGGCGAAGATGAGGGAAGCGACGCGCGCGAAAAGTGGACGCTTGAGAGTCGTCAGCATCTCGAAGAAGCGCTTGCGCTCGATCCGCGTAACAGGCGTGCTGCCACGCTCCTCGAATTGCTGTTTTCGGGTCGTGGTGAGTGGGCAGACCTTGCGAGTGTTCTTCAGCGTCACGCCGAGCCGATCGACGGCAAGGACGAACGTGCGCAGCTGCTGCTACGCGCTGCGAAAATATATCATATTAAGTTACAAAATATCGAAAAGGGCGCGGATCTATACCGCGCAGTTGTCGAGCTTTCGCCAGGGCACGACGAGGCAACCGCAGCGCTGGTTGACTTCTACAATGCTCAAGAAAATTGGGAAGCACTGGTCGGCGTGTACGAGTCCCAGCTCGCACGGCAATCGCTCACTGATCCTGGCATTGCGCTTCAGGTTGCGATGCTCAACTGGAAGATGCGCGATCGGCCAGATCTCGCAGAGCCCTATTTTGAGCGTTTGCGTCAGGTTGAACCTGCACATCCAGGCATGCTCGCTTTCTTTCGCGGATGGTGCGCTGAGCGGGGCGAGACGGGTCGGCTGTCAAACATTCTGCGCGAAGCAGAACGTCACATGCCCGAAGGTTCCGAGCGCGCGTCTGTCGCCGCAGAACTCGCTCGACTGGCGGAGAAAGGGACTGACGCGAAAAAAGCGATCGAACACTGGCGGACAACGTTGCGCAACGATCCGAAGAGTGTCGAGGCGCGTGAATCGCTCAAACGCCTCTATGGAGAACACGGCGAATGGGGACCGCTGTCTGACTTGCTTCGGGGGGAGCTTGACGCGGCGACCGAGGCACCGGTGCGCCTTGTTTTGCTCAAAGAGATGGCCGAGCTCTACCGCCGCCAAGGCAAAAGTGAAACCACACTTGTTACAATTTATAGTCAAGTTGTTGAACTGGCGCCCGACGATCGAGAATCGCTGCTCGAACTCGCACGCATCGATGAAGCGCTCGGACGCTGGCGCGAGTGGCTTGCGGTTCAGGCGAAGCTCGCAGCAATCGAGACGGATCTTGAGACAAAGGCAGCGCGATTTCGCGGTATTGCGAGACGTTGGCTCGAACAATTTTCCAATGCACAACAAGCGACTGAAGCCTACGAGCAGGTCCTCGCAATCGCGCCAGGCGATGCCGAGGCTTTCACGAAGCTTCAGGAGCTTTACCAAAAACGCCGAGCCTATCCCGCGCTTGCAACCTTGCTCGAAGGTTACGTTGCTGCGCATGGTGGCAGCGTCGACCAGTGGCTCGAGCTTGCGAAGCTTACGGGTGAAAAACTCGGCAAACCGACAGAGGCGCTCAAGTGGTATCGGCGTGTCCTCGACGCGGAGCCTGATCGTACCGGCGCACTTGATGGCTTTGAGAAAATTGCTGAGCGCGAAAAGGACTATGAGTCACTCGTTTGGGCGCATGAGCAGCGAGTAGCGGCTGCATCAGACGATAACGCGCGCTCGCAAATTTACCTGAAGCTTGGCGCACTCTACGGCGACAAACTTGGCGACACCACGCGTGCGGCAGGCGCCTACGAGCAGGTATTGCGCATCACGCCATCGCAGCCAAAGGCACTGCGCATGCTGCGCGACATCGCATGTGCTGCGCGCGACTTGGCAATGCTCGAAGGTCTCTATGGCCCCGATCCCGCCCACGTTGCGGACGGTCTGGCACATGCGGCCGATGCTTGTGCGGATGCCGCGTTCAAGATCGAAGTTCTCCTTAGGGCAGCCGATCGCGCTGGCGTGTCGAGTGCGGATAGCGCGATCCGTTTGTATGAAAAGGCGCTCGCGCTTTCACCAGGAGAAACGCGTGCGTCA
>JAHFDZ010000163.1 GCA_023248745.1 Myxococcales bacterium | reverse complement strand
TGTGGAGCGAGTCGGTCGCCAACGTCGACAACGCGCACCTCCACGGCATGTGGAGCAGTGGGCCCAACGACATTTGGGCGGTGGGAAGAGCGGGCGCAATCGTCCATTCAAACGGAACCACGTGGAATAGCTACGCGCCTACGCTGAAGAGCTTCAAAGCCGTGTGGGGCAGTGGATCGAACAACGTGTGGGCCGCTGGAGAAGCGGGCGCCATCATCCGGTCGAATGGAACCTCGTGGAATTTTGTGCCCAGCGGAGTAACCGAGGAGCTCCTCGCGATCTGGGGCAGCGGCCCCAACGACATTTGGGCCGGCGGAAAATATGGAATGATCCACTGGAATGGGAAGGGTTGGACCAAGAGCACTTCAGCAGGCGGTGCCAATGCGATCTGGGGCAGTGGCGTGAACGATATCTGGGCGGTCAGCGGGCACGGATCGCGAGGCGGCACGCTGAGTCACTGGGACGGAAGCGCGTGGAAATTTCTCCAAACCGTCGCGGGTGGGCTCAACGCCATTTGGGGCACGAGCGCGAACAACGTTTGGACGGTCGGAAGCGGCGGCGAAATTCTTCACTGGAACGGAACGGAGTGGAGCGCCGTTCCGAGCGGCTCGACCGAGGAACTTTTGAGTATCTGGGGTAGCGGACCCGACGACATCTGGGTTGCGATGAGCTCCGCAAATATTCTTCGCTGGAACGGAAGTGCGTGGAGAGAGGTAAAGCTCGCAAGCGACACCCGGGTCCGCGGCATCTGGGGTCGTGGACCCAACGAGGTCTACGCCGTTGGAGAGGGCACGATCGACCGCTGGGATGGAGCCGCATGGAACCGCGTGAAGGTGCCCTCCGCTCAACTCACGGCAGTTTGGGGAAACGAAAGCGCCGCTTGGGCGGTCGGTGAGCGCGGCGCCATCCTCAGCTTGCGTCAGTGAAAAGGCTGCAATTTCTCAGACACTGAGTATTCGGCCACACATTCGGCGATGCACTCTTGCAAAAAGTCACGCCCGATCCATATTGAGTCTATATGACTCTTTCAAGTATCAGTGAGACTTTTTGTATCTCGGCCGGCAGTGCGCTCGGGCGCGAGCATGCGCGCTTGCATCGGAACAATCAGGACGCGTCGGCGATCCGGATGAGCGACGCCCTTGGCGTGCTTGTGGTTTGCGATGGGTGCTCATCAGGCGCATATAGTGAAGTCGGTGCAAGACTTGGCGCTACGTGGGCTGCAGACCTTCTGCTCGCATACGAAGGAAACGCCAAGCTCACTGCGTTGGAGATGCTCACGAAGCTTCATCTTCTTGTCGGCCAAAGCGACGCTCGGGAGTTTGTCGGGAACCACCTCTTGTTCACACTCGTTGCAGCGGTGATCACTCCCGATTGGGTTCGAATCTACGGCCGTGGCGACGGTGTTTTCTCAATCAACGGAGCACTCACCATTCGCGATGCGGGCGCCGAAAATGCGCCGGACTACTTCGCGTACGCGCTGATCGATCACGCACGCCCTGTGCAGCTCGAACTATGGGCAGAAGTGCCCACTGATACCGTAGCGTCTCTTGCGATAGGCACCGACGGTGCAGTCAACGCACTTGACCTTCTGCAAAGCGCTGCTTCAGAACGCGTGTTCGCACACAATGGGTCGTGGCTTCAGCGGCAACTTTGGGCGCGCGAAACACGGCTTGTTGACGACACGACCATCGTGCTCTTGCGCAAGAAAGAGGCCGCGTGATGCAAGTCTCGCTCAACGGAAGGGCACTCACACTTGCTCCCTCCACGCTTCTTGGCGTTGGCGGAGAGGCAGACGTGTATGGCATCGGCAACCTTGCAATCAAGGTTTACCGCGGGCTTGACGACGTCGCGCTTGCGGCGCGTGCGCAAAAGCTTCGCGCATTTCCGAAGCTCTCAACCAGCAGAGTTCTTGCGCCTCTTGCCCCCGTCTTTGATCGCGACAATCGATGCGTCGGTTACGCAATGCACAAGCTCGAGGGCTCGCGCGAGTTCGGAACTTTGTGTCGCGCAAAGAGTCACCTGTCGATGTCCGATACACTCCAAGTGCTTCGCAGCCTTCATGAGATCATTGTCGGAGTCCATCGAGAGCGCCTCGTCGTCGGCGACTTGAACGACGGAAATGTTCTCATCAGAAAACGAGAGGCCTTCTTAATCGATTGTGACTCTGCGCAGTTTGGTCAATTTACTTGTCCTGTTGCTCACGAACGCACGCTCGCCCCTGAACTGTACGGATTTGATCTCGAGAGCAAAGCCGCATTTACCGAAGCAACCGACTGGTACGCATTCGGCGTGCTTGCCGTCAGCGCGCTTCTTGGCGTTCATCCTTATGGTGGAACGCACCCCACGCTTCGCACTCTTCTTCGGAGGGCAGAAGCGTCGGTGAGTATTGTATCCGATGCGGTAACGTATCCCCGCGCCGCAAGACCGCTACTCGCCTTGCCCGATGCGTGGCTCTCGTGGATGAAGCGAGTGTTTGAACACAAAGAGCGAAAGGCATTTCCGGCCACCTTGCTCCGCACCGCATTCACACGATGCAGCTGCGGACTCGAGCACGGACGATCACGCTGCCCGAATTGCGCGAAGGCAATCCCGACGCCAAAAGCTACCCGCATTGGCGCGTGCCATGCGACGCAACTTGCGCGAACGAGTGGTCCACTTGCGTCACTCGATCGAAGATCGGCAAGCCGGTACGCCGCTATCTCGCAAGAGGCCATCGTTCGCGAAAATGGTCTTGTCGTCTGCAAAGCGCCCGACGGTTACACGCGCGCCATTGTCGTTGGGTCAGAAACATACGTCACATCTGGCGATCACTTTTGGTGCTATCGCGGCAGCGCTCTTCTGAACGAGGGGTCGATCGCCTCTTTTCTCGGTGATGCAGCGTTCGATGCAAACGAAGACGGTGCCTTTGGTGTGCGCGATGGCTTGCTCCTTGAGCTTCGTTCGGGGCGTCGATTGGGACAGCTCGTTGACGGTCTGAGTTGGGTACGGGTCGGGCAAAGCCTAGGCGTCGCGTTTTGCTTCACCGGCTTGCTCACGCATGCGTTCGTCTTCCGTACGAAAGGAGGCGCCATCACAAGAGTGCAATTTCCAATGCTGGCCGGAAAGGTCACGTTGCTCGAGGCTTCGTTCGACGACGATCACATCGTCATCTCGCTCGCGCTGGACGCGAACGGGCGCTGCGAGGAACATCTTGTGATGCTCGCGGCCGATGGGTCACTTGTCGCTCACACCGCAGAGGCCGGTCCTGCTTTCGAAGCGAACGCCGGGCGGTGCGTAGCATGGGGGTCGGTGCTCACAGCAACCGACGACGGTCTCGTGTTGGTGCGCGCGAACGCCGGCCGATTCGAAGTCGAACGGAATTTTCCGGACACGCGCGCTTGGGTCGCGAATGGAGCAAGTCTCGTCTTGGGACCTGCCGGCTCAGTTCTTGTGTTGCAGGGCAACACGCTCGTGCAACTTTCGATGAATGCAACTGGAGGAACACAATGATTCCGTCGTTTTACAAGCCAGAACAAGTCAATAAACTTTACATTGAACGAGCGGCGCTTGTTGCCGCCGAAGCGAAGCGCCATCGAGAACAGGCGAAAGTGCCGCCGTCAGCACAGGACAAGCTCCGCATCGCTGCCTTCGGAATCGATTGCCAAGTTGGATTTATCAACTCCGAGGCGAGCCTCCACGTTCCTGGCGCAGTCGAAGATACCGAGCGCACGATCGCGTGGAT
The DNA here is from genome assembly GCA_023248745.1 of Myxococcales bacterium. Lineage (GTDB taxonomy): Bacteria > Myxococcota_A > Polyangia > Polyangiales > Polyangiaceae > JAHFDX01. Next base: position 10,092 of record JAHFDZ010000163.1, on the reverse strand, counting down.
ATACAAGAACCTTGACCAAATAACGGGGCTCTTCTTTTCGCTCGACACCCACCGCATGTTTCAGATCTTTCACCCTGCCTGGCGGATCGACAGCGATGGCAGCCATCCGCAACCGTTCACGCCAATTACTTACGAAGACGTGCGCAGTGGCAAATGGACAGCTGTGTCGCATCCTCGCGAAGCGCTCGAATACACCAAGAAGCTCGAGGCAAACGGGAAATACGTTCTGACCATCTGGCCCTACCACACGCTCCTCGGCGGCCTGAGCCACGCACTCGTGCCGGCGCTAATGGAGGCCGCAATGTTTCACGCGATCGCCAGGCAGCATCAGACCCACTTCGAAACCAAGGGCACTCACTCGCTCACCGAGAACTACAGCGTCATGTCACCTGAAGTGCGTGACCTCGGTGGCAAAACCGTCGGAACGTTCAACACGCCGTTTTTCAAAATGCTCATGGAGTACGACCGCGTGTACGTCTTCGGGCAAGCGAAGTCGCATTGCGTTCTCTCGACGCTTCGCGATCTTCAACGTGAGGTCGAAGCGATCGATCCATCGCTCTTGCAGAAGATCTGGATCCTCGAGGACGCAATGAGCCCCGTGCCTGCACCACCACTCAACCCGCTACCTGCTGCACTCAACTTCCCTGCCCTCGCCGACGAGACAATCCGCGAATTTGCAAGGGCCGGCATGCGCGTCGTCAAGACAACTGACAACTTGTAAAGGATATTGACTATGACCACCAAGAATGACGTTCTCGATCTCCTCAACTCGGCCGTGAAAAACGGCGTTCTCTCCACAGGCACGCAAAGCCTTCTTTCTGGCAATCTCGGCCAGATCGTTGTCGCAGGCGCGGCGGGTACCGACATGGAAAATATCGACGCGACCGATGTGACGCTCGTCACACTTCTCGTCGACGCATCATCGAGCATTCATGACGCAGGGCTCGCCTCTGCTGTACGCGAGGGACACAAGCAGCTCCTCGAGGCGTTCGAAAAAAGTCGCGAGCGCAATGCCATCTTGGTCTCGACGTGGCTCTTTTCGGATGAACTTCGGATCCTTCACAGCTACGTGCCAATCGAAGATGCGATCGCGCTCAATCTCTCGAACTACCAGCCACACGGATGCACCATCTTGCATGACGCATGGTGCGACGCGCTCACCGCAAACGTGGCCTACGCCGAGAAGCTTCGCGCTTTCGGTACGCCTTGTCGCAGCGTAGCCGTCGTCATCACCGACGGTGCCGATTGCGGCTCGAAGCGCAGTGCTCAAAATTGCATGAAGCTGAGCCAAGAGCTGCTTAAGACCGAGCAGTTCGTTCTCGCCTTCGTAGGCGTTGGCAACGAACAGCACTTTCGCGGCATCGCAACGTCGATGGGCGTCCCAGCTGGCAACGTGCAAGTCGAAACGGAAGCCCGTTCGTCAAACGTGAGGCGTATCTTCCACATGGTGAGCCAATCCGCCATCAAAGTGAGCCAGGGCAAAGTTATGCCAGGGCAGGCAACAGGTTTCTTCGCGCCGTAAATTGGTTCACACTCGAGAGCTCATGAGCCAACCCCGCCTGACCGACGAAGACGCGCGATTCGTCGCAAAATACCGGCCAGACGCGTACCCAAGACCGGCGATCACGGTCGACATCGCCGTATTCACTGTGATTGATGCGCGTCTTGTGACGTTGCTCATCAAACGAAACGAGCCGCCTTACCGCGGTCGATGGGCTCTCCCGGGCGGGTTTGTGCGCGTGGGCGACAGCCGCAAGGACCAAGGCGAGAGCCTCGACGACGCCGCTGTGCGCGAGCTTCGTGAAGAAACTGGACTACCTCTCGACCCAACGTACCTCGAACAAGTTGCTGCATTCGGGCAGCCGATGCGCGATCCCCGCATGCGCGTCGTCAGCGTTGCGTACTTCTCGCTCGTTCGCCCTGCCCTTGGCTCGCTCATCGCGGCTGGTGGTGACGCCTCTCATGCTGAATGGATCGGCACATCCGATCTGAAGAAACGAGAACTCGCGTTTGATCACGAAAGCATCTTGGCGACATGCCTCGCGCGCCTTCGAGAACGCATCGATACATCGAACGCTGCGTTCGCGCTCGTTGGAGAGACATTCACCGTTCCCGAGCTCCGTGCCGTTCATGAAGTTGTGCACGGGACCGAACTCGACGCTGGCAACTTTCGACGGCGTTTCATGCGGTGGGTCGAAGACGGGCTCATCGAAGAAGCACCCGGAAAACGCATCACCGCGTCGAAGCCAGCCACCGTGTACCGTTTTCGTAAATCACGTTGACCGCGGATCAAATAGACTACGGCACGGGAGCAGTGCGCACGGCGCCAAGCTCGACGCCTGCTTGATCAACGCATCGCGCGATCTCGAAGATGAGCGCTTGCTGCCGATCGTTGAACTGTGTCAGATCGGTTGTCGCAAACGAAACGATCACTTCAAGCTCGATGGCAGCTTCCGTTATGGTCCGCACTCTGACGCTTGTCCCATCGGCCATCACGTCCTTCCATTCGGAGAGAGTGGCGCGCAACTTCTTAATCACCTCCTCTACCTTCGATGCCTCGGCCTTGGGAGAGAGTTTCACGACCTGTGTGCTGCGCAGCCGATCGCGAGAACTAATTGTCTCAACTTTCATATCGGCCAACTTGCCGTTTGGGATGGTGACGAGCGTGCGATCGAGCGTGCGAATGCGTGTTGAGCGCAAGCCAATGCCTTCAACGATGCCGGTCGTTCCATCCACAAGAATCGTGTCGCCAACTCGAAAGGGTTGATCGACGGAGAGGGAGAACGAACCGAAGAGATTTTCGACGGTCTTCTGCGCAGCAAGCGCGACCGCGACGCCACCGATGCCGAGACCGGTGAGAAGCCCGGTAACGTTGTAACCAAGCGACGACAGGACGCAGACAATGCCGAAGAAGATCGCCATTGCACCGAACGCCCGATTGGCGAACGGCAAGAAGCCTCGCGCGCTCGGACGGTGTGCGGCCCACGGCGAGCTACCCACGACGTCGAGAACAATACGAACGAGGCGCCAAAGCCCATGAAAGACGACAAGCCACAGCACCGCAAGAAGCCAACGCTCTGCGAATTCTTGCGCTGGCTCGTAGAGGTGAAGTTGCATCAATAGTAAATAAGCTGAACCAACACTGGCCAAGTAGCCCGCGGTGGGGGCGAGTCCCTCTGCACTTGTCGCAATATCTTGCCGCTTGGCGAACACGATTGACGCAAGGCCCCTGGCGACTGGCCTGACGATAAGACCGACGAGCCAAGCAACGACCACGATGACCGGCACCAGAAGCCACTGCCAGTACTCAAGCTTGCGTGGCCCCTTCTTGGTGAGCAGCGAAGGGAATATTTGGCGCGTCCATTTTTCGTCAATTTCATTGAACAGTGCGTCGATGTGACCGACGGTGTCGGCTGAAAATAGCCAACGCGATCTCGGTCCCGACCAGACGAGGCGCACCGTAACCTTGTGCCCTTGCTTGTCGGTGATCGTCCCGAGGTCTTCGGGTGTCGCTTTCTTTTCAGGCGATAGCGACTCGGGTTCGACCCAAAGACGCTTGTCGAGGACGAACAGAAGTCGTTTTGCCAATTCGGTACCGCGATCTCGCTCGGCCGTTGTACGGAGTTCGAGAAATGTAGCGGCTTCGGCATAGTTTCCGTCTTCGCATGCCTTGTAGAAAAGTGCGATGGCGGCCCGTGGCGAGTCGGTGTGGACGTCGACGGCTTGAGGCGCGGGCGCAATAGTGACGGGCTGCGCAATCGCCGAAGCGATTGACGTCGGCGTCGGCAGCGCATGCGCGGCACGAACAAAGAGCGCTCCGACCAGCGCTACTGCGACGAACAATTTTTGAAAAGCCGATGACACCCTCAAAGACCTCCGAGATGAGTCGCGATTGCGGGTGCAACGCTCTCGACGTGCAAGAAGTTCCCTGCAAGCTGGCGGGCGCGCGGATGCGTATCGGTCGCAGCTATGGCGCTGAAGAGACCACTTGCCTCGATGCGTGCGAGCGAGCCGCCGGGAAAGACACCGTGAGTGGTGACCGCTGCGACCGAAGTCGCGCCCGCGGCCAGATACGCGCGTGCGGCGCCGAGCAACGAACTACCGGTCCGAATCATGTCATCGTAAATGATCACTTTCTTACCTTCGACCGAGGCACTGACCGCCGTCACACTCGTTGTCTCGCCGTCGAGGCGGCGCTTGAACACGAATGAAGCCGTAATGTTGAGATCATTGGCGAGTGACTCGACCCACTTTGCGCGGCCAGCGTCGGTGCAGGCGAGAACAAAGTTGTCACCGCCCATTTCACGAATGAGCCTGCTCACGACGCTCTTTGCGTAAGCGTGAACGGTCACGACGCTGCCCTCGAAGTAATACGGAAGGCCTTCAGTATGCGCGTCGACGAGAACGACACGGTTGGGCCTGTCGGCAGCCGGAATCGACGAGAAGAGGCGCGCGCGTGTTTTCCCGCGCACAACCTCGCCCGCCTTCGTCGCACGTTCCATCGTTGCGTATCCAAAATACGGGATCACGATCGTGAGACTGCGTGCGCCATACTTTACGATTGCGGATGCAACGTCGAAAATCTCGAGCGTGTCCTCATCAGTCACCGTACCGCCGACGAGTACAACGTCCTGCCCGCCTACGGGCGTGGCAATGCGAACGTATTGCTCACCGTCAGGAAATGTCTCGCGCTCGAGGAAACCCGGAATGCCGCCGGTCAGCGCGCACAACTCGTTCGTCATTGCTTCGTAAGCACGCGTTGAGAAAAAGAGCTTCGACATGGAACCTGTTTACGAGGGTCCGTACGAAAGTCAATCTAGTTGACACTTACAGCTCTGGTGAGTTGCGCACATCCACGAGAGGCCCCTGGTCAAGCCACGCAAGCGCCGCCTGCTGGCCCGCTTCGTACATCGCGAGCATCGCTTGGCGTTCAAAATAGAGGTACGACCCAGCGTTGAACGCGGCCGCTTCTCGCGGACGAATCGCCCGAAAAAGCTGCACCTTTCGAAGCTCGGGGTCTTGAAAACGCTCTGCAAGCGCGTTGCGATCAAGTAACAGCTTTCGATCGATATTGTACGCGTTCTCGAGCAACGTATCGACGAGGCACTCGACCGCGTGACCGAAGTTGTTCATCGGCCGCTGCTTGACCGGCTCGCGAACTGTAACAAGTACAGGCACAATTCGTTGAGCCCCAAGCGCGACCACTGGCGCCATGGGCGAATTGACGAGGAGACCACCATCCCAAAGTTCGAGCTCGCCGACTTTCACAGGATTGAAGAGCAACGGAATCGCCGCACTCGCGAGGATCATATCGATCGTGATCTTCGGCTCGTATCGATAGTGACTGGCCGCTGCACCCGGCGCCTTCACCGGTGGATGATTCACGATGCGAATGACGTTGCCCGTTCGACTGTCGACTGTATTGATCGCGAGGCGCGTATCGGTAGGCGGCAGAGCGTCGCCACCAATTACCTTGCGAAGGCGTTCGCGAACGGGCGACGTGTCGAAGAGATACGTCGTGTCGATCCCTTCGAGCAGGGAGCTCACGGTATCGAAGCGCGCGGTGAGAAAGAACTCGAGCGCCATCGCAAGCGCTCCGCTTTGCGCGTACCAGCGATGCTTGCGAAAAAGTCGCCCCATGGTCTTCACTTCGCGCACACGTCGCGAAATGCCCCGCATCGGTTCGTCTTTTGCGATTTCGTAAAGCGTGTTGACGAGCGAAGAAAAGAACTTTTCGTTTGCGCGAACAGGCGGGTTATCGGCGAGGCCGAGCCAAAAATCGAGCATCTCATCCGGTGTTAGACCCGCAGCGATGAGGGCACCGTTCAGTGCACCGGCCGAAGTGCCGCTAATGACCTGAGGTGCTGATCGAAGGCCTCGTGGATGAAGGCGCAAAACCTTCCAAACGCCGACCTGAAAAGCACCCCTTGCGCCTCCTCCCGAGAGGACCAAACCCACTGGACGATTTGCATCGAAAGAGAGCACGTGACTCGAATGTAGCGAACCCCAAAAAAGGGGGCACATTCTTGACCAAACGACGCCCAAAGGAAAAAGAGCCGAACCGTTTGGTCCAACCCTTCCTCCGCTCGTCGGGGCGAGAGGATTCGAACCTCCGACCCCCAGACCCCCAGTCTGGTGCGCTAACCAGGCTGCGCTACGCCCCGAGCCTCGTCACTGCAAACAAGCCGCAACGAGGGGCCGGACAATACTTGATCCATCGGCGTCTGCAAGCGGCAGGTTATTTCGTTGCAAAAAGAGCCGCATAGGCGCCCGGCGCAAAGCCGACTTGGACGTAGCCTTTCCTCACGAGGACCGGTCGTTTCACAAGTTTACCATCTTCGGTAAGCCACTTGACCAATACGGCATCGGTCACGGAATCAACTTTGGCCTTGCCGATCGCGCGATAGCTCTGTCCTGAGGTATTCAGCCACTTCCTAATGTGCAGGCCACTCTGCGGGATCCATTCTTCAAGCTCCGTCCTGGTTGGCGGTTCTTCGACGATGGGTCGCCAGGTGTACGCAACGCCGTTCTCATCGAGCCAAAGGCGCGCCTTGCGGCACGTGTCGCACTTTTCGTAACCAAGAAACTGCACTTTAGCCACGAGGCCCCTCTGACAACTTGATGAGCGCGCGCGCCAAGGCCTGAGCCTTTGGGACGAGCGACGATAGTTCGATAAGTTCGTCCTTCGTGTGAAATCCTGACCCACGAGGACCAAGTCCATCGATCGATGCGATGCCCAAAGCACTCGTCGTGCTTGCGTCGGATCCGCCTCCAATAAGCGCCGCCTCGGTGAAGCCCAAGCCACTTTCTTTTGCGCACAGCGCATATGTCTCAAATAGTGTTACATTTTGTGGCGAACGTTCGAGAGGCTTTCGTGCGATCCCACCGCTCAGCGTGATCGTCGAGCCTGGCACCTTCGCTTCGGCTTCGCGTGCTGCGCGCGAGATTGCCTCGATGGTCGCTTCACCATCGCTAGTTGACACGAAGCGGAGATCGAACATCGCTTCAGCATGATCGGGCACGGTGTTCTTGCCCTGCCCACCCGTTACTTTTCCAACGTTGATCGTGACGCCACGATCGTAGTTGGTGAGCGTTTGGATCCGTTCGATGAAGGCGGCCATTGCCCAAATCGCGTTGACGCCATCCTGGTGATTCGCACCCGCATGCGCGGCCTTGCCTGTGGCGACTGCCGTCATGCCGCCCGTCCCTTTTCGCGAGGTGATAATCGCATCACCTTTGCGACCTGCCTCGAATACGAGCGCCGCTTGTGCCCCCGACACGCTCGCGGCAATCACCTGCTGACCCTCCGGTGAACCCACTTCTTCATCGGCGACGACGACGATGCGAAGAGGCGCAACCGCACCAAGGCCAATCGTCTGCGCGAGCGCACGAATTGCAAAACCAACCACGACGAGGCCACCCTTCATGTCGAGAACGCCAGGTCCACGACCAAGCTCGCCGTCCCGGCGATACGCCTCGAACGTGCCAGGAGGAAAGACCGTGTCAAGATGACCCAAGAGCGCAATCGCACCCTTGTTTGATGCGGCTGCTTTGGAGCGAAAGACAAGATGATCGGCGTATCGATGGCTTTCGATGACGGCTGCCTCTAGCCCCGCGGCTCCGTAGAGCTCACGCAACAGGGCACCCACTTGTCTGCCGCCACCCGGATTGTCGGTGTACGAGTTGATATTCACGAGTGCGGCGACTGCCGATTCGATCTCGTCTTGTCTACCGTCAAGCCACTTTACTGCTTCGTCTGCGGCGCCCATGGGCCGAGCGTATCACTGCCGCGGGCGTGCGATGAGTAGTGGCAACACGGCAAATAAGAACCCGACCATCAAAATCGGTACGCCAAGACGTGGAAAGACACGCGTCCACGCAATTCCGTCCATCGTGATCGTCAATCCCAAAGGGACGAAAAAATGGTTCAAAACGCGCACACCCTGAAAACGGCGTGCGAGTGCTTCCGGAAATCCGTCCAATACGCGCAGCAGCCCGAGAGCCCCTGCGAAGAGCGCGAACGACAGCAAAGCAAAGCCGATGCCTGCACCCGCTTTTGCGATGCGGTCGAGAATGCTCGATAGCGGCTCGTCGATCCGCCCTACAAGAAGCCGCGGACCTGGTCCTTTGAGCCAAGGTGCCAGCTCGCTATTCGTTTGCGAAGCAAAGATGGCAACGGGTCCAGCCGCACGGACTCGAAAGCTAACGCGCCGATCGCCAATCTTCGGTGACGCTGGATCGCCGGTGTAGCACATACCGTCAAGTAACTTGCACGTTTGCTTTCGGCGAGAGCGGGCGATCGCAAACTCGGTAGTGGGCACATCATCTGTGGTTCCAATGTCGCGAAGCAACGCGGTGCTCACGCGGTATGCTCCGAATGTGATGCCTGCATCACCCGTGATGGGCACGATCGTCGGATTCCCCCAACGCCTCACCGTCGTGCGACTCTTTCCGCTGCCCTCCGAAAAGGTAGAAAACGTAGCTTCGAGGCGGTGGACGAATGCGCCTCTTACTTCAACGCCGTACTCGGGATCGACAAGGCGCCTTTCGCGAAACTCAGCGCGCACGACGATTGGCGCTCCTTCATTGGCAGGATCGACGCGATCGGCCGGGGCCTCCCGAACAAGGTGTCGTACGAGAAAGGTACTCGCGCCTCCATACCCCGTGGCAAACCCGGCAAGCGCGCCAAAAATGGCAAACATGCAACTGAAGAACAGTACCGCGCCGTTTCCGCTTCCGCTCGCTTTGGGCGCCACGGCTAACGAAGGAGTGCTGGCTTGCGTGCGCGTCGTGCTCGAACGCCGACAGCAATCGTTGCGGCGAGCGCACCGGCAGCACAAACGAGAACGGCGATCCCGAGGAGCGGCCTTACGGCAATCCATGCAACCGCAATTGTGACGAGCGAAAGCGCGCTCGCGAGCACAACCGAAAAGAGGAACGCACCGAAACCCACAAACGAACCGACCATCGGAATGAAGTCGGCAACGACAGCAATCGGCTTGAGCATCAACGTCAACCCCATTGACATTGCGAGCCAGCCGACAAGCCGAAGGACCCACGTGAGCGTCGCATTGGCATCTTTCGCGGACTTGAACATCACAGCGGCATCCACCGCGCCATGTTCGACAAGGAGAATCTCCTCGCCGGCTTGCGCCTGGTAGGGAGCGAGTGAATTGCCGACCTGTTTCGCGATAACGCTGATCGCCTGCGGCTTCACGAGCTGAAACGACACGCGGAAATCGCCCACTTCTGGTGTCACCGGATCCGTTGCCACATAGAGCATTGAGTCGCGCACTTTTGCTCGACTTCGAACGCTCCCCGTCAACTTCGCGAGCTGCGCTTCCGTCGCGGGCAACGCTTCGAACTTGGCAAGCTTTTCGATCACCGCCCGCGGCACACGAAACGCGTCCATTGTTGCGCCTTGTGCAACGCGATCAGCCGCTTTATGCGGCATGTCCGCTGGGTTCGTGTGGCCGGCTGGCTCTTTGAAATCAGACGAATCGATCGCCCTTCGTGCCCACACTTTTGTGTATGTAAACTTCGTTACCTTTTCTTCGCCACCGCCGAGCTTCTTGCGTGTCTCTTCTTCTTTTTTTTGCTCCCATTGATACATCTCAACGGATCGCGTCAGCCGAAGCGCATTCACGGAGAGCCCGAAGTCTTCGTCAACGAGTGACTCGGTCGTCGATGCGTTACCCGACAAGTGAACGAGCTTGCCCTCGTTTGAAGGATCAATCTGGTGCGCGGGAACGCTCTTGACGATCGAAGCACCTTCGTCGAGCGTCTTGGCGGTTTGCACGGAGCGACCTTCGTTCCAAAAAAGAAGAACGAAGGAGCCAATGAAGAGAACGAGCCCGACAAGGACACCCTTGATCGACTCAATGATGCGGCTGAAATATCCGCGTTCGGTCACTTCAACAATTTGGTCCACCATCGTGCGCTCCGTTCAATCGAGGCGCATTGCCCCGACCGCTCATATTGTCGCACGCGAAGGTTCGAATGCGTCAAACCTTCGAGTAACCTACGCGCCCATGAGCAAACGGTTCAAAGCGGCGGTCATTGGCGGAAGTGGGTATGGCGGCGCCGAACTCA
>JAHFDZ010000404.1 GCA_023248745.1 Myxococcales bacterium | reverse complement strand
AATGAGAAGGCGTTCTCGGTGGTCGCGGGCACGTCGATTACCGTTGCGCGCTGAGATCGTTCACTTGACGCTGAACACATGGATGATCGGTAAGTCACCGTCAGCGTTCGACTCCGAAACAAACGCACGCCGGCTCGCGTCGTCGTAGGCAACACTGCCAATGGCGCGGGACGCGGTTTGAAATGGCAGATCGAAATTCCAGATGCTGTAAGGAACGATCTCCCAGGGTTTGCGTGAACCGTTCCGTACCTTGACGAAGTCTTCTACGTCGTACGCCCATACCTGATGAACGTAGGGATAGGCATGGTTGCCCTTGTACATGTCCGACGGATCGTAACAATTGCCACCGCTCGATCCTCCGGTGCCGTAGCACCAAGGTCCCACTCCATGGGTTCCCATGAAGAGAACGCTTCGTGTGCCACTCGCAAATATGATCCCGCCGACGCCAGATGTGCCGTTGTACATCTTGCTGGTCGCTCCCCATTTGCCAAGAGTGGCGTGCTCTTCGGTGTAGTAAAGAAGTGGAACTGTTTTGAGCGGGCTGTCTACGCCTAGATTTTTTGGATCAAAGACGGCAACGCCCGGGCCAAACGACGTGCGCGAGACAATCGGGATGCAACATTGTCCAGTGAGCGCTGGTCCGCCGAGCGCGTTCTGCCACTCTTTCGGAATTGGGCTCATGTAGCCCGAGACGTATCCCGCACCGAGAGTGCCAACTTGGTACATGCCCTTCGCGGTGCTCGCATCCGCGAGGTTGAATGACGCGGTGAAGTGAGAGAGCGTCTGCTCATGGGCGGCGTCGTAGTAAACGTAAGCAGTTCCGATCAGTTTCTGCTCGTACGCCATGAGCCCGCCAACCTTGATGTCGTCGCGGCCTATCGTTTTCATTTTCCCGGCCGTGGCGTCGACGAATGGCTGCACGACGGTTGCGGTGGCGAGGTCAGCGATCTTTGCACCCATGCGGATGTCAGGAATCGCGACCTCTGCGACCATCTGGTCCCAGTCATGCCCTGCCATGAAGAGCGATTGTGTCTCCGCGCGATACGTCATTGCTGTTCCGCCATACGCGAAGGACGAGCCGCCGAACGTCCCTGCCGGAAGGCGAAACGCTCCTAGGTATCCGAGATCAGCCTGCGAGAGCAATCGCGTCTGACCTGTGTCGGCGATCGTTGAGGCATCGAGCGCGTCGCTCGTGGCATCCGCCACTTGGAGGGTCTCAGCGTCCGAAGATGCGCTTGCGTCTGCAGGCCTAAAGAGCCCATCGCTTGCTTCGCACGCAAAGACCGCCAGCGCTACCGGGGAAAGAAAGCCTGTCTTTTGAACCATGGGGCTCCTCGGGCCCCTCAGCTGTCCGAACCTCATCGTTCGCGACGTTCAGCCGAACGTCAAGGTGCGCGTGGCACGTCGCGCTGACGAATGAGCCCTTCTTGAGCAACCGATGCCACAAGGCGACCGTCGCGCGTGAATACGCTTCCTTGCACAAGCCCCCGCGATCCGTGGGCTGCGGGGCTCTCTATCGAGTAGAGCAACCAGTCGTCTACGCGAAGTGGACCGTGAAACCACATGACGTGATCGAGACTCGCGACCTGCATCCCAGGCGACAGCCAGTGCACACCGTGAGGCCTGAGCGCTGTCGTGATGAACGCTTGATCGGAAGCATAGGCGAGGAGATAGGCGTGCAAAGCCGGATCGTCAGGTAACTTGCCGATCGTCTTCATCCAGATCTTGCGCGCAGGCTTGCGGCGCTCAGGTTGAAAGGGGTCTGCCTCAAAATCAACAGGCCGCATATCGAACGGACGTGGCCCTAGCGCGCGCTTACGTAGCGCTTCAGGTAGTCGATGCGCGTGAGGCCGGAAGTGCTCTTGCTCGGGAAGGAGCGACTCGGGTGCGGGAGCGTCGGGCATTGAAGCTTGGTGCTCAAAACCTTTTTCCTCGCGTTGGAACGACGCGGCGAGGTTGAAGATGGGCTGTCCGCTTTGGATGGCGACGACGCGCCTCGTTGTGAACGAGGCACCGTCGCGAATACGGTCAACTTCATAGACAATTGGCTTCTTCGCGTCGCCCGGCCTTAGGAAGTAGGCGTGCAGGGAGTGGACGAGCCTTTCCGTTGGCACGGTTTGCACCGCTGCAGAGAGCGCTTGGCCGAGTACCTGCCCACCAAATACGGTGCCCCAGCCGAGGTCTTGGCTGTTGCCGCGGAACAAGTTTTCTTCAATTCGTTCGAGCGCAAGCAGGGTGATTAGTTCGTCCAGGACAGCGAGCATCCTGTGAGTCTACCCATGGCGCCTGCATTACAGGCCGAGCATTTTGCGAATCTCGCCGATCGGCTTGCCTGCATAGAACGACTTGGCGAACTCTGCTGTCGTAAACGATCGTGTGAGCATGCGATCGATATAGAGCGTGCCGTCGATGTGATCGACCTCGTGTTGCAGAATGCGCGCAGGCCATCCTCTGACGCGCCAAGTTTGCGACGCTCCGTGTTCGTCAAGACCATTGACTTCGACTTCGCGACTGCGTTTAACGAGGCCGACATAACCGTTCACGCTGAGGCATCCCTCGAAGAAGGTCGCATGGTCGTCGCCTACCGGATGGAGCACTGGGTTGATGAATACCCGGACAGAGAATGGAACGCGCTCACGTTCATGCCGCTCTTCATCCGTCAGCCGCGAAGCTAGCTCGGCGGGGTCTTCGAGCACGATCACGCGGAGGGGAATCCCGATTTGAGGCGCCGCAAGCCCAACACCAGGCGCTTTTCGCATCGCTTTGATCATTTCTGCGATGAGGTTTTGAAACTCCGGTGTAGCGATGCGCGAGGGCTCTACGTTCGCCGCGCGTACGCGCAAAACGGGTGCACCCGCTTGAACGATCGCTTCGGCATTGTCGCGCCCACAGGAGCGGTGCTTTTGTGGCGCCGGAGCCGCAGCCGGCGCGCAGGCGATGAGGCCAAGGAACGGGAGCGCTCTCGCGAAGTGGGACACTGCTTTACCGCTCAAAAATTGCCAAACAGGTCAGACACTTTGGATTCGAGTGCGACTGCGATTTTGTAAAGCGAGGAAATCGAAGGTGACGACTCCGCGCGCTCGATTTGCGAAAGGAGCGACACGCTGAGGCCGGTGCGTCGCGCAATCTGCTTTAGGGTGAGCTCCTTCTGCTTGCGAAGGTTGCGGATGTTCTCACCGATCGTGCGGTGCAGTTGCTCTTCGGGCGTGCGCGAGAGGCCCTTCTTTTCCATCACGCGTGCGACAACGGAGCGAAGGTCGTCGACGCTGAATGGCTTCTTGAGATAGTCGATCGCTTCGAGCTTCATCGACTCAACAGCTGTTTCGAGGCTTGGGAAGCCGGTGAAGATGACGACGGCGACGTCGCTATCGATCTTGCGAATGCGTCGAAGGACTTCGATGCCGTCCATCTTGGGCATCATCACGTCGAGGATCACCAGGTGATACCCCTTGCGAATTTCTTCCTCGACGAGTGTCGGATCGGAAAGCGTCTTGACGACAAATTTGTCGCGTTCGAGGAGCGTTTGGACATACTCGAGGATCGAACGGTCGTCGTCGACGACGAGTACGCGTATCTCGGGAATTTGCTCGGGCTTGGTTGATTCGGACGTCATCGCCGGCCGATTGTGTGTCGAGGAGCGAATTTCAGCAACACTGAAACTCCGTATTCGATCCGTTTCGGTTGACCGGTTGATGCACCCTGGTACTAGTCGCTCTCTCTCGGGGCGTAGCGCAGCCTGGTAGCGCACCTGGTTCGGGACCAGGGGGTCGGAGGTTCAAATCCTCTCGCCCCGACTAATTCAAGGGGGACTGCGTAGGCTGCGAGCGGTTCCCTTCATATGGGCGCTGCGCTTCGCGGATATGTGCTGCGCACGGCTATTTGGGGGCCGAAACCGCATGGTTTCGCCCCCAAACCCCCATCTTCCTTTCACTACGAAAAGATGATTCGTGCATCTGGGCGTTTGACTACCCTGGTGTCCACCTGGATCGCTTCCCTACGCACGCTGAAGCGTGCTCGGTCGCTAGGTTGGTGAATCTGTTGGTGCTGCCTTGCGGGTTCAGATGGGAGCTTGCAGAACGCGCTTCTTCGGCGAGACACGTGCGTCGGTAG
>JAHFDZ010000162.1 GCA_023248745.1 Myxococcales bacterium | reverse complement strand
TTTCGTGCAACGTCGCTGAGCCACGCCGGACACGTGTTTGCGAGCATGTTTGCGGTGCGCGGTGGCTTTCGACCCCATGCGCTTCGAGAAAACGCGTTGCTCACGATCGCGACTGTTGCATCAGCGACTTTGCTTATCGAAATTGCATTGCCGCGCTTCACTCGCCGACTATCCAAAAACCAAGCCAGTGCGGGGCTCAATATCGTCAAGGGCATTGCCTATGCCACGCTGGTGGCCTTGACGATTGTGTTCGAGTCAAAGTCCGCGGCTTTCGTCTACCAACAGTTTTAGGATCACGCATCGAACAAGGTTCTCAACCATGTCAGATACGATTACCGACAAATGGCAAGCCCTCGCTTCTTCGTCACCCGATCGAGAAGCGATCGTTTTCCTTCGGGCTGATGGCACGGTGCACCGATGGACGTGGCGAACGCTCTACCGTCGCGCGCAGCACTACGCCGCGGCGAGTGCGATCTTCAAAATCGAGCGCGGAGACGTTTGCGCGCTCATGTTCCGGCATCACGCAGAGCTCTATCCGCTCTACATGGGCCTCATGTTGCGCGGCGCAATTCCCGCAATCATCTCTTATCCAAACCCTAGGCTTCACCAAGACAAATTCCGCGACGGTCTGAGTGGCATGGCGCGTAAGTCAGGCCTCGTGCATCTGCTCACCGATCGCGAGTTTGCTGCCGTCGTCACGCCGGTCGTCGAATCGAGCGAAACAACGCTTTCAGAGTTACATTTTCCACTCGAGTGGCCACTGTGTGAGCCTTCGGCAATCACGCCAGCCGATCGCGAATCGCCCTGTTTGCTTCAGCATTCGTCTGGCACCACGGGTTTGCAAAAAGCCGTCATGCTCTCGCATGCAACCGTCGCCGATCACGTCGAGCGGTATGCGGGTGCGTTGCAATTGTCGCCTGATGATCGCGTCGTGTCATGGCTGCCGCTGTATCACGACATGGGGCTTATCGCGGCGTTTCACATGCCCCTCGCGATGGGAGTTCCAAGCGTGCAGCTCGATCCGTTCGAATGGGTGCTTGCGCCCGAGCTGTTGTTGCAAGCGATGCATCGAGAACGCGGCACCGTGGTGTTTCAGCCTAACTTTGCGTTTTCGCACCTTGCACTTCGCGCCCACGACGACGAGCTCGAGGGCGTACGACTCGATCACACGCGCGTGTTCGTCAACTGCAGCGAACCTGTGCGGGCTCAAACTCACGCTCGATTCCTCACGCGATTTGCGGCGTACGGCGTAAAGCCAGAGATGCTCAGCGCCTGCTACGCGATGGCCGAAACAACGTTCGCCGCAACGCAAACGCAACCAGGAACTGCGCCCACCGAGCTGCGCGTTGATCGCGAAGCACTTGCGCAAGGAAAGGTTGTGCCACGCGCCGACGACGACGCGACCACGCTCGTAAGCTCTGGACAACCGATCGCCGATTGCACAGTTTTTGTCATTGACGATGAGGGTAAGACACTTGACGAAGGTCACGTCGGCGAGATCGTCGTGCGGTCGCGATCCCTTTCACTTGGTTACCGCAATGACAGCGAGCGAACCGCGCAGCGTTTCAGGAGCGATAGCTACTTCACCGGCGACAGCGGTTTCATTTGGAACAAAGAATGTTACGTACTCGGCCGCAAGAGTGACTTGCTCATCGTTGCGGGTAAGAACCTCTTCCCCGAGGATATCGAAGCGGTCGTGAGCGAGGTCAAAGGCGTTTTGCCAGGACGTGTGGTTGCATTCGGCATCGACGACGAAACGTTGGGCACTCAGCAGGTCGCCGTCATCGCCGAAACTGACTTCGAAAAGACCGACCATCCCGCACTCGAACGTGCAATCAAGCAAGCTGCGCTCGCCATCGACGTTGCGATCCGCCAGGTCGCGTTGGCGCCACCGCGTTGGCTCATCAAGAGCAGTGCTGGTAAACCTTCGCGTTCGGCCAATCGACAACGCATCGGAGAACTGACATGAACGAAGAGCTAGCGGCGGTGATTCGGAAGCACCTCGATCTGGGCGACTTTCAACTTCCACCCGAGATGCTCGCGAGCGAAGTTCCTGGTTGGGACTCAATGCGGCACATCGAAATTCTAACGGCGATCGAAGACGCGTTCGGCATTCGCCTGAAGAGCATCGAAGTACTCCGACTCAAGAACCTTGGCGAACTCGACAAACTGGTGAGTACGAAGCGCGGAATCAAATAAGAGGGTGAGCCGTGCGCCACGTCGCGGCGATCTGACGTGCACGGCAAATCAACTATTGCGCAGCCACCCAAGTTTCCGAGCCGATCGCTGACCTGCGGCCATAGTCCATGCGGGAGCGAAGAAGTGTCTGATGTTCGGACCTCGCAAACGTAAACGACGCAATGCAATCGAGGTCACCGATGGGTGACTTCGCGGTGGCGGCTGGCGTGGGCATTTCCAGCAACCTGAGAACAAGCCCTCTGCTTGAGGCTGCTCGTGCGCGGGATAGTCGCGCACAAGAGGCACTCTATTTGGCGCACGCCCCATTTGTGCGACGACTCTTGACCCGCATTCTGGGCCCTTCGTCGGATGTCGATGACCTTACGCAAGAGGTATTCATGCGCGCCTTCCGACGGATTGATGCAGTGGAAACCGAAGACGGTTTGAGGCCATGGCTTTCGACGATTGCGGTGTTCGTCGCCAAAGAGGCTTTGCGCGCGCGGCGCCGAAAACGTTGGCTGTCGTTTCTGCCCACGGACGAACTTCCCGAGCCCCCAGCGAACGGTGGCCCGCGCGAGGAAAGCGCTGCCCGCGCGTTCTACGACGTGGTCGCGAAGTTGCCTGCCGACGAAGCGATTGTACTGACGTTGCGTCTTGTCGACGGAATGTCAGTCGACGACGTTGCTCACGCGCTTTCGCTATCGTCATCGATGGTAAAGCGGCGTTGCGCGGAGGCACGTGCGCGCTTTCTGCGCTTGGCGCGATCTCATCCGGAGCTTGTCGAGTGGACCTCGATGGAGGTGGCCGAATGCGATCGCTAGACGACCTTGGCGCTCGGCTTGCGCGCGAACAAGACGCGTGGCTTCGCGATCGACCCCTGCGGCCTCATCGTCGACCTTTGGTGTTCGGACGAACGAAGTCCTTTGCGAAGAGTCCTGCGCTCGCGTTGTCAGCGCTGAGTCTAGCTGCAGCGATTGCAATTTCGGTAAGCGCCAGCCGGCGCAATCGCGAAGTACAAAGTCCCGATCGTGACGTCATCGTTGCCAGCATGGGAAGCAACGCGATTGGGCCTCACGAAAGGATCACGACCGACGACGCGCCGCAGGTTGTGGCTTTTAGTGATGGAAGTGACATTTCGCTTCACGCGCACGCGGAGCTTGAGGTTGGTTCTCTCTCGACTCACGGTAGCGACGTAGCCCTTCGACGAGGAACGCTCCGCGCGCACATCGTGCACCGATCGCGCGAGACGAAGTGGCGTGTTCTTGCTGGGCAATTTGCCATTCATGTCACCGGCACCCTCTTCGACGTGGCTTGGGATCCCGAGAGTGAGACGGTCCAGGTGACCATGCTCGAGGGACGTACCGAGGTTGAAAGCCCGTGCACACTAAGGCGCGCGCTCGTCGCTGGCGAGACGTTTCGTGCGACGTGCGCTTCTCAGTATGGCCGCGCGGCTCTGGCCGAGCCTTCACCACCCGCGAACGTCGTGGCTTCGGTCACTAGTCCGCCGGAACGTGAACAAGTCAAAGTCATTGACTGTACGGAAAACTTACCGTCTGTCGATGCTTCAGTCCTCCTTCGTCTTGCAAACGAAGCGCGCCGACGCGGTGATGCCTCGCGCGCAACGCGCTGTTACGAAAAGATTGCCGCGCGGGATTCGAGTCCGCGCGAATCAGCGATGGCCCACTTCCAACTTGGTGTCACGAGCGCCTCTGCGTCGCCCGACGTTGCGCGGCATCACTTCGAGCACTACTTGCGGCACTCGCCTAACGGCCCCCTCGCAAGCGAAGCTCTCGGCAGGCTCGTTGAGCTCTCCACCGCACAATCGAAAGAGTCGTACGCTCGTTTGTATCTGGCTCAGTACCCAAATGGGCCACATGCCAATCTTGCGAGGTCTGCGCTGAAGCCATGAAAGGCTGCGCGCTTCTGGCCTCTGCTTGGCTTCTTACCTCGCACGTTTGTGGCGCCGAGATAGTGCCTGTCGTCGGTACATTGCCAGTGGATGCGGCACGCGAATTTCACCTTCGTGGCGTCACCATTGCGCAGAAAGTCAACGAAGTGAACGATGCCCGCGTGTGGCTCGTCGTTGCGGGAGGTCGTGTGGAGCTATGGGCCATCCACGGCTCAGGCACGTCGCAGCGCGTATCAACTTTCGGCGCAAAGGATGAGGTCGCTTGGATTAAGTTGGCCGAGCAAACACGCGCGCTCCAGCTTCGCGACCCTGAGAAGGAAAACGCGACGCTCCCGTTGACCGATCCTCCGGTAGCTAAACGCAACGGGACGGCGATCGCGCCGACTACGCACTTGCCCGTTCGGGCCGGCATGACGCAAGTGCACGCAACGAATCCGCAACCGAGATCAACGCGTCGGGATGTCACGCACGCGCCTGATCGGCGATCGCAACGTTCGTTGGCCACGCGTTATCAGTTGAGCGCGTCGTTCGGGGTTCAATGGGAGCCTGCGACGAACGTGGCGCAGCCGACGGTTGCCGTCGCGTTTCAGCGAAGATTCGGGCGCATCACGCTTGGGGCACGTGCGCTCACGACATTTCTCTCAGCGGATCGCGAGGTTCTGGGAGGAAGTGTTCGTACAAGCACCACCTTGGCAGGCGCGCTGATTTTTTGGAATGCGATTGATACAAAGTTCGTTCGCATTGCGCCTGGATGCGCGGTTGATCTGGCACTGACAACCGTTGCTGGAGATCGCGCCGAGACCGGGTTCGTTGCGCGTTCAGAGGGCTTCGTGACGGCGCGAGCGAGCCTCGTGACGAACCTTACGTTGCGTGTCAGTCAGCATGCTTCGCTGTTCGTTCAGCCTGAAGTCGGCGCGCTCTTGCCGCAAATCGCGCTCACGCTTCCACGTTCGAACAATAGTCAAGTTGGTTTTCCAACTGTCGCTGCCCAAGGAGGCGTGACCTATGACTGGTAGCGTGCGATGCATTGTGCTGGCTTTGTTGTTACTCGCGGCGTGCACGCTGTCGGCCGAGCCGCTGAGGGAAGTCGCGCCCGCCGAGTTTGAAGACGATGCGAGCGATGCTGGTCCGAGTCCCGATGTCGCCAGCGCGTCGTTCGATTCCGCGGGGCTCGAGTAGTTGTCGAATCGTGCGCTCGCGTGCGCGCGTGCGGCCATGACTCAAGTGGAGGTAACAAACATGAAACGAATTCTTGCTGCGTACGTGCTTGGCTTGGGTGCGACGCTCGCTGCGTGCAGCGGCACGACCGACGGCACCAGTAACGCGGCTGCACTTTCGTCGGGCCTATCGTGTCCAAAAGTATGCCCGAAGGTTAGTCCGCCATTTGACACGCTTCGTAGAGGTGCTGATGTGAGCCGCGCGAGCGACGGAACGTTGCATATTCAGTGCATGGCGGGCGACCCGTCTACGCTCACCGAAGTTCCGTGTGGGTGCTGCGGCACGCCGACGTCGTTGCAGGTGGCCGACCAACTCTATTCGGAGATCGAAACGCTGAAAAGGCGATGTGAAGAAGCGGAGAACCGATCGGATCCGGGGCCCTATGTGCCGCCGGGGGTTGATGCGGGGCCTTACACGCCGCCGGGGGTCGATGGGGGAGCGGCGCCGGATGGGAACGCGCCGTGAAGGAGCGTGAGCGGCAGCGTGAGTGGTAAGTAAGTTGACTTGTTGGGGCCTCCTTTCGTTCGCGTCTAGCAGGCTGCACGTAGATGTGCAGCTGGCTGGTCGTGTTGGGGGAGGAGGGACTCCGCTACAGCAATGCTCGCATTTGGCGCCAAAGGTGACTGGCGAAGGGCATTGGGCGCGCTCATTGATAGGGCGATGTTGAATCGACTTGTTGCGTGGCCTTTCGCGTTGGGGGTGCTTGCTTGCAGCGACTCACCGGAAGTGCCGGTTGTCGACGCGCAAGCTGCCGCAGAGACGCCTGAGGACGCGGACGCAGTGCCGGCGGATGCTTCTGCGGATGTGGCGACGGATGGTGCGAAGCCGGACGTCGTATCGAAGGACGCGAAGCCGGACGTCACGCTCGATGCACCTGCCGACGTTGTCAAAGACGTATCAAACGATGTTGCGAGCGACGTGACGATCGACGCGCCGAAAGACGTTGCGGCAGATTCGACGCCTCCGCCGACCGGCTGGGTCGACATCACCGCGGGCAGGGGACATACGTGCGTGCTTCAAGCCTCAGGTGCTGTTGCGTGTTGGGGTGACAACTTCAGCGGGCAGTTGGGCAAGGCAGCGACCGGCACTGAGGCGAATCCGTACACGATTGCCTCGATCACCAATGTAGCCGCAATTGCGGCGGGGCTAGACCACACGTGCGCCTTACAAACGGACGGCACGGCGTTGTGTTGGGGCGCCCCATCGTGCATGCGCGATGCGCGTGGGAGGCAGTGTGTCGTGCGTGGGCACCGACGCTTTCCTCGGCAATGGCGTCCTCGCGGAGTCGAATTTCGCGATCGCCGTGGAGGGCCTTGCCGATGTCGTAGCGCTCACCGCCGGCACCAACCACAGCTGCGGCCTTCGCAAAAATGGAACGATTGCCTGCTGGGGGTACACATCGCTCGCTCAACCGGGCGCGATCTTCGCGCAAAGCGTTGCCACGACCGTCAATCCAATTAACGATGCTTCCGCAATCGCCGCGGGCAGCGCTCATACATGCGCGGTTCGCACAGGCGGTACGGTTACGTGCTGGGGATACAACGGCTCAGGCCAACTCGGCGGCACACCCAACGCCGACGGATTTGTGAACGTGCTGGGGCTCAGTGGAGTCGTCGCGATTCATGCCGCCGCCACTCGCACGTGCGCACGTAGTGCGTCGACATCGTTGTCCGCGTTCGTGTTGCTGGCCACGAGACTCGTTGCATCAAGCGCCGAAGACGGGGTGCTTGGCGCTAGCTGAACTCAGTCTTTGCGGTAGTAACTTTCGGTTCCCGGAACGATGACGGGCGTTCGAACACCCCACAGCGGGACGTAGCGCACGCGACCCACACCGGTCTCGAGCTTCCCGACCCAAATTCGGTAGTACATCACTTCGCTCACGTAGCCCGTGATCGACTCAGGTGCGTTCCCGATTGGAGCACGCGTCTTGAGCGTATTGCTGCTGCGTAGTGGTGAGGTGTTGGGCACGTAGTTTACTTCGTAAATGAACTCGCCGCCTTCTTGGAAAAGAACTGGCAGTGCGCCTTTGGTTGCCGTCGCGGCTTGCGGCTTGCAGCGCGAGCTTACGGCCGCGACCACGAGATCGAATCCCGCTTTCACGGGGCCAGCCATGGTGCCGATCGAATCTCCGATTGCAGGCGTAATCCCATCGTACGTGCTTGGGCCACTCACGCTTGTCATGACCTCGGTAAAGAGCGTTTGCTGAAGCTTGGCGGCCCCGTCTTTCGTCGCTCCCGTGGCCGCATTTCCGAGGTCGTTTTTGAGATCGGCAATTTTCTTGCCCATTGTGCGTGACGGCACGACGTCAATTCCCGGAACGCCTTTCTTGTCGCCGTACGCAACGCCCCAACCCTTTCCAAAGAGCGTTTCTCCCCAACTTTGGACTTCGGCGGCTCCTTCCGCTGTGGCAAAACTCTTAAGAAGTGCGCCGTATGCGTTGGTTTGCTTCTGGCATCGCTTGAATGCGTCGCGATCGAAGACCATGCGGCGCATCTCGATGGAGATCTCGCGACTCGAGTACTTTGAGGGTGCCGCGTAAACCTGCTTCTTCGTCTGGCAGATGCCGCCGGCAAAATTCTGGATCCCGGCCTTCCACATACTGATCGAACTGCTCAAGTAGTAGGGATCGTAGAGGCTCCCGCGTTCAAAGGCCGTCTTACTCTCGTCGGCGCAGGTTGCCGGAGGCGCCTCAGCCAATGCGGCTGAGGTGAAACAAAGAGTTGCAAAGAAGAACAGTCCTCTAGCGGCACGGTGCATTTGTTCGTGTCTCCCCCGAGATCAAGCGTAGCCAAGAAAACCCGTATTGGCTCTGACGTGTGGCAACTATCGTTTCTTCAAAATAGATCATTCGTTGTGACAGCTTTCAAGAAAACTGCGTGATAAGCGTTTTCGAGACCGCGAGTGAATGTGGCGCCGTCGGATAAATCGCAGCTCGCAACTGCATCGCGCAGCTGCAAGCGCGTCTGACTCAAGCGCAGCGGGTCTGAAGCAAGCTCAACTGCAATTTCAACGTATTGCCCTGGCGAATGCGCGATCCATTCGCGCAACCCAACAGCGTGCAGCAGCGATGCACCAACGCGTGCGGCATGCCGGTCGCCTGCGAGCGTCACAACGGGCACGCCCATCCACATCGCCTCACACGTGGTGGTCGTGCCGTTGTAGGGGCTTGTGTCCAGCGCCACGTCGACCCGCGAATAGGCGGAAAAGTGGTCGTATGTTGATTGAATCCACGGCGCGAGCAGCAAGCGGCTCTCGTGAATGCCAGCGTGGGAAAAGCGGTTCGTAATCCGTTGACGAGCTTCCGTTGCAGAAAAGGCATGAGACTTGACCATCAAGTTACTTTCCGGAAGCCTCGTCAGTATCTCTATCCAGAGATCGAGTGTCGGTTCACTAATTTTGTGAAGCGCGTTGAAACAACCAAAGGTGATGCCGGACTTCGAAGTTCGAAGTGCAACCGGGGGCGCATCTTCGGGTGGCGTAAAGCAGAGGAAGGTTTTCGCAAGCCGCACAAGTTGCTCCGTGCAATTGACTTCAGAACCTTCTGGATCGGTGATCGCGTCTACGATGCGATAGTCAACTGTCGAGAGTCCTGTTGTGCTTGGGTACCCGATCCAGGTCATTTGAACGGGTGCTGGCTTTCGCGCGAAGGCGCCCAATCGGCTTGCCGTCGTGTGACCTGACAGATCAACCAGGACGTCGATTTGATCGTTCGCAATTTTTTGGGCGAGCTCCGCGTCGGTGAGGCCCGCAACATCGTTCCACACGTTGACATACTTCCCGAGCCTGAGAGAGACATCGTCTTTCGTGGGATGGGAGTAGTAGGCGACGATTTCGAATGCGCTCCGGTCGTGGTGCCTTAGTACTGCTTCGATGAAGTAAGCGACGGAGTGTTTGCGCAAGTCGCCGGATACATAGCCGACGCGAAGCTTGCGACCATCGAGTGGTCGCGCTCGCGGTGCGATCACATCGACTTGTTCTTCGAGTCGTCGTCCGATCGACTGGTGAATGTGCATCAGCGATTCGTTCGTGGCCAAAGGATCGCTCAAAAGACAAAGTGCGAGATTGGCCTCGGACGGCGCAAATAGTGGGTCATCGGCAATCGCTTGCGTAAACTCGACGACGGCTTGCCGGATCAATCCGAGCTGATGAAGCGCCGTTGCGTAGTTGTTGCGGATGCGTGCGTGTTTTGGATCGAGCATCAGCGCTTGGCGATAAGCGGCGAGCGCTTCGTCATACTCGAAACGATCGCGATGCGCGTTCGCGAGGTTGTTGTAAGCGTCGGGGTTATTTGGGCTTATCGCGATCGATTGCTGCAGCGGGCCGATCGCTTCGGCGCTTTTTCCGAGCGACAACAGCACGGTGCCAAGATTGCTGTGAGCCGCTGCGTACGAAGGCGAGATTTCAATCGCGCGAACGAATGAGGCCTGCGCCTCGTTGAGGCGCGACTTGCTGAGCAGCGCGACGCCAAGGCCATTGTGCGCTTCTGGATAGGCCTCTCTTAGGCGTAGCGCTTCCCGAAAGGAAGCTATCGCGGCGTCGAGTTCGCCTCGGCGTGAGCGTGTCATCGCTAAGTTGTGATGCAGCTCAGCGATGTCGGAGCGGATCTTCAACGCACGCTCAAAGCACGCGACTGCAGCCTCAAGCTCGCCGAGTCCAAGGTACGCGTTACCGAGGTTGGAGTGAAAAGCGAACTCTCGGGGAGCCAGCCGCACCGAACGCGCCATCAGCTCTATTCCGCGACGGACGTCACCGTTTTGTTGAAGTGCGAGTCCCATGAAGTGCAGGGCGTGCGCGTGCTGCGGTTGCACCGCGAGAACTTGTGCGTAGATTTTGAGCGCGTCGTCGGTGCGCCCGGCTTGATGATGCGCAAGCGCGTCTTGCATCACATCGTTGGAACTTCCGCCCTTCGAAGCGACGGGCGCAGGGCTCGACTTGGAGGCGCGGCGGGCCTGTCGGTTCAAGGCGCTTGCTCACCCGCCGGGTGACTCTTAACCACGAGCGCGTTGCGTACTTCAGGGCTCAACGCCGCAAATCGCGATCGCAAGCGATCGAGTCGCGCGTTGCGTTCGCTCAGCGCCATGGGGTCTTTCACGGGCGGCGGCGCAGCTGCAGGCGGCTCGATGGACGCTGCAGGTGGCGCTTCGGCTGGCGGCGGCGCGCTGTTCCCATTCTCGTCGAGCATCACCAGGTCGCTCACGTCGACAGCGAGTGGAGGCTCCGATGGGTAGGTTGAAGCGACATCGATCGGCGTATCGGGTGGGCTCGATTCTGGCGGCGGCGGTGGTTGCTCCTTCGCCTTCAGTGGCGGCCGTGTTGGCGCACCTCGCTTTGCAGGTAGCGGAGGCGGAGCCCTACGCGACATAGGACCGAGTGACGCAGGCGCAGCTTCTTCGTTCGCGTCTGCGAGTGGTGCGGAAGGTGGCGGAATCGATCCAACCGCTGGCGGCACACTCTCGCGACTGCGCATGATGCCCGCTGCTTCCTTTCGACTCAGTACCTCGTCGAGTATTTCTTTCGATCGTGGATCGACACGCACCAGTTTTAGGCAAAGACCGGGTTCGCCGAGTGGCGTGCGATCCATGTACCCGATTACGCGACCTTCACCGCGTACGATTGGCGATCCGTCAGCGAGTAGAACTTCAAAGCGAAGGACGACCCCATCCGGCCGTTTGTTGGCGCCGAGAAGGACGATGGTACTTGTCGTGATCGTGCCGAGATCGGTGTTGTAAAATTCCTCGAGCGATGTGTGCGGTCGAATTACACGCACTGCGACTGGAGAACGTGACTCTGGACCCATAGGCGCAGCGTAACAGCGCTTGATCCATTCGGGGAAGGGAAGGAACGCGCGCCACCTCTGGGAATTGTTGATGCCTGTGATAAGCCGTCAGGCATGCCGCGCGTGCTTGTTGTGGGTCAAGGAGCAAGGGAACATGCGCTTGCGATCGCGCTCGCGAAAGAGGCCACGGTGTGGGTCGCGCCAGGAAACGCGGGCACTGCGTCGTGCGCGTCCAACCTGCCAATTTCATCGTTCGACAACGAAGCGATTGCAGCAGCCGCATATGTCAATCAAATTGACCTTGTCGTTGTCGGGCCCGAGATGCCTCTAACGCTTGGGCTCGTCGATACTCTTGTGACGCGAGGCATCCCTGCGTTTGGTCCCACGCGTGAGGGCGCACGCCTAGAGGGCTCTAAGAGCTACATGAAAGAAGTGCTCCGCGAAGCAGGTGTTAAGAGCGCAGCGTTCGCAGTCTTTGACGACCCAAGCATCGCGCGCGACTACATCATCTCTGCGGCGCGTCCCCTCGTTGTGAAGGCTGATGGTCTTGCGGCCGGCAAGGGTGTTGTCGTTGCGCAATCCACGGCCGAGGCGCTCGAAGCCATCGAGCAAATGATGGTGAAGCGCGTCTTTGGCGAAGCCGGCGCTCGTGTCGTAGTCGAAGAGGTGCTCGCAGGTGAGGAAGCGAGCTTCCACGTAGTGTGTGACGGCGACCGCGCGTTCGCGTTGCCTCCGTCGCAGGATCACAAGCGCATTTTCGATGGCGACAAAGGTCCCAACACGGGCGGAATGGGTGCATACGGTCCCGCGCCCATCGTTCCTCCAGCGCTTGCGGAGCACCTGATTGATACCGTGATCGAACCCACGCTTGCGGTGCTCAAGCGCCGAGGGCACGCGTTCAAAGGCTGCCTCTTCGCCGGCCTTATGGTGCAAAACGGCGAAGCGCACGTTCTCGAATTCAACGTACGCTTCGGCGATCCGGAGACGGGCGTATTGGTTCCGCTACTTGACGGTTCATGGTTTGAGCTGTTGCACAGCGCGGCAACGGGTAGCTTGGCCAGCTTCAAAGGAACGGTCAGCAACAGCCACGCACTCTCGATCGTGCTCGCTTCGCACGGTTATCCAGCACAGGTCCGTACGGGTGATTTGATTCACGGACTTGACGAAGTCGTTGATGCGACGGTGCTGCACGCGGGAACGAGAGTGCACGCTGATGGTGGCGTCGAGACGACGGGGGGGCGTGTGCTCAACGTTGTTGGGGTTGGTGAGTCGCTGGAGGATGCTGCGCGGAGGGCTTACGCGGCGGCGGGTAAGATTCGGTTTGAGGGGATGCAGCTTCGGGGGGATATTGGTGCGCGGGCGTTGCGGCGCTGAATGCTTGCGCTGACGCGTTACCGCGCGCGTTTCCCTTTATAGGATTGCTGCGCTTCGCGGGTGTGTGCTGCGCACGGCTATTTGGGGGCCGAAACTACGTTTCGCCCCTTCGCTTCGCTCAGCTCCAGCCTATCGCTTCGCTCCTGTCGAGCTTCGCTCGCCAGAGGCCGGAGGCCTCAAACCCCCATCTTCCTTCACTACGTTGAGATGATTCGTGCATCTGGGCAATTTGCTACCCTGGTGTCCACCTGGATCGCTTCCCTACGCACGCTAAGAGCGTGCTCGGTCGCTGGGTTGGTGCGGCTGTTGGTGCTGCAGGACCGGCGCAGCTAAATACCAAGCGAAACCAAGATCTTGCGTCGTTGCCCCACCGCGAGCGCCTCGATTCTTCGCATTTCCCTAAACCCTCTTCACCTGATCGGCTCGCCTGATCGTGCTCGGATTCCAAGTCGAGCCCGAGCAAGAGCGGCACGGCGTCTACCGCATGAGGCCTGTGAGCAAAGCGACGACGCGTTCGGCGATCGGGAGGCAACAGTCGGTCGCGCCAGACTCAGCGTCGCCGGCAAGCTCAGCAATCTCGACCGCGGCAGCGGCTTCGATCGCCTCGCCCCGCGCGATTGCAAACGCACGAGCCTTATCTGGCCGCGTTACGCGACCGGCACCTTCAGCGATGTTGAGACACGTGCTCTTCGCCGCACGCAACGCTTGATCGCGAAGGTGCGCATCTTTGATGCGTGCTGCGCGCACCGCGAGAAGCAGTTGGACTGCGACTTCGTAAGCGACGAGTCGATGATGAGCCAGCTTTGAACGAGGAGGAGGTGTGATGGGGCTTTCCATGCCCCCTATCGCGCAGGTCGCATGACAGCGACGGTAAGCCGCTTGACTATCACGTTGGAGCTGGCGGGCGACGTGCGCGCCAAGGCGTGGGAAGCCCCATCACGGCGACGACGGTGCTGGGGCTACGAAGAGGATCAGGATCAGGTGCTGAAGGGATCAGGTGCTGAAGGGATCAGGTGCTGAAGGGATCAGGTGCTGAAGGGATCAGGTGCTGAAGGGATCAGGTGCTGAAGGGATCAGGTGCTGGGTGGGTCGTCGATGCCGGAGCGTATCGCCTCGACGAGGACGTTGAACGACCACGAGGCGCGTCGCATCTTGCCGATCTGGCTTGTCGGCCGGTTGCCATCGGGAGCGCGCTTGATGATGCCGACCGCGAGTTTTCGAAGGGCCGACAATGCTTGTGCACCGTTCTTCTTTTTGATGCGAGCGCGGTCTCCGCCGAACGTAACGTCGAGCACCCAGTGGAGCTTGTTTTCGACATGCCAGTGGTTACGAATCAGCGACGCAAAGTTTTCGGCCGGCACATTGAGGCTCCAGAT
>JAHFDZ010000161.1 GCA_023248745.1 Myxococcales bacterium | reverse complement strand
CTCGACGTGAAGACCGCGATGGGCGAGGCTATGTGTCGCTCTGTCGAAAAGGGTGGCGAGCCTCTCGTCGTCGATTGGCGGCCCGAAGATCACGGCGCCCTCGAGATTACGATGAAAGACGCGATTGCCGTCGTTCACTACGACTGTGAGACCGTCCGTTTGCTCAAAGAGTGCAGCATGCCCGGTAACTACGGGTTCGTCGGAGTGAACCGCAAAGAGCAAATGCTCGAGCTTGAAGACGCCGACGAGATTCGCGCCAACCTCCCATTCTCAGGTGTAGGGCTCGCGGCGAGGCTCGAGTCCGATCTCAAGAGCGGCCAGTCGTTGTCGATTGCCCTTGTGATGGTTGGCCAAAAAGCATCGGTGAGAAACTCGCTCGTGCGCCATGAATTGAGCGGCGAGTGCGAGGGTGCGACACACTTTGTAAGGCGCGCTTCAGTCGGCGCGTTTGCCATGCGCTCGGGTGCGAGGGCACAAGTCAAGAATGTTACCGAAGCGTTTTCAATGGGCGTGACGGCTCACAGTGCGTCGTCCAGGAACGTGAGTAGCAAAGATGGCAGTCTCGAGTCGTGTAGCAGCTCCCATTCACAGTCGCCGACCGCGCCGCAAGAATGTGACGCACTCATCCGCATCGAGCTTGTTCCCATTTCGGAAGCGCTAACCGCCACTGCAGAGCGCGCCGCAGCGTGTCCGGCGGGACTTGTTCGCGTCCGTGGCCTCTGTACGAAGGCGCAGCCAGGCGTCGCTCATCTTTGCAATTCGGGTGACAAGGACGATTGTCAAGCACAGTGCGCGCTCGGGCATCCGGCGAGCTGCTACCAACTTGGCCGTGTGCTCGAGGATGCGGTCCCTCCCGACCACGATGGCTCCACAAAGGCATTCGCGACTGCGTGCGAAAAAGGCGACAGCGATGGATGCGCGAGCCTCGGTGCGGCGTACCTCCACAGCCATGGTGTCCTGCGCGATGTAGTCAAGGCAATTGACCTGTACAAACGAGCTTGCGACAACGGCAATGGGCACGGTTGCTCGAATCTCGGCACGGTCGTTGCGATTGGCGAAGGAGTTCCAAAAGACCCGAAGCTCGCAGCGACGCTCTACCAGCGCGGCTGCGACGCTGGCTTCGGCCTCGCGTGCTCAAACTTGGGACTAGCCCTTCAGTACGGACGCGGCGTGGAGCGCGATCTCGCGCGCGCGATCGGCCTCTTTCAACAGGCGTGCGATGGTGGCTATCCGGTTGCGTGCACGCGATTAGGAGGTCTCTATCAATGGGGGCGCGGCGTTGCGGTCGACCTCGGCAGAGCGGCGAGTCTCTACCTCAAAGGGTGCTCCGCTGGTCCCCAACTCGCGTCGAGTTGCGTCGCACTTGCACGCGTCTCAGACGACGTCCGCGCGATCGAATTCGCAAAGCGAGCGTGTGACGCAGACAGCGCTCAGTGTAGCAGCCTCGGATTTCGCTACGGGATGGGCCGTGGGGTTGGCAAGAATCTAAAGAAGGCCGCCCAACTCTTCGAACGCGCATGTGGTGCACGTTCAGGCGAAGGATGCGCCCGCCTCGCCGCTGTCTACGATGCTGGGCGCGGCGTTGCAAAGGACGAGGCACGCGCAGTCGTCCTCGAAGAGAAAGCGTGCGAGCTCCACCATTCGCCATCGTGCCGTGCGCTTGCGAGGCGGCTTGAACGTGGCGATGGCGTTACGAAAGACGCAAAACGCGCAATCGAAGCGCTGCGAACCGCTTGCGAAAAAAACGACATGACCCTCGCCTGCATCGAGTTGGCGCGCTTTGTGGATGATCGCAAAGCAGTTCAACTTCTTGACGAAGCTTGCAACAAAGAAGATGCCTACTGTTACGCGCTTGGCGAGCGGTACGAATCGGGTAAGGGCGTTCGTAAAGATCCTGTACGAGCGTTTGATTTGTACCATCGCTCCTGTGAAGGGGCTGATTCGAGCAAGGAAGGTTGCCTCTTTCTTGCGACGGCGTTCGAGAGAGGCCTCGTAGGCAAGAAAGATCTGCACCGCAGCCTCGAGCTGGCGATGAAGTCGTGCGATCTCGACAACGAGCGTGCATGCATCGACGTTTCGAAGCGATATGCCGATGGAACGAACGGCGCACCTCACGATCCATCGCGCGCTTTGGACTACGCCAAGTTAGCCTGCGATCTTGGTCTCGACGACGCATGCGCCAAGTAGGAAGCACCTCGATGCCGAGTGCTGACCGAGCCGTTCGATATCGCGAAGTGATCGACGTGATAGCCTCTCTCTCCGAACACGAGACGGATTGGATTTCGGTGCTCTCAACGACCGCATGCGAATTGCATCACGCGTTCGAGCACTTCCACTGGACCGGATTTTATCGCGTGACTGCGCCTTCGTTGCTGTCTGTGGGTCCGTATCAAGGGGGTCACGGCTGCCTACAAATCGCGTTTTCGAGAGGCATATGCGGCCGCGCTGCTCGTACGAAAACGCTTCAGTGGATTCGCGACGTGAACGCGGATCCTGAACATATTGCGTGCGCTTCTACGACTCAGGCCGAGGTTGTCGTTCCGATCACGACTCGAGAAGGTAAGTTACTTGCCGTTCTTGACATTGACTCCAATGACGTTGACGCATTCGTAGAGGCCGATATTAATGGGTTAAGAGAAGTGGCTTCGCTGCTTGCGATCCGAGCGGCGCAGTGTGGAATGGACGCACTACCGTGAGCCAATCGGCCACCCCTCCAGAAGATCGAGGCTTCGTCGAAGGCGCCCTCGAATTTTTTCGCGGCTGCTTGTTTGTCGTCACAACGCCTCGCATTTGGCTTTGGGCACTCGTGCCGATGGTGATGGCGATCGTTCTCACGCTTGGATTTTCGGCGGGAGGCGCGTGGGTTGGTTCCCGCGCTGTGACTGCAATCGTGGGGTCTACGTCTGGACAATGGACAAGTGTATTTACGATGCTGCTTACGGCTGCCGTGTGGGTCTTAGCGGTTCTCATCGCGCTGCTTTTGGCGATGACATTTGCGCAACCGCTTTCGGGGTTTGCGCTTGACCGAATTGTTCGCGAGCAGGAGCGCGCATTGCCTCATCCAAAGGCGTGGCCAGAACAGCCGTTGCTTGCGCAGGTCGGTGCATCGCTCGTCGTCACGCTAACGGGATTGTTGTTCGCCGCGCTTGTGATTGGCCCGCTGTTCGCGATCGAGATGGTGTTTCCGCCCTCGGCCGTTGTGATCGTGCCGCTCAAATTTGTTGCCGGTGGGTTGCTTCTGGTCTGGGACTTTGCTGACTATCCGCTCAGTTTGCGAAACAAGAGTGTTCGCGCGCGCTTGGTTTGGATGAGAGACAATTTTCGGTTCGTGCTCGGATTTGGCCTCGCAGCGGGAACGTTGCTCATGATTCCGTGTCTAGGGTTGCTCGTGCTGCCGATGGGGGTAGCCGGCGCCGCGCGGCTTGTCGTGAGGAGTAACGTGTAGGAACGGGTAAGTTGCATCCAAAGTGAATGCAGTATGCATGTTGTTCCCGCAAAGGAATAGTTGGCGATACTCTTAGGTTTCACGGCGTCGCGCGCGCCCCGTTCGATCAACTCTTTCAACCTGGAGTATTTGATGCCTTTGCTCTACGCCCGCCGCTCGCTTTCGGTCGCTCTTCTCGTCGTTCCGTCGGTTCTGGGTTCCGCTGCGTGGGGCGCTCCTGCACAACCTGCTGCGCCGGTGGCCGCTCCGCCGCCGGCTGCTTCCACCGCCGCATCTCAGGCCGAACTCAAGAAGATCCAGGAACAGCTCTCACTAGAGAACAGTGTTGCCGAAGCTCAGTTGCGAAAAGAACTTGCACCGCTTGCGGCCGAAAAGCAGCGCCGCGATATGGCTTCATCCCTTCAGAGGCAAAAACTCGAGGCAGAGCTTTCAGCGCAGCAAGCCGAGATCGAAAAGTTTAACAAGCAGATCGATCTCATCAACCGGCGACTCGCTCTCAAAGAAGCCGAACGCAAGAGTCGCCTCGACGAGGAGCTCGCCGCGACGCGCGAAAAACTCGACAAGCTTCGTAACGCGAACGACTTGGCGAGCGCCGAACTCGCCGTGAAGACGCGCGAAATTGCGCTGCGTGAGCAAGAGATCCGTCTCAAGTCGACGGAGATGCAGCTCAAGAAGATCGACCTCGACGCTCACGTTGCGCGCATCGCTTCTGATCTCGAAGTGCGCGACAAACGCGACGCGTGGCACAACCGAGTTCTTACCGATATTGCCTACACGAAAGAGCCGTTCAAAGACGGTGTCCTCACCATTAGCGATCGACGCATCGCGCTCAATGGCGTCGTGACGATGGACATGGCCGATCGCATCACAGAACGCGTCAACTTCTTCAACAACCAGACGAAGGAGTTCCCGATCTTCATCGTGATCGACCAGTCGCCGGGTGGTTCGGTGGCTGCCGGTTACAAGATTCTCAAAACGATGAAGGGCAGCGCCGCGCCGGTTTACGTGGTCGTCAAATCGTTTGCCGCAAGCATGGCTGCGGGGATCACGACGCTTGCCGCTCGTTCGTTTGCCTACCCAAACGCGATTATTTTACACCATCAACTTTCGGGTTTCGCGGGGGGCAACCTCACCGAGCATCGCGAACACGTAAAGGAACTCGAAGAGTGGTGGAAGCGTTTGGCTCAGCCGGTGGCGGCAAAGATGGGCATCAGCATCGAAGAGTTCCTCAAGCGCATGTATCAAAACCGAAGCTCTGGCGACTGGCAAGAGTTCGCCGACGTTGCGAAGAAGCTCAAGTGGGTTGACGAAGTCGCCGAGACGATTCGCGAGCAGTCATTTGTCAAGAATCCTGACGTTTTGGAGGCCTCGCTTCCTCCTGTTCCGCGAAGGTACTACGGCGCGGCTGAGCTTGCTGAGACAACCGATTCCAACGGCAAAGCGCACGCAAAGCTCCCTCGGCTCGAGCCCTACGACGCATATTTTCTCTACAATCCCGATGGCTATTATCGCCTGACTCAGTAGCTCCAGTCCCTTGACCGGGGGCGTAGTGATTGCTTCCTGAGCGAAGTTGAAGGGACTGGGGAAACTCGCGGGAGCGAGTTTCGGGGTCTTGGGGCGGCGCCCCAGGAAGTCTAGTGCCTTGACCCGCTGCGGAGCAGCGAGCGCATTAATCAATGCGCCCCGGTCAAGGCGCTAGTTGAGCAGCCCAAACGCAATGTTGAGGGCGAGTGCGAGAATCATGGTGTTGTAGGCGAACGATACGAGCGCGTGTACGAGCACAGTGCGCCTGATCCTCGAGCTCGTAACGGTCACGTCAGAGGTTTGAAAACACATCCCGAGCGTAAATGCGAAGTACGCGAAATCGGAGTCGCGAGGAGGTTTTCCTCCCGGAAATTCGAGGCCGCCTGCTTCGGTTCGTCGATAGTACAAATGGGCGTAGCGAAGCGTGTACGTCGTGTGTGTTAGCAGCCACGATAAGAACACTGCGGCGAGTGCGAGTCCGATGCGCACGCCAGCATAGGCGTCTGAAGCATGGCCTCTGCGCACGAGAAAGAGGGCCGAGAAGAAGCTTGCGAAGCATGAACTGAGAGCAATGACCCACGCCATGTTGCGTCCAGGATCTTCGCTTCCCGCGCGCTTTGCCGTTTCTTTTTCATCCGCGCGCACGATGACAAACCACGCGAGCATCGTGAGCGCGAGCGCGGATCCGTCCCACGCCATAATCAGGCGAATATGCCATTCGATTGCGCGCGGCGCGAGCACCGCAATCAGCGCGCCGACGATGACGGCGACCGTAAGACGAACGAGCGCCCTTCGGGGATCGTGCAGGGCGTAGTTTGATCGCTTCGCCAAGTGAGCGCCGGGCTCGAGCATGCGAAAGATGGTAAACGCATTTGCAAGGTTCGTTCGCCGTTCTCAGCGGGCCGTAGAATGTGAAAAGAGGGGCGTCTGTGCCATGAGAAAAGTTCTTGAAGCGCATGACCTTGTGGAGCTCAGCGCGCGTACACTCGCGCACTACGACGGGTCTGCGCAGGCCTTTTGGGAAGGTACTCGCAACCACGACGTGTCCCAAAACTACGCGGCGTTGCTCACTGCGATCGAAGGAGCACCACCCTTTGTGATCCTCGACTTCGGCTGCGGTCCCGGGCGAGATTTGGCGTACTTTCAATCGCTGGGTCACGAGGCTATCGGCCTTGATGGATCAGCACGGTTTGTCGCGATGGCGCGCGCATCAACCGGCTGCGAAGTGCTGCACCAACAATTTCTGGAACTGGCGCTACCTGCCGCACGGTTTAGTGGTGTGTTCGCCAATGCGTCGCTCTTTCACGTCCCCACGCAAGAACTAGGTCGCGTGCTTAGTGCCCTTCGAACCAGCCTCGTCACGCGCGGCGTTCTCTTTTGTTCGAACCCTCGTGGGCACGACACCGAGGGCTTCTCGGGTCCAAGGTACGGCGCATTTCACACCTATGAGACATGGCGCAAATATGTTGTTGCGGCTGGTTTCGACGAAATCGCGCACTACTATCGACCCGAAGGTAAGCCGCGTGAGGAGCAAGGTTGGCTCGCCACCGTTTGGCGAAAGCGAGACTGACGCATCGCGGCGAAAGCGTCAGATAGGTGAGAGTAAACGGTAAGCCACTTGACCAAGAAGCGTTCTAACGGCATATCGCGCCTCATGAAGCGTGTCAGGCCAATCACTCTCGTTATGACCTTTCTTCTCATCGCGGCTTGCTCCTCATCGACCGCAAAACCCGATGGAGGAGCCATTGCGCAAGACGGAGGTGCCGAGGCAGGTGACGCGGGTCCGGCCGTCGAACTTCGTGTCGATTCATTCAACATCGGTCTTGCCGGCTCATTCGTCCCCAATGAAGCGGTGAGGCGCCCTTCCGTGATTGCAGCTTTGGCCAACGCAGAGACGGACGTGCTGTGCATTCAGGAGGCGTGGTCGAAGAGCGACAAAGAAGCGATCATTGCCGCGGCAAAGGTCAACTTTCCGTACGAAGTTCATTTCGAGACCGATCTCGATACCGCGGTTACCGAAAATAAAGACATCAACGGCGCGACGCCGCCCGCATACACGACGGCGCCTTGCGTGACCGACCAAGCCGAAGCGTTGGCTGTCGGTCTCGATTGCCTCAAGGACAACTGCTCGACGATTCCTGGTTCCCTTGACGGGATGGCGACGAGTACCGAGTGCGCAAAGGCAAAGTGCGCGGGCAGCGCAGTGAAGTTGCTCTTTGCGGCCGAAAAGCGTTGCTACGGCTGCTTCGCGGCGTCTCTTCCGACCTCAACGTTCAACGAAATGAAGACCGAGTGCACAACGAACGTGCACGGTGGCCTCGCGTACAAGGGGCAAAGTGGAATCTTGATGCTTTCGCGCGTTCCTCTGTCGGGAGCTGAGCAATTCGTTCTGCCAGGCACTTGGACCCGCCGCACCGTCGCCAAAGCGACTGCAAAGCTCGCAAATAGCGCAGAGGTTGATCTCTATTGCACGCACCTCTCACCCTACTTTTCGGACCCAACATTTTACCCCTATACGGGCCAGTTCGGCGCTGGCGACGACAACGGTTGGATTGCCGAGCAGGCCCTTCAGGGCAAACAACTCGTCTCTTGGGTTTCGAGCAAGAGTGGCACCAAGCGCGCGATTGTCATGGGTGATCTCAATGCCACGCCCGAAGACAAGGCACACGGTATTGGTGATCCTGGCGATGCGGGCAAGTTGCTTCCCGCGTATGGCGCAAAGACGCTTGCAGTGCTCGCGTCGTTTCAAGAAGCCGTTAGCGCGAGTTACGTTCCAAGTTGCACGTTCTGCGTCGCCAACCACAATACTGACGGCGATCAAAATTCGTGGATCGACCATATCTTCCTGTCGAGCTTCGCGCCGGCTTCTACGGTGAGTGCAAAGCGCACTTTCGACGAAGACATCGTCGATGGGATGCGGCGTGCTGACGATGGATCGCACACCGTTGCCGGAAAGGTGCCGTTGTCTGATCACTATGGCGTGAGGGCAGTCGTCCGCGTGACGCCGTAGTCGAGGACCCCGCGTTTTCGACTTGACCAACTGCCCCGCCGCATGTGGTGGCTCCTCGTTCAGGCCACTGGACAAAACGGCGACCTTGTCGCGACGTTGAATTTGTCGTGAAAGCGCATGTTTGGTGCGGCAATTCGCGACGGCGCGCACTGTGCAAGACACGCCATGGAGGTACGCAATGCGCAACCCGTGGGTCGCGGCAGTGGCCGCGCTTGTCCTTTCCGCGTGTGGATCGTCGCGAGTTGACGCTCCTGGTAAAACGGCTGACGGAGGCACCAGCGTCGATGCAGGAGGTGAGGCGAGCGTGATTTCGCCGACAGAAATTCAGCCGCTGTATCTCGCGTTCACGTTCCATCTCGAAGCTCCTGAACTGTTGGTCGACAAGACGACCTTCGATCGGTACGTCACCAACATTCGATCGACCGCGGCGCTCTTTCACGCGAACGGAGCGATTGTCACCTGGGAGGCTGCGGAGATCGTCGAGAAGAGCAAGACGTATGACGTGAACATTTTGAAAGAGCTTGAGTCGAATGGCGATGCGATCGGCCTTCACGCAAACGGAGCGGGGTACGTACCCACCGATCGGAATTACACCACCGAGAAGATGGAGGCAGAGCTACTCAAGCAACGCGCCAACATTGAAGCCCTCGGCGTTACCGTTCGGCATGTGTCCAATATTTGCTCCTCTGTCGATTGGGTCAAAGCCGTACAGACCGCCAAGTTCGAAGCGGTGACGGGTGTGATCGAGTACTGCCTCAAGTCGCTTCCTGATCAGGGTGCCGGAGCAAGTTGCACGGGACCACAGTACTGCCACACGGCGTACCCCTATGAGATCAAGGACATGATTTCGAGCTGGTATGCCGAGTCCGGTTCCAACTGGACGACGCCGGCATCGACAGGAACGTTGGTCCTTCCGACTGCCAATCCTGTTCCTTGCTCGGCCGAGGTTGCGAGTGGCGTTGTCTCACCCACGCAATGTGGTTACGGAAACGACGACTCCGCAGCGACGCTTGCGCAAATTGAGAGCGCGGTATCGGCGCGAAAGCCCGGGATGGTGCACTCACACGTGCTCGTTGCGAGTTTTGGCCAGACGCCCAATGCACAAGTGGTGGGAGCGCTCCTTCAAGAGATCAAGACCAAGTACGTCGATTCCGGCAAAGCGAAATGGGTCAAGGTTCCTGACCTTATCGATCTGAGAAAGCTGCAACCGTAGTTGCCTTAAAAAGTCATATTAATTGACAGTCAACGTCGATGACATTCTATCGAGAATGCCGCTTACTCCTTGGTTAGCTCTTAGTGCGCGTCACCGTGCCGGTTGAAAGGGGTAGAGGAAGTGGATCTACGATGGCATTTCGTCCTGCGTGTATCGCCTTTGCAATTTTTGGATCCGCGTGCGGATCTCAGTCGAACAACGTCGCCAATGGCCTCCCTGACGCCGCGGTCTTAGCCGACGCGTCCGAGGCAAGCGCACAGGCGACGACGGACGCGAGTGCGCCGTTTGTGCTCGAGAAGAAGCTCTACGTCTCGTTCATCTTGAATGTTCACGATTGGGTCTATGGCGACGACAGCATCGCGACCCTCAATCGCGTGATCGATTTGCATGAGAAATATAAGGTCCCCATGGACATCTACTTGATGGACCCGATGGTGCAGCTCTACGAGACGAAGGCGCCCGAGCTGATGAAACGCATCGCGACTTCTCCGATGGTCGCGGTCTCGTATCACCTTCGTGTACCGTATCCGTACTACGCTAATTTCGATTGGATGGGACTGGCGAGCATGTCTGACGCAAACCTCTCGAGCACGATTCTCAACTATGAAGAGCACAAGTTGGATTTGGCTAGCGGGCAAGCGTTGGGCGCGAGCGGTGGCTATCAGCATCTCAAAGATGTCATCGGGTACGCTCCTTACGTGGTCGTGACCGAAACTGGAGACTCTCGCAACGAGAGCGCGATGGCCGCCATCTACAAACAGAAGGGTGCATTCTTCACGCTTGTTCACGGTCGTACAACAGAGCTGGGGGCGACCAAGTACGGCTTGCAGCTGCGACCCGAACACGTGGAGGTGAAGGCATACGAAAACCCGTCCGCCATTGCTGTCGACACCGCGATCATCGAGCCTGCCATCGCGGCGGCTCCTGCGACGCGACCCGCATTCATCAACCTGAAATGGCACGACGACAATTTTCACTCGCGCAAGACGCCTTGGATCAACGTGTTCTATGTCGACGGCGACGAGAAGAGTCAGCCACGCACACCTCCCTTTGATCTAACGGCAATCGGTGACATCGGATTGAAGACAGAAACCGAGAAGAAAGTTCAGTGGGATCGATACGATGCCATGCTTGCGTATGTCGTCGCGCATCCGGAGTTGGGAACCATCAACTCGCGCATGCTCAAACAAGCCCTGAGCCCATAACGTTTTTCAAATGGCAACAATGCGGCCCCGGGTGAGCGAAACTTAGATGAGGAGAGCAAGATGAAGTTTGTACGTTTGGAACGGCTTGTCGGTTTGTCGCTCGTGGCCTGTAGCACTGCGATTTCCGACCATCCCGATTCCGCATTGGCCGATTCCTCGACCGACGCTGTGGCTGCCGTCGATGCCGGAGCCGACGTCGACACGTCACCACTCGCGGCCGAGATCAAGAAGGACTTGTTGTTCCGAACGGTCGGAAAGATCGATCTCGCGGGCGACTTGTACCTGCCCGCGCGTACGACGCCGGTCGCCGCGGTGATTGTGATTCATGGTGGCGGCTTCTCGAGCGGCGACAAGGGTGGCGATTCCGAAGTTGCATGGGGAGAGATCTTGAAGACGGCGGGCATCGCTGCGTTCGTGGTGAACTATCGCGTCTATTCGGATTTCTCCGGTGGAGAGGTTGCGTTTCCTGCCGCTGTAATGGACATCAAATGTTCCATATCGTGGTTACGAATGAAGGCTGCCACCTATCGAATCGATGCGAACCACATTTTCGCGTTCGGCAGTTCAGCCGGTGGGTTCTATTCCAATTTCCTTGGCACGACTGGAGACGACCCCACGTTCACACCGAACGACTGTGCTGAGGGCGCTAAGGAATCGAATCGCGTTCAGGGTGTCGTGACGTACTTCGGTCCTTCCGATTGGAATGCGCTCTTCAACGATCCCGCGCGCGCAGGATCTGCAAACGCCGAAAAGAAGTTGATCGGCCTCGGAAGCTCAACGACGCCTTGCGCGCCCAACTCAGCGGACGCGAACGGTATCTGCAAGTCGGCCTCTGCAACGACGTACGCCGGCGCGACAGATCCTCCCTTCTTTCTCACGCACAGTGTTGACGATCCAACGGTCCCTGTTGGGCAGAGTCGCACGATGAAAGCCGCACTTGACGCTGCGAAGGTCGCAGTGACTTACCGAGAGGTCGACGGTCTCAAGCACGGTTGGCACGCGAACCCGAAGGATGAGACGGCGCTCAGCGTTCGTGCAGACGTGCTCGCGTGGCTGAGCGCGCACAAATAACGCTGCCGCTCAATTGATCGCGAGCGGCTCTTGGCTGGATCGCGTCTCTGGCTTTGGACGTGAGGCTTGCCGCTCGAGCGCAGCTTGAACGAATCGCGCAAAGAGAGGATGCGGCTCCGCGGGTCGGCTCTTGAGCTCGGGGTGAAATTGGCAGCCCACGAAGTAGGGATGATCGCGAAGCTCGATCATTTCGACGAGGCGCTTGTCGGGCGACGTGCCTGAGAGCACAAGGCCGGAAGCGGTGAGCCGATCACGGTACTCGTTGCTGAATTCGTAACGATGTCGGTGACGTTCTGAAATCTCGCTCATGCCATAGATGCTGGCCGCAAGCGTGCCCTGCTCGAGCGTGCATGGGTACGCGCCGAGACGCATGGTGGCACCTTTGTTGCGAACGCCGCGTTGCTCGGGCATGAGATCGATCACCAAGTGTGGAGCGTCTTGATCGAACTCGCTTGAATTTGCACTCTCAAGGCCTGCGATGTGCCGCGCGTATTCGACGACCGCGAGTTGCATCCCGAGACAGATGCCGAAAAATGGAACGCGCTGCGTGCGGGCATACTCGATCGCCATGATCTTGCCCTCGGTT
This sequence comes from Myxococcales bacterium, assembly GCA_023248745.1. Lineage (GTDB taxonomy): Bacteria > Myxococcota_A > Polyangia > Polyangiales > Polyangiaceae > JAHFDX01. The sequence goes on along the minus strand of JAHFDZ010000161.1, from coordinate 1,785 downwards.
CCGCGATCGCCGAAGCCGCCCGGAACGAGCACAGCGTCGACGTGCGAGAGGTGCTTGTCGGGCCCATCGAGTTCGATCTGCTCCGAATCGATGTACTCGAGATCGACTTTGCAATCGTTCGAGAGTCCGCCGTGTACGAGCGCTTCGTGGAGCGATTTGTATGCGTCTTTCAGGTGCACATACTTACCCACGATGCCGATCTTGACGCTGCCGCGGGTGGGCTTGTTGAAACGTTCGACGATGCGTCGCCACGTTGCGAGCTCTGGTCCTCGCGTCCACATGTTGAGCCGATCGGCGATGAGATCGTCGATGCCCTCGGCGTGAAGGGACAGCGGTACTTCGTAAATGCAGTTGACGTCTGGCGCTGCGATGACCGCCTGCACGGGCACGTTCGAGAAGAGCGCAATCTTCTCTTTGAGCGCGCGTGAAAGCGGCATCTGACAGCGGCAAATCAAGATGTCGGGCTGAATGCCGATCTCGCGCATCTCTTTGACGGCGTGCTGCGTGGGCTTGGTCTTGAGTTCGCCGGCCGACGCGATGTAGGGCACGAGCGTGACGTGCAAGCTGAGCGCGTTTTGTGGGCCAGCCTCGAGCTTGAGTTGACGAATTGCTTCGAGGAAGGGCAACGACTCAATGTCGCCTGCGGTTCCGCCGACTTCGATGATCGCAATGTCGACGCCTTCAGTCGCGTCACGCACGCGCTGCTTGATCTCGTCGGTGATGTGCGGAATGACCTGAACCGTTGCGCCAAGGTATTCACCCCGTCGCTCTTTTGAGATGACGGCTTCATAGACGCGACCAGTGGTCAGGTTGTTTTGGCGAGAGGTGCGTAGGGTGGTGAAGCGCTCGTAGTGGCCAAGGTCGAGATCGGTTTCGGCGCCGTCGTCGGTCACGAAGACTTCACCATGTTGATACGGGCTCATCGTGCCGGGATCGACGTTGATGTACGGATCGAGTTTCATGTGCGTGACACGAAGGCCACGGGCCTCGAGCAGCGCGCCAATCGACGCGCTTGCGAGACCCTTTCCGATGGAGGACACGACTCCACCTGTGACGAAGAGGTACTTCGTAGGCTTGCGGCTTAGTGGGGCTCCGTCGCGCGACATGGTCGGGGAGTAACACAAGGCGACTTCCGGAGCGAGGGGGTGGGCAGGTCCATCCCGCGTTTTTCCTCGACAAAAAGCGGAAATGTCGTCGCTTGGCCCACCCCTTTGCGAGCCCTCTTCTTGCCTTTGTCAAACAGTGGCATCCTCGCGCACATGAGCCTCGGCATTCTCGGTTACGATTCGATGCACTTCGTCGTCGAAAACCTGGAGCGATCGCGTGTGTTCTACACGCAAAAGCTCGACTTCAAAGAAGTCGCCCGCGCGTCGGAAGCCCTCGTCGCGCGCAGCGGGCAACAATCGGTGGTCTTCGGCGCCGGTGGCGTTCGCGTGGCCGTCTCATCGCCGCTCACGCAACAGTCGAAGGCTGCACGTTTTTTACGTCGTCATCCCGCGGGCGTGATGAGCCTCAGCTTTGCGGTCGCAGATCTCGACAAAACGATTGCGTTTCTCGAGCCAAGAGGAGGCACGTTGCTGGCTGAGCCGATGCTCGATCGCGACGAAAATGGGGGCACGTATCGCAGCATCGAGATTGCGACGCCGCTTGGGGACGTCGCGTTTCGTTTCGTCGAGCGTCGAAACTATCAAAAGTTCGCCCCTTCGTTCGAAGACGTTGGCGGCGGTCATGGCTCGCGTCCTCACAACACGTTTGGCATCGAAGCCATTGATCACGCAACGTCAA
>JAHFDZ010000160.1 GCA_023248745.1 Myxococcales bacterium | reverse complement strand
TTGGGTTCGCCGTCGGTGATGAGCACACCGATGAGTTTGCGTCCGGCGCGCTGATTGATCGCGGCAGAAGTAAAGCCCGTGATGCCGCGGATGGCGCCTTCCATGGGGGTGCCTCCGCTCGCCGTCTGTGCGTTGAGCGACGCGTTGAATCCCGATGAGGGAAGAGACGTAAAGCTGCTTGATGGTGAAGCCGCGGAACTATATCCAGTTCCGTCACAAGCGCCGCCTGTGTCGAGCGGGAAGTACTGAATCGCAGCCGCGTTGCCCGCCGCGTCTGTCGCGCCAAAGTAGGTTGAAAGCGCGTTGATCGCCTTGCACCACTTCGAATTGGTGGTCGAGCCAATGTTGCAGTCTGTGCCCATGCTGCCCGAACGGTCGAGCATCACGTACATATCGAGTGCGATCGCTTTCGCGGTTGCGGTGCCTTGAGCGCACGCTGCGTCTGCCGTGAGCCCGCCGTCATTTGTTGGAAGGCCGGTGTCAAAACTGAACGTCACGTCGGGCTTGGTATCGGCGGCCGTGTCTGCGATTGCGTCGTTCGATCCGTTATTTGACGAATCCGCGATACTTACATCAGGCAGCGCTCCATCCGGCTCTGGGATTGCGTCGCGTTGATCCGCGTCGCCAACGCTCGCATCCGCGATCGCGTCGTCGCTAGTTTTCGTGTCGTTCGAATTTGCGTCGCGAAGAGTCGTCGACGACGTTGTGGAAGATCCGTCACCGGGCCCTTCACCACTTGTGTCAACGATGGAATCGCTCGAACACGCGATAAACACCGCAGCAACGTTCACCACGCCCAAAATCGACCACGTGCGTTTCACCATGACGCTGCCTCCGCGTTGACGCGGCTTCGCGATGCGAAGCCGGTCGGTTACGTGCCGGTTGCGAGTGCCAGTTCAAGAGACGCGCAAACGAGCGCGCGATCGCGAAAGGACGGTGGCTAAGTCACGATAAGAGTCATTAACTGCCGAGGCATCCGAGAAGGATCTCGACCTTAGCTTTGGAATCGGCCTGAACCGTGGTGCAAGTCGACGGGCACAAAGTGAGCGAACTGGGTGACGAATTGTTGTCGTAGTAGAAACCGCCGGCATTCGTGCAGCTTGCGGCATTGGTGACCTTGCTAAAGGTCTCTGGTGTTCCTGTGCCTCCGGGGCGGTAGCTCACCTTCACTTGATTCGGATCGATAATTCCGCCGTCAGTCTTGGGCATCGTGAAGGTGCAAGACACGGCGCTCTTTTGGATCTGCTTGAGGGCTTCGGTGAGCGCGCTTCCGTTTCCATTGTTCACATTCCAATGCCGACACGTGCTTCCGCTCGTTCCGCATGCGTTGGTAAGCGTTCCTACTTTGTCATTGTGAAGTGGGGCGCCCCCACCTTCAGCGATCGTTTCGAGGTTCGCGAACGTCGCGCCCGTCATGCCGATGATGAACGTTGGAATGCTGGTGCTCGTGTAGTGCGTGTTCAGGATGCCCTTGAGCGTACTGATGGTGTTTGAACAGGTGCCTGTTGGGTCGCCGTCGGTAATGAGAACTCCGATGAGCTTGCGGCCAGCGCGTTGATTGGCGGTATTGCTGGTGAACCCGGTGATGCCGCGGATCGCGCCTTCGAGCGGCGTATCGCTGCCGTCTGGGCTCTGCCCGTTGAGCGATGAATTAAAGCCGGTTGAAGGCAGCGAACGAAAACTCGACGTTGGCGATGCTGGTGAGGAGTAGCCACCGCCTCCGCACGTGCCGCTGCTGATCGGAAAATATTGAAGCGCTGCGGCATTGCCCGTGGCGTCGCTTGAGTCGAAATAGTCGGCGAGCGCGTTGACCGCGTAACACCACTTCGATGCGATCGTGCTTCCAACATTGCAATCGCTCGTGAATGGCCAGAGATCGGCCATGCTGCTGGACCGATCGAACAACACATACATGTCGAGCGGCACAACCTGCGCGGTCACGGATGTCTGCGCGCACGCGGAGTCGGTTGTGAGCCCGCCGTCTGTCTTGGTGCCCGTATCAAATTGGAAGACGACGTCGCCTGGGGCGTCGCCAGTAGCGATCGCGTCACCACCGTTGCCGTCATTGGCAATCGTTCCGTCACTTGACGAATCGCTAGTGATGATGGCGTCGCTCACGGAGCCGTCGCCGACTGTGGCATCAACGTTGGGGGTTCCGTCCGGCAGTGTTGTCGCATCTCCCGTGCTTGCGTCGGTACCCGAAGCATCGGACTTGCCGCCTCCGCTCCCGGCGTCTGCGTCCGCATCGTTTCCGCCCTCGGGCAAGTTGCTGCTGCATGCGGCCACGATTGTCAGCGCCACCGAGAAAGACAAAAGTCGTCGCATCTTCATTCAGAAATCTCCCGCAGCGGTTCGAGCAACTGCCTGCCGATTCGTTCGTTTAGCTTCCGAGGCAACCGACAAGGACGTTGACCTTACCCTCGATGTCCGCTTGCAGCGTACCGCATGACGTCGGGCACAGCTGAATCAACTTTGGGTTCGTGTTGTCGTCGAAGTAGAAGCCGCCTGTTCCACCGTCGGTCGTGCACGCGGCGAGATTGGTGACGCGATTAAGGTTCGTTGCTGGCGTCTTGCCTTGGGGCAAATATTCGAGCTTGATCTTGTTCGGATCAACGATGCCGCCATCCGTCGTTGGCATCTTGAAGCTGCATCCCGCGGCAAGGCGCGTGATTTGACTGAACGCTTCGAGCAGCACGGAGCCGTCGCCGTTGCCGACGTTCCAGTGGTAGCAGCTCGCCTTTCCGTTGCCGCATGTGTTCGTCAAGTTGCCGATCTTCGACGTGTGAAGACCCCCGTTGCCACCTGTTGCAACGACTTCGAGCCAATCGAAGCCCGCGCCATCCATTCCCACCGCGTAGGTGCGAACGCCCGTGGCGGTGAAGTGCGCTTGCAACTCGTCTCGGCTGACGCTCTCGCTCAGCGTGCAACTCGTGGGTTCGCCATCGGTCATGAGAATCGCAACGCGAATGCGACCTGGCGTGATGACCTGCGCGTTACTTGTGAACTTGACGATGCCTTTGACGGCGGCATACGTGGGCGTGCCTCCGCCTGGCGTTGCGGCGTTGAGTCCCGTGTCAAATGCGGGGTCTGGCAGGCTCAGAAATCCGACGCCAACAGGAACGAGCGCTGAGCTGTACGCGTTGCCGTCGCACGCGGTCGTCACTGACGTCGAGAAGAAGTTGAGCGCTGCACGGTTGCCAACCATTTTCGGTGAGTTGAAGAAGTCGGAAAGCGCATTGATCGACTTGCACCACTTCGAGTTGAAGCTCTGGCCAACGTTGCAATCGCCAAGCGCTTGGGTGGCGGTCGATCCAGGCTCGTGCATGCTGCCAGAGCGATCGAGAACGACGTAGATATCGAGCGGCGCCGCCGATGCCGAATACGTTTGCGCGGCACAAGCAGAGTCTGCGGTGACGACGTCGGATGTGACGCCGCCGTCGAACACGAAGATGGGGCCGTCAACGGTTGCATCAGTCATGCTGCCGTCGGTGGTCGCGTCAGCGGTTGCATCAAGAGGGTCGAGGGTCGTGTCAGAGACAACTGGAGCGTCGTGACTCGCGTCGTCACTTGTCGAAGTGCCGGTGTCGTTGCGCGCGTCTTGACCGGCGGTTGCGTCCTTCTGCGACGATGCCGAAGAGGCCGGATCGCTGGGTGGCTGGCTGCTGCACGCTCCGAAGACGCCCATCACAACGAGCACCGAAGACCGAAACCACCGCGCGCCGACGCGCGAATGTCGCATGCTCCGCATTTGGCAAGCCTACTGCGGGAACAGTGTTGAGCAATCTTTTCAGCGTTGCTTAATGTGACTCGCGTTTGCTCATTTGCGTCTCACCGATTCGGCGGACTTCATCGCGTTCAGGTGGGAGTGAGGTGCAACCGCCGATCGCAAAGCTTGACGCGTGTGCGCTAACGGGACACTTACGTTAGGGGGGAATGTGTGCGAGCGACGCTCAACTGCATGCAGGCTTCAAGGCTTCTTGTGATGTGAGGACGAGATTGAGGCGTCGACAATTCACGTTGCTCAGTGTCAGCGTGATATTCAATGCAAGACGGAATTCGCGAAGAGTTCGCTCGTCGCGTTTTCCCGCGAGCGCGTGCCCACAACCCAAGTTCGACGAGGTGAGAGGCCATGAGAAGTTCTCAGTTGAGGGGTAGGGCCCTCGCGACAGCAATACTTGGGTTCATCGGCATGTCGTCAGCGTGTGACACGCTTCCTGCGGGGCCAGACGCCAGCGTCTTCTGCGACGGCAGCGCGCCGTGCGGAAGCGACGGGTCAGGTGGCGGCACAGTCGACGGGCCGACTCGCACCGATACCGGCTTTGTCGTCGACAACGATGCCAAAGACCCTCCTGGAGGCGACAAAGACGCGCCCGTTACCGCCGATGCGGCATGCGCGGCGGCGAACGTTCAAGCACCAAGGCAGCCGGCAAACATTCTCTTCGTCGTCGATCGAAGCGGAAGCATGAACTGCAATCCGCCTCCAATCGACACGTCGACGAATTGCGAAAAATTCCCCAAGAAGGTCGACGCGACAAAAGACTCGAAGTGGGAAATTACGCGCGACGCGCTCAAGGTGGCAATCGCCGCGATGCCGACCCAGAACAGCGTCGGCCTCATGTATTTCAACAACAACGATTCGTGCGGCGCACCGTCGGCACCCAATTTGGCGATCGCACCTGTGACGCCCAGCCATATTTCGGCGGTCAACACGAGCCTCGCGGGTGTGACCCCAAAGGGCTCAACGCCGATCGTCGCGTCAATGATCAACGGTGGTTACAATTACATGAACAACCTGACGGCGAAAGGAAAGCGATTCGTCGTTTTGCTCACCGACGGCAGCGAAACGTGCAACGCAGACAAGGCTTCAATCGACGCGCTTTTCTCATCCGCAACGCTCGCTACCAGTATCGAAATCAAGACCTTCGTCCTGGGCGCGCCGGGTAGCGAACCCGCCCGCCAAATGTTGTCGAAGCTCGCATACCTGGGCGGCACAGCGTCTTCGGCAACTTGCAGCTACACGAATACCGACCCCACCATTGGCGACTGCCACGTCGACATGACCAACTTGGGTGACGGCGGTTCTAGTTTCGCGACACAACTCAACGATGCGCTCGAAAAGGTGAGTCGCGAAGCGCTTTCATGCGAGTTTGACATTCCACCTGCCAACGACGGTGGCACTGTCGACCCCGACAAGGTCAATGTGATTTTCAAGCCGAGCAACGGCCCCGAAGAAACCGTCAACCGCGATGCGACCAAGACCTGCGACAAGGCAGCGGGTTGGCAGTACAACACCAATAAGACGAAAATTCTCCTGTGCGGAACGCCTTGCGACAAGGTGAAGGCCGATCCGCTTGCAACGGTTTCGATTCTGCTTGGATGTGCAACGAAAGACGTCCCGTTCTAAGCGCACCCGTGCGGGGGTTTGCTCTTGCCCTCGCGGCCGCTTCCACGCTTGGGGCTTGCGGTGAGCCTTCGCAAAGTCCAATGGCGATAGCGCCTGCGCCCGTTACATTCTCAACGGAGTGGGAGTCACCGGCGCGATTTGTTACGCGCGCGGCTTTTGACACCAGATCGAAACCCGCGTGGGAAGTGAGAGACTGCGGACCGCAATCTTGGCGACCGCTCGTTGCCGATGGCGACGAACGTGGGCTGCGGTTTGCGCGCGAGGTCGCGTGCGGCGTGCGGATCGTTGACGCGACAGGCCTCGCTCCCGCCGACGTATTTTTGTGGCGAAGCCCACGATCGCTTCTCGATCGTGCAACCTCGCCCATTTCGGAAAAAGCGCGAGCGGTGTTGTCCGATGGCGACTTGGGTACGGGCTATTTGCTCACAACATTTTCGGCGACGTTTCGTCCCCGTCAGCGTCTCTCTGCGCTTTATGTCGCTCTCAATGAACTCGCCGCACCCGAAGAACGCGGCTTTACGCTTCACTTTCAACCGCACCCGAAGGCGCGGTTTGAGATTGCAGTCCGCGGCACGCGGCAGGGCGAACAAGTTATTCACAAACTTGATAGTCAACGTGATTTCCCAACAAGGTACCGGTACTTTACGGTTCCGCTCGACGAAGTTCTTGAGCTGACTTTTTCAGCCAGCTCGCCCGTCGATATCAGAGAGCTGCAGCTCCTCGATACAAGTGACAAGCCGCTCGTGACACCTTGGGTGCTGTCGGTGAACGCCAATCCGTCTGCACAAGTTGCGTCGGAAGAAGGTCACGGCGTCATCAACGATCGGTATCACGCAAGTTTCTTGACTAAGTCGTTCCGGCGCGTTGGTTGGTACCCAAAGATCGAACTTGTGCGCGGAGACGACCCTGCCATTTCTGAATGGATCGACCAGAGCTACCCCAAGCCGATCGTCGTACTTTCGGGTTCGAACGCCTGGGATTATGCGGTCACGACAAGGCAAGACCCATCCGGTACCGATCGGTGGATGTACAACCCACTCTTGCCACCGTCGCAAGGTGGGATGGCGCACCTAGCGACGGTCGTGCACGAACAACGGACGCCGCTGCTTGGGCTGTGCGGAGGCGGGCAGATCCTCGCGCTCCTTCGCGAGTGCGATCTCAAACAGATCGATCAGTGCTACAAAAAATGGCTGCGTCGAACGACGGGCGAGACCATCGACGGCTTCTGGCAATCGTCACACGTCGTTCGCGCTTGGCCGGGCGATTCATCGACGCGCGTCGCGGTCGCGTACGATCCTTTCGACCCTCTTTGGAGTCGCGCCGGCGATTCCGGTCGGCGCCTAACGCGCGGCATGCAGGAGTCCCACGTCGATGCGCTCGCATTCGAGCTTTTGCGGAAACACTGGGATGTGTCGGCAACGAGCCTTCATTGCAAAAACGGACAATGCACCACGATTCCAGAGGCCTTCGCCCTCGCGCCAGCGCCGTTCTCTATGATTGGCACGCAGTTTCATCCTGAGGCGCCGCTCTTTGCGCGTGGTGAGTTGCCTGAAGATGACGAGGCGATGGATCCCGCGCGCTTCATGTCTGCGGTGCTTGAGCAGTTTGCAATCGAGCTGATTCGCAATCGCGAAGCGCCCTGATACCGTCGTCGCTAATAGGTGAAAAGATGAACGCGAACGAAGTTCGACGTGAGTTCGAGGCGCGAGGCGTGCGCCGCGTTAAGGTTGGTGGCTTCGATATTGATGGCGTGCTGCGCGGCAAGTATCTCTCGCTCGATAAGTTCTATTCGGCGATCGAAACCGACATCGGCTTTTGCGACGTCATCTTTGGTTGGGACATCGCCGATGTTCTTTATGACAACGCTAAGGTAACCGGTTGGGATACAGGATACCCCGACGCGAAAGCCAAAATTGATCTTTCAACGTTACGAATGATCCCGTGGGAGCCAGGTACTGCCGCCTACCTGCTCGACTTTGCAACTCTGGATGGTGAGCCGCATCCGGCTTGCCCCAGGTCGCTCTTCAAGCGAGTGCTTGCGCGTGCAGATGCGATGGGTTTCAAGGCAACGTTCGCAGCCGAGTTCGAATTCTTCATCTTCAAAGAGACCCCTGAATCTTTGCGCGAAAAGGGATATCGAAACCTGACGCCGCTCTCGCCGGGCATGTTCGGGTACTCGTGGTTGCGATCGGGCCAGCACCAAGAGTTGTCTCACGCCATTCTCGACGAGATGGAAGCGTTCGACATTCCAATCGAAGGCTTTCACACCGAGACAGGTCCCGGTGTGTACGAGATAGCGCTTCGCTACGACGACGCGCTTCGAATGGCGGACAAGGCAGCCTTGTTCAAGACGATGCTCAAGCAACTTGTCCATCGGATGGGCCTCTCGGTCACGTTCATGGCCAAGTGGAACCACGACTTGCCAGGTTCGAGCGGGCACATTCATCAGTCGCTTTGGTCGAAGACCGATAAATGTAACTTGTTCTACGACGAAAGCGGCCCGCACAATTTGAGCACGCTCGCGCTTTCGTACCTTGCGGGTCAGCTCGAGCTGATGCCGGAATTGACGGCCCTCTACGCGCCAACGATCAATAGCTACAAGCGCTATGTGCCCGGCGTATGGGCGCCATTGAACGCGACGTGGGGCATTGAAAATCGCACGGCGTCTATTCGCGCGATACCTGGCAGCATGTCCTCGACACGACTCGAATATCGCCAAACCGCTGCGGACATGAACCCCTACATCGCGATGGCTACCGTGCTTGCGGCGGGCCTCTATGGAATCGAACACGCGAAGTCGGCGCCGCCACCGTCGTCGGGTGACGCATCGGTGTCGCGAGAAGCCATTACGCCGCTGCCGCGCACACTCAAAGACGCAACGCAGCTGCTGTCGCAGTCAGCGGCTGCGAGAGAGCTCCTCGGCGAGCCGTTCGTCGACCACTACGTGCGGACCCGAGAGTGGGAAGTGCGGCAGTACGAACGCGTTGTTACAGAATGGGAATTGGCGCGCTATTTCGAATCGATTTAACGCGCTCGTTTCGCGAATTTTCGTGCAGTACCATTCACTTCATGAGCATCGTGACCTGGAGCTTTCCGACCACCATCGTATTTGGCGCAGGTGCAGTTACAAAGGTGGTTGACCATGTGAAGCGCGTAGGCGGGACTCGCGCGCTCATTGTGTGCGACCCAGGCGTTGTGAAGGTTGGCATCGCCGCGCGGGTGAAAGCGATCCTCGAAGATGCCAACATCGTCGCAAGCGTGTTTGACGCCGTCGCGCCCAATCCCGTTGAAGAGAATGTGTTTGCAGGCGTTGAGGCGTACCGCGCATTGGGTGCGAACGTGATCGTGAGCGTGGGTGGCGGCTCGCCGCTCGATGCTGGCAAACTCATCGCTCTGAAGACGACGCATGAGCGCCCACTCGTCGACTACGACGATGCAACGGGTGGTGACGCATTCATCACGCAAAATGTACCACCAATTATTACAATTCCGACGACCGCGGGAACCGGCAGCGAAGTCGGGCGCTCAGGTGTCGTGACGCTCAAGGCCAATGGTCGCAAGACGGTTATTTTTAGCCCGTATTTGCTCGCAAAAGTGGCGATTCTTGATCCCGAGCTCACCGTGAGCATGCCTTCGCGCGTCACCGCAGCGACGGGCTTTGACGCGCTGACGCACTGCCTCGAAGCCTACGTGTCGCTTGGCGATCACCCGATGGCCGACGGTATCGCGCTCATGGGCCTTGAGCTGTGCGCGAAGCATCTCGAGCAAGCGACGGTGCACGGCAAAGACCTCGAAGCGCGCGGCGGCATGATGAAGGCGGCCATGATGGGGGCCGTTGCGTTTCAAAAGGGCCTCGGCGCGTGCCACTCGCTCGCGCATCCGCTCTCGAGCGAGAAAGACATGCATCACGGTCTTGCCAATGCGCTGTGCTTGCCCGCGGTTGTCGAATTTAACGAACGCGTCGTTGCCGATAAATTGGACCGCGTCCGATCAATTTTCGACGCCAAGGCGAAAAGCTGCGCCGATGCGCTGCGTGCGTTGCGAAGCCGCATTGGATTGCCTTCCGGTCTCGGCAGCGAGGGCGTTAGCGAATCTGACGTCGCGAAACTCTCAGCGAAGGCGTTGCAAGACGCATGTCATCAGAGCAACCCAAGGCCGTGCACGGAGGCTGACTTGGCAGCGCTATATCGTGCGAGTTTGTGATTTAGAAGCCGGTCAGGCTCCGGTAGACATCAAGTGCTTTCGCCGAGTTGGCGGAATTCGTCTGAAACCCGCCGTGCGAGGCGGTGGGATCGTTGATAAAGAGCTCGATCTTGCCACCATATTTCTCGATCCAGGTGCGTGACTTCTCCATGGCCGGGCAGCCGCTTTGATCGGGCTCCGGGTCTTTTCCACCACAGAAGAGGACCCATGACGTTCCGGTGTACGGAAGAGCGCCGTACTTCCCTGCTTCGACTTCGGCGTTTGGCTCGTAGGTTGAGAAGACTCCCGCGGCATTCGCGATCGTCATTCGAAAGAGAGGGGACGGGCTTGCCTTGTCCATCGCGGTGAGTGCATATGTTTGCGCGGCGCCACGACTAAATCCGTGAAGCAGCAATTTGCCAGTGACGACTTTTTGCTCCGCAAGTTCACGCTGCAGCTCCGGGTAGATCTCGCTAGGGAGATAGTAGTCGGCAGGCGTTTGATCTCTTCCGAACCACCACTGCAGCGCGATGAATCCGTATTTGCGACTCGCAAGGTCGTTCTGCCAGGCGACAAAGTCGGATGAGACGAATGATCCGTGGCCGTGTAGAGAAACGACGAAGCCGTTCTTCGTCGTGTCGAAGTCAGAGGGAAGCCAGTACGCGTAAAAGCTCATCCCGTCCTTGGTTGGGAGAAACTTCACACCGGCGCTCACGCTCGTCTCGTAGTTTTTCGCGTCGTTTTGCTTCATTTGGTCGAGCAGCGCGCTCGTGCCAGGGCTGTTGACACTTCGCACTCCCGAATCTGCGACGGTATCAGGAGCGGCGTCCAGCGAGGTGGCGTCGCCGTCGCTCACGGCGGCACCGTCCGACATCGGGGACGCATTGTTCGTGCTGCAAGCGACGACAAGACTGACCCACAAGCTGCATTTCATTGACTCGCTCCTTATCATAACTCGTTGTCGCCCCGGGGGAGTCACTCGACCACCGCCATTTGCGATCGTGAACGCGAGATCCGCCCCATGTGTAAGCGGTTGGCACGCCTGTCACGACACATGATCAGATCGAGCCAAAACGAAAGTCGGGCCAAACAGAACCAATCGAATTCTGAAAACGTAAACGCAATTTACTTTTTCAAATTCTCGAGCGCAAAGTCCCAGTTGGCGAGACTCGTGAGGAACGTCTCGATGTACTTCGGGCGCAGGTTGCGGAAGTCGATGTAATAGGCGTGCTCCCATACATCGATCGTGAGCAGTGCCTTTTGACCGTGCTTCATGGGCAAGTCGGCGTTGCCGGTCTTTGTAACTGCGAGTTTACCATTTTGCTCCACGAGCCACGCCCAGCCTGAGCCGAATTGCGTTGTTGCCGCGGCGGTGAACTCTTCTTTGAACTTGTCGAACGAACCAAAGTCGCGCTTGATCGCAGCGAGCAGGTCGCCCGTTGGCTGGCCTCCACCGTTGGGCTTCATCGACTTCCAGTAGAATGTGTGATTCCAGATTTGGGCTGCGTTGTTGAACACGCCGCCTTCGCTGCTCATGATGATGTCCTCGAGGCTCTTGTTTGCCTCGGGCTTACCGTCGAGCAACTTGTTCAGGTTGGTGACGTAGGCGTTGTGGTGCTTGCCGTGGTGAAAATCGAGGGTCTCAGCCGTGATGTGCGGAGACAGTGCGTCTTTCGCGTAGGGCAGCGGGGGGAGTTCAAAGGCCATGGTCGTCTCTCCTTAGAATGGGGACCGCGAAGGTAGACACGGTCGGCCACGGAGGGAAGTACCGTCTTCACTTGGCGTTCACTCTGTGACGATACGTTCCACGAGAATCACAGCGGGATCGGCCTGTCGGGAACGCAGTTCCATGCCTACGCGCTTACTCTTCGGCATCGGGGTAGACCACTCCATCCACTCCGTCGCGTAGCCATATTGCTCGAGCCCCACTTCTCTTTTCGCAAGGGAAGCCAGTTTCATCGGCAGCGTCTGACTTACTGGCGCGCTTCCTGGTTCAACGAGCGCAAATTCAAAACCCGCCGTGTTCGCTTGCGTTGTCGCAAACGCGCGATAGCGCACGCGTACCGCCGCGCTTCCTTGCAGCATGTCGGCAAATCCGTTTGCCTCGTTCGCGTTGGCGGCTGTCTTGACAATGAGGCAACCTTCCATGCGTGTGCTCGTGGGGCAGGCCGTCGGAACAAATCCACCCGTAAATTGAGCGTTTCCGAAGAAAAGGCCCGGGACAATGCAGCCGCCAAATGAGATTTCGGTTTGGGGAAAGAACGTCACCATTTCCGGCTTCAGCGAAGTGGACGACGACAGTTGCATACGATCTGTGCAGGTAGCATTGAATGACGACTGCCCTTCCGAAAGCCAGTCGGCTTCCGTCGGGTAGATCGTCATTAGGCTCGCGCCCGCCCAGCGCATTGCGGCGTTCGGAGTTTGCACACTGGTGTTTCGCCCCCCAACGTCGAACGCGACGGGTTCACTCGTATGAAGCCGAAGAGCGCTCCAAGGAAGGCGGTAGCGGCGAGGCACGCCATCGCCCGTCGTGACAACGTCGGCCGTGAGGGCGACTCGCGGGTTGGATTGGTCAACGCGCACGTCGCCTTCGATAATCACGAGCACCTTGCTCGGCGGGAATCCGCCCTCGGCGACGAATTTGCCTGTGAAGGATCCGTTTTGTGTGTGCGCCAAGCGGAACGTGTTCAACGTGATTGGCCCGTCGGCAGAGCGCGCCACGATTTCGCCAGTGAGGACAAGTTCAGTGCCGGTATCGACTGCGTCGAAGGCAGCTGTTTCTCCCCACGCGACAGAGACAGCATAACGCGGCGGGTCTGCCTCTTCGTCGATATCCAGCCGCAAGGGCGGGCCAGTTTCGTCGCACGTTGGGCACGCATCGTAGAGGAGGTCGTACGAACGCGCGTGGGCACCGCTCGGTTTCACGGAAGGTGCCGGACTCGATGTAGGCAACTTACTTGACGGTAAAGTCGCTTGGCGATCGAGCAACTCGTCGTCAAATCCTGTTCGCCCACACGCCGCAAGCCCAGTCAGCAAAATCCACGAGTACCGCATGACGAGTTCTCCTGCACCTTCAACGATAAGCAAGAACCAGGCCCCACGAAATCACCCATAACGAACGCATTTCGGACCCTTTCGCTCGTGCACAATGGCACAACGAAGACGTTTCGCGCCGTCTCAACAACGCTGGCAACGTCACGAGGACGTCGCAAACCCGCCGCGCGCCGCTTCTCAACAACGCGTTAAAAGCTTGTCGATCAGGTCTTTTGAGTACCCGCTGAGTTCGCGAAAGACGACGCCCATTCCTTGCGGGTCTTCTTCGACGCGGACGACTTCGCCGATGCCTTCGATCGTTTCGATGTCATCCATGATGACCGTAAAACGAAGATTCACGCGCGTGCCGATCGCGAGTGGCGTTTGCGATTTGATGAACACGCCCGTTCGCGAAATGTTCGTCACGTACTCTTGAATGAACGCGTCGAACGACTCGAACTCTTTGTTGATCGTGACGCGCTCTTCACCGCGCTTGTTCGGGTCGTCGGTCATGGGGTCGCTCATTTGCCAACAAGATCGAATTGCTCGAGATGGTATTCGCGGCGCGGATTGACGTGAATCTTGCGCATGTACCGGTTTTCGGCGTCTTGAATCGCGGCCTTTTCTGCACCCGCAAAGACGTCGGCGACGGCAGGATGGCAATTGAGGTGAATCGTGTATCCGGGCAGGTCGCGTCGCTTGCGGCGGATCTCGCGGAGGATCTCGTATGCGATCGTTTCCTTTGATTGCAGCTGGCCTGTTCCGTCGCAGTAGAAGCAAGGTTCGTGCAAGAGGCGGCCAAGACTTTCGCGCGTTCGTTTGCGCGTCATTTCGATCAACCCGAGTTCCGAAATGCGGTTGAGCGTGGTCTTCGCTTTGTCTTTTTGGAGTAGCTCTTCGAGGCGTTTGCGAATTTTCTCGCGGCTCGATGCTTTCTCCATGTCGATGAGATCGAGGATGATCATGCCGCCGATGTTTCGGAAACGCAGCTGGTACGCGATCTCTTCGACGGCTTCGAGGTTCGTGCGGACGATGGCTTCTTCCATGTCCTTTGCGCCTTTGCCAACGTAACGACCGGTGTTGACGTCGATCGCGGTGAGCGCCTCGGCTTGGTCGATGACAAGGTAGCCGCCTGATGCGAGCGGTACCTTGCGCGAAAGGGCGCGTTGGATTTCATCTTCGATGCCGTAAGCATCAAAGATGGGTTCTTCGCCTTCGTAGAACTCGATGTCCTTCAAGCGCTCGGGCATGAACATTTCGACGAACGACACGATCCGCTGGTGTTG
>JAHFDZ010000159.1 GCA_023248745.1 Myxococcales bacterium | reverse complement strand
AGTGCCGACACGCTGCGCGTTCGCGCGCTTGAGCGATCGCTGCACCTTCGAGAGAGTCACGCAAGTTCGCATGCTGCGGGGCTCGTTGGATCGGTTGTCGCGGCGCAGTATCGCATTGTGCGTCGCATGGGATCGGGCGCAAGTGGCGTCATTTATGAGGCGCTTCGCATTACCGATGGTCTTCCGGTCGCGCTCAAATTGCTGCGAGCTGTTGCCGTGCACGACAACGTTGCAAGCGATCGTTTGCGCCGTGAAGCCGAGGCGTTGGGTCTCGCTTGGCATCCAAACGTGGTCGAAGTGGTCGACTATGGCAACTTGCCTGACGGTACCTCGTATCTCGTGATGGAGCTCTTGCGCGGCGATACGCTGGCGCAACGCCTTCGTGTCGTGACACGACTCGATACCGATGAGGCAGCACGCATCGGTATCGAAGTTTGCGATGCGCTTGCAGCGGTGCATGCGGCGGGGGTTGTTCATCGTGACATCAAGCCTTCGAACCTGTTCTTGGTTGCCGACCAGCAAGATGGTGTCGAGAGGGTCAAGTTAATTGACTTTGGCATCGCGCGCGTCGAGTGGGAAGAGACGCGTATTACGCATACAGGTGGGCCGCTCGGAACGCCGGGATACATGTCGCCCGAGCAAGAAGTTGGTGGTGTTATCGACGCTAGGAGTGATCTCTTTGCCGTGGGCGCGGTGCTCTATGAGTGCCTCACAGGCGAGCCTCCGCCACCGCGCACGTCGAGCGGCTACGCCTCGGCAGCCCGCGATTCGGGGGTGCACCGGGCCGCAAAACCTTTGCCACCCGAGTGGAAGGCGATCCTGGAGCAAGCGCTTGCGCTCGACCCTGCTGCTCGATTTGGCGACGCGCGCACATTCGCCAATGCTCTTCGGGATCTTCGTGTCAGAGCGAATGCAGAGGAAGCGTCGGGAGTTTAGGTTAAGGTACGGAAAAAGGGGTAGGTGGGAAGAAATATGCGGGCAGCCTCGATTTTGATGATGCTTTCGTTGGGGGCGATCGCAACCGCGACCGCTGGTTGCGAGGTGTCCACGAACCCGCGTCCCGTGTCGCCATACGGCATGCAGCCCGGCTATCCACCTGGTTACCCGCCTGGCTATCCGCAGGGAGGCTACCCACCTAGCTACCCACCGCCCAACGATCCACGCCAGCCGCCGATGGCCCTGCCTTTGCTGGCGCCGTTAGCAGGCGAGGCTTCGTTGCGAGAAGAGGTGCGCTATGTCGTGTCCGAACTTGTGGCGACACTGACGCCGGAGCAAGCCCAGAAGATAAAGGGCATTCCGCTCAAGTTTGATCCCGACGCTTCTGAGATCAATGCGTTCGCAGGTTGCGAAGAGAACGGGCACGCGTACCTTGCGGTGACGCAGGGGTTGCTTGATGCGGTATTTGCGATCGCGCAAACGCAGGCAACCGACGAGCTGTTTGGTACGCGTACCTACGACATGTACATGGCCGCCGTCGTTCCACCGCTTGTTAAGGCGAAGGGGGCTCGCGCGACGTTGCCCTCGGGCATCATTGCGCCGCAGTATCTCGCCGATCCGCGCGTTGGCTCACGTGCGCGTGAGCTTTACGGTGAGGTGGTTGCGTTCACGATGGCGCACGAACTCTCGCATCACTATCTGGGACACACAGGATGCGAAGGCGGGGCGGGGGAAGGTGATTTTAGTCCCGCGTTGCTCGGTCACATTGTGACGACGATAGTTCCGGGTCTTAATCAACCGAACGAGCTTGCGGCCGATACGTACGGTACGCGCAACACGCTTGCGTCTGGGCGCGCGCGATGGGGGCGGCCCGGCTATCGATGGACCGAACGCGGGGCCATAACGCTCTTCGCATTTTTTACTCAGCTGCAGCAGGTGGGTGGCTCAAACTCCAATGTGCTCCTCGGTTTCTTGCGGACGCATCCGAACCCAGAGCTTCGCGCTCCAAACGTTCGCGCAATCGCCAATGACTGGCGAAGGCAAAATCCAGGCTGACTACGACTAAGAATCCGTTGAGCCTCTGGTCACTCTCAAGTTGACGCCCTAAGCCTCACAAGAGAGCCTGCAACGCACCGCGTTGGTCCAAGATCAGAGGGAAACGATGTCGAAACCGATTTCAGCCATCAACCGTTACAAAGCCGATCTGCGAGAAATTCAGTTCTTGCTCTTTGAGCAATTCAAGGTGGGCGAGCTGCTCGGCAAAGGCCGTTACGAAGCTTGGGGAGTCGACGAGGTCAAGACGACGATTAGCGAATGCTATCGCTGGGTTCGCGAAGTCATTGGTCCGCTCAACGCCATCGGCGATGCTGAGGGTTGCCGCCTCGAAAATGGCGAAGTGAAAACGCCCACGGGGTTCAAAGCCGCGTGGGACAGCCTGTATCAAGCGGGCTGGAAATCGATCGCCGTCTCGCCCGAACACGGAGGTGCTGGCGCGCCGCACGCCGTTCAGGTTGTGGTTGAAGAGCTCATCAGCGGCGCCAATACGGCCTTTGCGATGTACCCAGGCCTCACTTACGGCGCGTCGGAGCTCATCGACGTTTGCGGAACCGAAGAGCAAAAGGCGCTCTACTGCGAGCGCATGTTTGGCGGCAAGTGGGGCGGAACGATGTGCCTCACCGAGCCTCATTGCGGCAGTGACGTCGGCGCTGCAAAGAGCACGGCGCGTCCGAATGGCGATGGCACCTACAACATTCGTGGAACCAAGATTTTTATCTCTGCGGGTGATCACGATTTCGCCGAGAACATCGTGCACATGGTCCTGGCGCGCGTCGATGGCGCGCCAGCCGGAACCAAAGGGCTCACGCTCTTCATCGTGCCCAAGTTCCGCGTCGGTGCTGATGGTGCTGTTGCAGGTTCAAACGATGTTTCGGTCGGCAACATCGAGCATAAGATGGGCATCAACGGAAACGCGACGTGCGTGCTCAACTTCGGTGAGAACGACAAGTGCATCGGTGTTCCTGTCGGTGGCGATAGCGAACTCAATCGCGGGATGCCGCAGATGTTTCGCATGATGAACGGTGCTCGCATCGGCGTCGGTTTGCAGAGCATCAGCGTGGCGTCGACGGCGTACTTGAACGCGCTCGAGTACGCGCGCGACCGCAAGCAAGGCGCTTCGATCACCCACTGGAAAGACGCAACGGCGCCACGTGTTTCGATCATCGAACACGCAGACGTTCGCCGCATGCTCCTCGACATGAAGGCGCGCGTTGAGGGCATTCGCGCACTCGCGTTCAAACTCACCATGCATCAAGACTTTGCAGATATCCTTGCAATCGAAGACGAAACCAAGGCCGCCTACCATCAAGGACAAGTCGACCTTCTTGTGCCGCTCGTAAAGGCTTACGGATCTGATCAAGCCTTCCGCGTCTGCGAGACCGCGATTCAGGTCTACGGCGGCGCAGGATTTACAAGGGACTATCCAGCCGAGCAATACTGCCGCGACGCCAAGATTTTCTCGATCTACGAGGGAACCAATCACATTCAGGCGATGGATCTGGTTGGCCGCAAACTTGGCCAAGCCGGCGGTTCGAACTTTCAAGCTTTCCTCGGCGACATTCAGAAGTTTGTCGCAGACAAGAGCGCAGACGCTGAGCTTGGCTCATCGGTCAAGTTACTTTCCAGTGCGCAAGAGGCACTCGGCGTGACCGCGATGAGGTTCCTCATGTGGTTTCAGTCGGGCAACATGAGCATGGTGCCGCTATTTGCGAATCGCTTCCTCGAGATGATGAGCGAGGCTGCAGTGGGTTGGTTGCTCCTCGAGGGTGCGGTCATCGCCCAAGAGCAGTTGAAGACCGTCGCGGAGGCGCACCCGGACTACGCGTTTTACAAAGGCAAAATCGCGGCGGCGCACTACTTCGCGCGCAATGTTCTTCCTGGGGTCGCGTTCAAGGCCCAGTTGATGAACAACGAGGACCAATCGCCGCTCACAATTTCGGACGCAGCGTTCGCGACTGTGTGAGGTGCGTTGAGGTGTACGCTTGCCAGCGTGCGCACATTCGTCAAGTTAGGGATCCTTGCGCTTATCGCGTTTGAAGGTTGGGGTTGTGCACGTTGCAATCCTGACCTTCAAACGGTTGACGCTGCCGTTTCGATTGATCGCTGGACCGCGGAGCCGCCTGCGACTCGCACGAAATCGGGTAAGAAACTTGTCTTCTACGACGTAGAGATAGACGAGCGCGGCCTGCTCTTGCCCCAGAGCAAAGAGCGCTTTGCTTACGATGATGTTGTAAGGCGCGGTTTCAATTGGCTCGTTGCGCTCCCAAATTCCGAGGGGCCTGCGGGCTCAAAGAACGACAAGAAAGTTTACTACTTCTCGAGCAAGTTCACGCCGATCGCCGATCGATTCGCTCCAGAAAGTTGGCCGCACAATCAGACGGGCCTTTCGGCGATGCTCGTACGGTCGGCACTGAGGTATCGCGATTACTCCGGTGACGCGCGACCACTCGACGACGCGAGAGACTTCGTCGACTACGTACTTGCGCGTGGGCTCACGTCCGAATCCGATGCGTGGTCGCTTGTGCCCTATGCGAGTTCAGAGCCCTACAAGCCCTATCATGGTGCTCCCGACACGCTTTGCTGCGGCGACAAGCCGGGGTGCGGATGCGGCGACGGCGTCGGCTTTCTTGAGCCCGACAAAGTCGGCGAGTTTGGGCACGCGCTTGCACTTCTGTACGTGGCGACCGAAGAAACGCGGTACCTCGACGCGGCGATGAAGTGTGCGGATGCGCTGGCGAAGCACGTTAGGGAGGGCGACAAGAGTCATTCGCCTTGGCCGTTCCGGGTTGACGCAAAGACGGGCACAGTCGTGCGCGACCCGTACTCTTCGAACGTGATCTTTGCCGTACAGCTGCTTGACGAATTGGCGCGCATTGGTCGTGGCAACGACGCGTATGCGCGTGCAAGAAGCGTCGCGATGGAGTGGCTCGAGAAGTACCCGATGAAGAACATGAACTGGCAGGGGTTTTTCGAGGACATCCCAAGTCAAGCTGGCCCGAGTGACAATCCCAACCAATACTCGCCCGGCGAAACTGCTCGTTACTTTTTGCGGCGCAACGAATCGGGTGATCTTGAGCGCGCCAAATCGCTCGTGCACTTTATTCAGAAGACCTTTGTCGTCGATGTGAAGGAGCCGGATGGCAGCGTGACACCAGCAATGATGCACGGTGCTGAGACGGTGTCTGAGCAGAAGGCTGACATGGCAAAAATGGGAAGCCACACGGCGCGATACGCATCTCTGCTCGCCAAGCTGTACGAGGTTACGGGCGATAGTTCGCTGCGTGAAAGGGCGAGCCGTGCGTTTGCTTGGGCAACGTACTGCATCGATCCCAAAGGGGTTGTGAAGGTTGGCCCGAGTGATCAGGAGGGCTACTGGTTTAGCGATGGCTACGGCCACTATATGATTCACTTTCTTGACGGTATGGCGTCCGTGCCTGCATGGGTACCTCGCGACAGGCCACACGTGACTCGCAGCACGACCGTGATCCGAAGCTTGAATGCGGCGGATGGCCTTTTGACCTACAAGCCGTTTGGACCCGGCGTTGACGAACTTGTTGTGCCAGGGAGTGGCGCGACGGTTCGTGTCGACGGCCAAGAGCTGAAGCCGCGCGCTCGGAAGGCCCTCGAGGGTGGAGAATGGCTTCAAGTCGAGCGAAACTTCCCCGGCGACGTGACGGTGCAATGGGCAAAAATAGCCCGCAACTGACCTGAATCGTATTGGATGTTGACATTATACTTAACGACGTTAACTATAGTTACGTGGTTAACAAAATAGCGCTGGTCGCGGTGATGTTGACGATTGCGCGAGGCGTGTATGCGCAAGAGGCAACCGTGCATCTTTCGCAAGATTTCGTGGCGCAACGTGCGGTCGAAGCTAGCGCTTCTCTGCGCGCCGCACACGCTGTGGTGGACGCGGCGAAGGCAAACGTTGACGTTGCAAAGCTCCGCTACATTCCGAAGACAACGCTTGAGTTTCGATACACCCGCTTGAGCGACTTTACACCGACGCCACTTCTTCCGCCGGCTCGAGGCCGCATCGTGGGCACTCCATCGGAAGCGGGGACCATTAACCCGCCGCTTACCGTCGCTGCGGATTTGCCAACGATTGCGTTTCCAGTTGTTGTCGACAACTGGGCCCTGCAGGCGTCGGTACTTGTGCCAGTGTCTGACTATGCGCTTCGAATTCGCTCGGCGTTGCTTGCGGCGCGCTCCGCCCATGAGTCAGCCGCGTTCGACGCCGCGCGCACGCGTGCGACGGCGATTGGAGATGGACTGGCGGTGTACTTTGGTTGGCTGCGTGCGCGCGAGCTTACCGTTGTCGCGAAGACAGCACTCGAGAGCCACCGCGCGCATGAACGCGACGCAAAGGCTGCCGTTGCCGAAGGGGTTGCCGCGAAGGTCGACGTGCTCCGTGCGCAGACGGCGGTCACGAACGCAGAACAGCTTGTGCTCGATGCGGAGCACGATGTTCAGGTACTTGATGCGCAACTGCGCTTTCTACTCGGTCTTGAGGGGGCCGGACGCTTCGAATCACTGTCGGCGCTTCCGGTGCCGCCTTTGCCAATGGCGATCGCGCAGGCAGAACAAGAGGCACTCGCAGCACGTCGCGATTTGAAATCGATCAAGGCACAGATTGCGACGGTGCGACACCTTGGTGCGATTGCGAAGGACGATCGCTACCCACAGGCGGCTTTGGCGGCCAACGCGATTTACGCAAATCCAAACACGCGCCGCATTCCACTTACGGCAGAGTGGTTTCCGACTTGGGATGTCAGTGTGGTTCTGCGTTACTCAATCGATGACGCGGTGTCTGCGGGACCGCGGATTGCAGAACGTGACGCGCAGGCGCGAGCGCTCGAAGCCAAGCTCGACGCGACCAAGAGAGCCCTTCGTGTTGAGCTTACTGAGGCGCATGCGTCGCTGCTCACAGCGAGGTCGCGCGTTGTGCTTGCGGACCGAGCGTTCGAGACAGCCACCGAGGCTCATCGAATAGTCAATTTACTTTATAAAGAAGGAAAGGCTCCAGGCGCGCTGGTGCTTGACGCAGAGACTGACCGCGTCCGCGCGCGGGTAGCGACACTCGAAGCGCGCATTGGTGCGCAGGTAGCGGCGTTGCGTTTCGATGTTGCTCGCGGTCGTTACGACGGGAAAGCAGAGTCTGCTCGATGAGTGCAAAGCGTCTAACAGCCACGCAGCGCCCGTCCCAAATTCGCCGAGAGCGAGAGCGTGAGGCGATGCGAGAGCGCATTCTAGGAGCCGCACATGAGCTATTTGCCGAGCGTGGAATTGAAGCGGTAACGATGCGCGCGATCGCCGACCGAATCGAGTACACCGCGACAGCGCTCTATTTTCACTTTCGAGACAAAGAGGCCCTCCTTCGGGCGCTGCTTACAGACGACTTTCGCTTGTTTGCGGCCCAGTTTCAAAAGGTCGCGACGCTCAAAGACCCGGTGGCTCGAATGCGCGCTTCGGCGAAGGCTTTTGTAGCGTTCGGTCTCACGTATCCGAACCACTACCGGCTTATGTTTATGACACCTCTTTCCGCCGATCCGGGCCTTTCGGCCGGGCCAGATATCGATCAGCAGTCCCCAGCAGAAGATGCGTACACATTGTTGCAAGCGATGGTTCGCGACGCAGCGAGTGCCGGCGCCATCAAGCCAGAATTCAAGGACCTCGAGCTTGTGTGCCAGCTTCTCTTCAGTGGGCTGCACGGAGTCGTATCGATTCAGCTAGCGCACAACATTGAAGGACAAAATGAGCACGCTCGTATTCAGTGGCGCAGCTCGAACAAACTCCGGGATGCGATGTGCGAGTGTTTGCTCGCCGGAATCGTGACGGAGGACGCTATTTCGCGTTCGCAAAAGAAGTCGATGGAGAAGCGGTCATGATGCGCGCAACAACGTATTTTCTAGTCGCTTTGGCTGCGTGCGGTCATCGCCCCCAAGTCGAAAAAAAGTCAACCAAGTTGCCTAACGTCGAGGTGACAAAATCTGAAGAGGGAGAAGTGACAAGATCTCTGCGTGCTGCGGGCACAGTACGCGCGAAGGAAGCCTCGCTGCTCGCCTTCAAGGTTGGTGGTGTTGTGGCTCGGGTGACCGTCGAGAATGGTTCGCGTGTTCGCAAGGGGCAGATGCTCGCGACGCTTGATGCAACGGAATACGTCGCTGGGGTGACGCAAGCCGAAGAGGCAACAAAGAAGTACGAGCGTGACGTTCAGCGCCTTGAGAATTTGCATCGAGAGGGGGCGGTACCACTTGCGGATCTCGAGGACGCGAAAACGCGTTTGAATGTTTCGCGCGCAGTGGTCAAGCAAGTTTCTAATAACGCCGGTAGAGCAACTTTGTTCGCGCCCGCCGATGGATGGATTTCGCATCGCATGGTTGAGCCGGGGCAAGTTGTCGGGCCTGGTACTCCGGTTGTTCGCTTCGAATCGAAGAGCCGAGGCAAGCGCATTGTCGCGTATATGGTCGATCGCGACGCACTTTCGCTGCAGGTCGCGCAGCCGTGCGTGGCGCACTTCGATGCCAAGCCCAACGAAACGTTCGCCTGCCAAGTGGGTGAGATAGCCCGTGCCGCTTCGCCTACAACGGGGATGATTGAGGTTGAGGTCGACCCGAAGGCTGCCGGTGATTGGCTTGAAGGGCTCTCGGCGAAGGTGGAGTTTCCGCGCAAAGAGCGCGCTGTGAGTGTGCCGCTGACGAGTCTCGTCGACGAGTCAGGCATGGGAGCGTTCGTGTTCTTGGTGGGAGATGATCGCAAAGCGCGTCGAATTCCCGTTACAGTCAATTTTATTGACAATGGGCGCGCGTTTCTGAGAGACGGCGTTGCGGCAGGAGTTAAGATCGTCTCGCGTGGTGCAGGCGCTCTCACAGACGGAGCGGAAATTGCCGTTGACGAGCCAGGCCGATGAATCCGGTCGCATGGCTCACTTCCTTTAGCGTTCGTCGTCCGCAGTTCACCTTCGTGGCGTTCATTGCGTTGCTCGCGATGGGCCTTTCGAGCTTCTTCAGCATCCCAAAGGCAGAAGACCCGACGTTTCCTTCGACAATCTACGCGATCGTCGCAGTCATGCCGGGAGCCAGTCCAAGTGAAATCGAGCGCCTTGTCGTCGATCCCATCGAGGCGAAGGTCAAGGGTCTTTCGCACTTGAAGTCTATCAAGACGGACATCGAGGACAGTGTTGTCGTGATTCGTTCGGAGTTTACGACAGACGCGGATTCGGTTCGAAAGCGCGATGAGCTCGAGCGCGAGATGGGCGCGATTCGACCCTCGCTGCCACCAGAGCTCGTGAAGCTCGAGGTTCTTCAGTTTGATCCAAGCACGGTGAGCGTGCTGCAGTTAGCGCTTGTATCCGAGCAAGCTCCTTATCGCGATCTTGAAACCTATGCTCGCCGCGTTGAGAAGCGTCTCGAGAACGTTAGCGGTTGTGGCGACGTCACGATTTGGGGTCTTCCGAAGCAGGAAATCGAGGTCGCACTCGATCTCGAACGCCTCACCGCAATGCGATTGTCACCCCTTGAAGTGCTGAACGCGGTGAACAAGGAGGGCACGAATATTCCAGGCGGCAGCGTCGTCGCCGGTGGGAGACAGTTCAATGTGAAGACGAACGGCTACTTCACGAAGATCTCCGAGATCGAGAACGTAGTCGTGCGTGCTGGTAGCGATCGCACCCTTCGTTTGCGCGATATTGCGCGAATCACTTGGCAGGACGGCGAGCGAGGACACTACGCAAGGTACAACGGCAAGCGTGCAATTTTCATTGCGGTTCCCGTTCGCGAGCATCAAGACATTTTCGCCGTGCAAGAGCGGCTTGTAAGAGAAATTGATCAGTTCAAGATCACTTTGCCTGCCAACATGTCGCTTGAGGTTGGGTTTGATCAATCGCACAACGTGAGGCATCGGCTTTCAGGATTTCTTAGGGACTTTGGTCTCGCCATTGCGCTCGTCTTACTTACGCTTCTTCCACTTGGTTTTCGTGCTTCCGCGGTTGTGATGGTGTCGGTTCCGCTCTCGATAGCGATGGGAGCCATGTTGCTCGAAGCGTTTGGCTTCACGATCAATCAGCTCAGCATCGTTGGGTTCGTGATCGCGTTGGGGCTCTTGGTTGACGACTCCGTTGTTGTTGTCGAGAACATCGCGCGCTTCTTGCGCGAAGGGTACAAGCCTGTTGATGCCGCTCTCGCGGCGACGAAGCAAATTACGGTGTCAGTGCTTGGGTGCACGGCCACGCTGATTCTGGCGTTCGTTCCGTTGCTCTTTTTGCCGGGACAGCCAGGACGTTTCATTCAGAGCTTACCCGTTGCAGTCGTATTGACGGTGGCATCGTCGTTGTTTGTCTCGCTTACGATCGTGCCGTTTCTCTCAAGCCGATTGCTTGTGAAAGAGAATCATGACGGCAATCGTGTGTTGCAACTCTTGATGCGTGCGATCGAGTTGACGTTTCGTCCCGTTCTTCATCGCGCCCTTCGGTATCCACGCACGACGTTGGCGCTCTCGCTCGTACTTGCGGTGTCATCCGCGCTTCTGATCCCGAAGATTGGCTTCAGTCTCTTTCCTAAAGCGAATCTTCCACAATTTCTGGTCACGATCGACGCGCCGGAAGGTACGAGTCAAGCCGAAGTGGACCGAGCGGCCGCTTTCGTTGAGGTCGAGCTTCGTAAACATGGCGAGATTGAGAATGTGATGACGACCATCGGAAAGAGCAATCCGATGATCTACTACAACGTCCTCACGCGCGAGGAGCACTCGAACTACGGCGAAGTGTTTGTCCAAGCACGTGGCTACCATCCTGCCAAGTCGCCCAAGCTTTACGCCGAACTTCGTCAAGCGTTCGAACGATTTCCTGGTGCGCGAATTGAACTTAAAGAGTTCGAGAACGGCCCGCCGCTTGATGCGCCCGTCGCGTTTCGTGTGCTCGGCGCAGACCCGAAGAAGATCGTCGAAGCGGCCACCATGATTGAGCGCGAGCTTGCGAATACGCCTGGCACAACGCTGGTCCGCAACATCGCGAGGGAAAAGCGAACCGACTTGCGCGTGGGCATCGATCGCGACAAGGCCGCACTCTCTGGCGTTTCACCGGGAGACGCAAATCGCACCGTGCGACTCGCGATCGCGGGAACAAACGTCGCGAGCTTTCGACCAAGCGAGCGCGACGACGAGATCGACGTAAAGCTCATTCTCGACCACCCCAGCAAGAGCCCGATTGGAAAGCCCTCGATCGATGTGTTCGAGCGAATTTACCTTCCGTCTTCCTCGGGACTTCCCGTCGCGCTTCGTCAAGTTGCGGAACTGTCGTTTGAGGGGACATCGTCGATGTTGCGGCATCACAATCGAGAGCGCGCCGCAATCGTGACAGCGCAAATGCTCCCAGAATTCAATACCGATAA
Source organism: Myxococcales bacterium (assembly GCA_023248745.1). Classification (GTDB taxonomy): domain Bacteria; phylum Myxococcota_A; class Polyangia; order Polyangiales; family Polyangiaceae; genus JAHFDX01. Next base: position 2,578 of record JAHFDZ010000159.1, on the reverse strand, counting down.
AGTTACGAATGAGGTTTCGAAACGTGTTTTCGCGCTGACACTCCCAGAGGGAACGAGGGTGGTTGTTGCCGGAGAGCAAGAGAGCCGGGCCGAGAGTCTTGGTGGGCTTGGTGGTGCGATTGGCGCCACGATCTTCGGCATCATCGCGGTGTTGGTTCTTGAGTTTCGGACCTTTAAGCAGACGCTCATCGTAGCCTCTGTCATTCCGTTCGGAATCGCAGGTGGGCTCGTGGCGCTCTATCTTTCTGGCGATACGCTGTCGTTCACCGCGAATATCGGCTTCGTTGCGCTGATGGGCATCGAGGTAAAGAACTCCATCTTACTCGTGGACTTCACGAACCAATTGCGCACCGAGGGCATGCCGCTCGACGAGGCGATTGAGAAGGCAGGCGAAATTCGTTTCTTGCCTATTTTGCTAACGACAGCGACTGCACTCGGCGGCTTGGTACCGCTCGCGCTTGAGCGTTCGCCTCTTTATTCGCCGCTCGCGCTGGTGCTGATTGGGGGCTTGATCAGTTCGACGTTGCTCGCGCGTGTGGTGACACCGGTGCTTTACAAATTACTCGCACCTTCAATAGCCAATGATGACGATGAGCCTGCAGAACATCTGAGTGAGCCTGTTGCGAGCGTTTAGTAAATTTGATTGCGGTCTTCGAAGCGCTCTGCGGACAATCCAAATGGGACTGGCGATTTAGTGGACGCGACGTTTACGAATGTCAATCTTCAGCCGCGGCGCAGTTGTCAGATCACTTGTACGTTGTTGCATCGACTGGCGAAGCGCCTGCGTCTGCGTCGGGTGCTGCATCAACCGCCGAAGCGGCGTCGCTGATTGGGCCGCCTCCGCCACCGACGTAGCAGGCGCAAGAGAGGACCGAGATGGTGACAATGGTGAGAAGTGTGCGCATGGCATTTCCTCTAGAGCGAAAGGCGCAAGCTGAGGCCGACGGTTAGTTGTTGATAGCTGAATGCACGCGTCACGCTGTTTGTGTCGCTCGTGCACCATTTCTTTTGAAGGTTCGGCGCATCGATCTGCAAGCAGCCGCCTGTGGCAATCACGCCGAGGTACTGCGCGGAAGGGCCGATGAAAAATTTGTCGGTTGCGCGAATGTCGAGGCCGAAGCCGACGGGTACGGCGATGCCCTCGTGGGTCATCGTCCACTTTCCTGACTGTGTGGAACCTGCCGCGGTGGTCGGCTTGTCGAAGGTTTGCGTGTCTTGTTTGAAGCCGACGCCGATGGCGCCCCAAAACTCGAGGCTCTTCGAGATCGGTAAGTACACCCGTGCGTAGGGAGCGATGCTGAATGCGAGGCGTGAAAGATCTTTGCTTCCGTCCGTGATGGCGGTGGAGAGCAGCTTCGTAAACGAACCACCGAGACCCGCCGAGAAGCGTCGCGTGATGCGATAACCCGTGCCCGCGTTCACTTGAAGGCCTCCGCGGTACGGCGCGATTGAGCCGTCGTAGATGCCGCCAGGATCCGTCGCGAACGCGCCGCCGGGACCTGGTGCGAATCGCACAGGCGATTGGGGCTCAGCGATTGTGTACGACGCTCGCACCAAAAGTTCTAGCGCGTTGCTTTTGACCATGCCGTCGTCGGGGCCAATATCGAACGGTCCACCCTTGCGCGCGGTAGCGGTTGCTTGCGCCGGATCGGTTGGCTTGCACTCGTAGGTTCCGCCATTCGTCCCGGGGGGAACGGTTACGGTTACGGTGTCTTTTCTCGGTTCGGTTGCCGTGGCGAAGGATGGCATCGTTGACAAGACGAGGGTCGCAAATTGAGCGAGGCGAACACGCATGTTGCTCCTTTGATCAATCCGTTGCGCATCTGAGGCTATCAACGTTCCCTGACGCGTGAGCGATCAAGTTCTCCTTGGGTGAGCTGGTCAAATTTGTTGACCATTTGTCATGACGAATGGTTGAGCTTCGGGAAGCAACAGAGTCGCAACAACATCAGTCATTTCTGCATGCAACAGTGAGGAATCGTCACGCAATCACTCGGGGGTTCATCATCATGTTCAGCAAATCAGTCGTCGCCGTCTTCACTATCAACTTCGCCGCCAAGATGAGCGCGATTGCGTTGGCGTTTGCTGCCTTTGGCTCGGTGGGTTGCAGCGGCGGAGTGGCGGACGAGCTCGACGAGGCCGACCTTGCGATTGAGGCTTCAGCGCCCGCAGCGTTTCCGACTGCCTGTGGTGGAAGCGCTCCAACGGGCTTGTGTGTACTTGCCGACACAAGTCTTACCGGTGGCCTCAACGTGAGCGTTTGCGCGGCGGACAAGATCTGCACGACGTACGCCGTGAACCAAAAAATCGCGCTCACGCCCAACGCGACGTACACACTCTGGATGTACGGCGTCGACGCTTACGGTGTCACGTTCAAGGTTCCGAGCTCTGGTATTTACACGGTGAAGACCGGTACGGTTGTGTTCCAAACGTCTGGGACGGTCGAGCTTCAGCTCAAGAACGACACACTGCCGGCGGGCAAGTGTGTTCAGAACGGTAACGTTCACGTGCTCTACGCCGCGGGGTCCTACGCTCTGCTTCCCGGCTCGTACATCGCTGACTTTGGTGGCACGTGCAC
>JAHFDZ010000158.1:2055-13957 GCA_023248745.1 Myxococcales bacterium | reverse complement strand
TTTACGACGCGCGCGTCGTCAATCGGTCCACGGCGTGAACCGGCGCTCCGTTGCCCTTCATCAAGGGCGCGATCGCGCTGAGTACCGAGCGCTGTTGCTCAAGCCTCGATAGACCAGAAAAACCGGGCCAAACGACGGTGAGCGCGTAGTGCCCAGGGCTTCCGATCTCAACTTCGCAGCGAGCGCCCGCGAGGGTGCTCTCAACCGCAGCGACAATCGAGGTCACAATTTCAGCGCTCATGCGTGCGTCCATCCTTTACGCGGGCAAATTCCGCGAAAGATCCATTTATCAATTCGCGGAACCATCAAGTGTCGGAACCATTGCAACGCTTGCAGTGGCGCTCAATAGGTCGGCACCGTTGCGTCGACGGTGCGTGACCACGCGTCGATACCACCTTCGAGGTTGAACAACCGCCGATAGCCACGCTCGAGCACTTGCTCCGCGGCTCGCCGACTGCGCACGCCGTGGTGACAATGAAAAATGATGACCTTATCTTTCGGTGCGTCGGCAAGGGCCTTGGCGCCCTCGCCTTCGAGCGGCAGCGCGAACGACAAACTCGCAACGCGTCTTTCACCTTCTGGACGCACATCGAGCACGAGGACGTCGTGGCCTTCGCTCAGCCACTTTTTCAACTCTTCGGCCGAAAGCGGTCTCACGCTGGCGGGCGCATTCGGATTCTCGATTCGAAAGCCTTCGCCGGAGCCGTTCGAAACGTAATCGATCAAGGTACCATTGAGGCGCTTGCCGTGCGACGGCTTGATGAGCAACTTGAGCGTCCCAACCGCGACCTCGAGATCGCCAGCTTCGCGTGGACCGAAGTAGAGCTCGTGCTCGAAAGCGTCATCGACATCGACGCGAATCATCTCGCCTGGGCCTGCTTGGCTCATGAAACCGGAGAGCGCTTTTTCGGCCGCAGCTGAGACTCGAAACTCGGGAGCCTTTGGCGCCTCGACCTTCACGCCTAGCATCGCTTGCAGTTCGCCGGCTTCGAACATCTCGGTCACGATGTCGCAACCACCCACGAACTGCCCTTTGACGTAGAGCTGCGGAATCGTCGGCCAATTGGAGTACTCTTTAATGCCGTCTCGCACTTCCCCATCGGCAAGTACGTTGACGGTTTCGTACTTCGGCAAGAGTGAGTTCAGCATCTTGACGACTTTGGACGAAAAGCCACATTGTGGAAACTGACGGTTGCCCTTCATAAAGAGAACGACGTCGTGGCTAGCGATCAGTTGGTCGAGGCGATCTTTGAGCGCGGGTTCCATACCCGCCAACGTAGTCTCGCTTACGGAGCTGGCAACGAAACTTCGCGTTCATCCTGCACTTCGCCACCGCGATAGAGTGCAACCCGAAGCCCAACCGTTTCGGTCTCAAGCGGTACTTCGACCACAAATTTGCCAGGATGCGTGGGCAAGTAGGTGTTAATGCGGTTGTAGGTAAATCGCACCCGACTGTCGGCAAGCGAAACGCGCCACGGCCAAACGTGTGTTTCGCCCTTCTGCGGCTCGAGCACCAAACGCCATGCCCGGGGTAGGTCCGCGTAGGCATGCGCGTGCCGCTTGTAGGGTTCGTAACTGAGGTAGGTCGATTTGGCTGTCAAAGGCGCGCTGAGTTTCGCAACGATGGGGGGCTGCGTGAGTGCGTGAGATGGCGCTTCAATGACCACCACAAGGATCACACGTTGCCGCTTTACGTCACGCTTGAGCGTCGCGCCTATCAGGTGGGGCCGCTCGGAAGGTTCTATCAGCGAGCCAGTGTCGGGATCGACGCGCGCGCTTGACTCGCGGCAATGAAGGCCTCTGCCCGCATCAAGAGGCGCAACGGTCCCGCACGCACCACAACTGCATCCATCGCACATGGGAAGATCGGCTTCGAGCGCAATGCCCTTCTTCGCGCGAATCCACTGCTCAAGGGTGAGCTCGTCCGCTGTGCCTTTGGTCTTCTCCCACGCCTCGTGGAAGTCCTTGGCGTTGGCTTCTCCGATGAAGCGAACGTGCCAGGCCTCGTATTTGTAACCCGTCTTGGGATTAATTGGCGTGGGCAGATCGCTTCGCGTCCGGCAACTATCGTGCTCTGACACGTCGTCAGGATGAATGGGGTACGAATGCACAAAGCCGTGTTCCCAGCCGTGATCGCGCAACCACTTGCCGGGCGCTGTGCAACCGAAGCCATCGCGGAAGGGACCGCCGTCTTCCTTAACCCAAGCGTCCGTAAAGAGATCGACCGTAGTTCCTAATTGATGCTGGCTGTGGCCCGGAATGGCGGACTGCTCGGCGACGCCACAAAATGTGGCTTCGGGCTTCTTGGTCCAGTTGAGAAAGGTGCCGCATTGGCTTTGGTAAGAGCGGTAGGCACTTGCGATGTTACCGGGGTGGCCTGCGCGCCCCATCGCGGTAAGCAATTTCGTGAGCGCCTCCGCGGCTTCTTTGCGTAGGCAAGCATATTTACTTTCGCATTCGCGTGGTGTCGCGGGCTTTTGATTGTGGAGGGCGACGAGATCGGAAGGCGCGTAGGCAGGCGAGAGGCCGCCGTTGGGCGCCCGGTTGACGAGCGCGAGGGGATCGTCGCCGTCGACAAAGAAGCGACGCATGTCGGCCGGGGAGAGGAATTGGCTGAAGCCGCTTTGAAAGCCGACGGCATCGCAGACGGGACCGTCGTAGGGGCGGCCCGGGGCGCGAGCGTTAGCGTTAGCGTTAGCGTTAGCGTTAGCGTTAGCGTTAGCGTTAGCGTTAGCGTCAGCGTCAGCGTTGGCGTTAGCGTCAGCGTTAGCGGGAGCGTCGGTTGGAACGGGGGCGTCTTCGGCTTGGGTTGGGGCGCGGCAGGCGACTTGGAGGGCGAGCGCGAGGGGGGCGAATTTTCGTGTCACGAGAACTCGACTTGATAGCGGGCGGGGTCATTGCCTCGGACTCGGACGAGCATGCGTTCTTGCGATAGGTGCACGACGGCATAGGAAGCACTTGGGCGGCCGGGGGCATCGTCTTCGAGATTTTCGATCAGGCTTTGGATCGTGACGTAGGGGATGCCGGCGATGACGTCGAAGTGATTGCGGTGCACGTGCCCGTTGAAGACTGCGCGAACCTTCTTGGACGCTTCGAAAATGTGACGGAGGTCCTTGCGCTCTTTGACCTTGGCGATGTGGTCGGCATTTTGGAACCAGCGCGAATCGTCGAGATTTTGTTCACTCGCGGGGTGATGCATCAGGACGACTGTGGGGAGAGTCGCGTGCTTGAGGTCGTTTTGTAACCACTGCAGTTGCGGTTCAAAGATCCGCACTTCAACATCTTTTTTTTCCATCGTGTGGAGCACCACAAAGTGGAAATCTTCGCGGTCGAAACTGTAGTGAAGTGGCCCGTGCGGCGCTTCGCACTGTTGCCAAATGCGATTGAGGTCAGCGCGCCCAAGATTGATGGTGTCGTGGTTGCCAGCAACGTTGACGATTGGCGCATGCGCGCTGCGCAAGATCGCTTGGCATTCCTCGTAGCGCTGCAAGTCGAGATCGCGCGATTCATCTTCGATATCGTCACCCAGGTTGACGATAAAATCGGGGCGCACTTCTTCGTTCATCGTCTTGACGAATGCGCGCGTGAGGTCTCCAGCGTAGTGCGTGAGTTTGCGCAGCTTGCCCTGAAAGCGCGCTTCGGGACCGAAGTGAAGATCCGTAACGAGGCCAAGAGTGAGCGCCATCGTTCGCGATGATACGAGAATTCACCCGCGGAAGTCCGTTCTGTCACCACGTGGTGGCAGCGCCGTATGCGCTCTTCATTCTGCTTGTGTTGAAGTCATGGGATCGAGCGGAGCATCGAGGCGCCACTACGGCAAATCTATCGCCGTCGAGATAGGCGGAAATAATGGTGGGATCCGCGAGCTTGCGCCGACGATCGACGTCCTTGAAAAGGCAAACGAGTTTGCACGCTTCACGGCGATTGCTGGTCGAGAATTGGCGTGACTGGCGCTCTTCCAAGTACGAGATACCGCATGCGCTTCTACGTCGGAACGAGCGGATTCAGTTACCCCGAATGGAAAGGCACCTTCTACCCAGCGGGCATGAAGGAGGCCGACATGCTTCCCCATTACGCAACCAAGCTTGCAACGGTAGAGATCAACAACACGTACTATCGGATGCCCAACCCGGACGTCCTCGAGGCTTGGGGAAAGATGACGCCACCCGAGTTTCGGTTCGTCATCAAAATGCCGCGTTACATCGTCCCCAACCTCAAAGAAGAAAAACTAACTGCGATCGGCGCGTTCTTTGAGCGCATCAAAGTGCTCGAGAAGAAACTCGGTCCGTCACTCATGCTCGTTCCGCCATTTTTGAAAAATGTTGGCGCTGAAAAATTGGTCGCCTTTCTTGACAAAATGCCAAAAGTTCCGCTCGTTTATGAATTTCGCAACGAGAGTTGGTACGACGAGACGACCGAAGCGCTGCTCAAAGAACGCAACATCGCCTACTGCTGGACCGACAGCGAAGAGCGCGATTTGCCGCATCGCCTCACCGGCAACGTGCTCTATGCGCGCCTTCGGCGGCCAGACTACACCGACGATTCGCTCAAAGAATGGCTCGACCGCATTCGTAAAACCTGTGTGACAGAGGCCTATGTGTTCTTCAAACACGAAGACGCCGGCACTGGACCGAAATTCGCCGCACGGTTCACGGAGCTCGCAGACAAGAGTAAGTAGCCACCCATGCGCGCCATCATCATTGGAGCCGGTCGCGGAAGTAGGCTTCAGCACCAAACCGACGAAGTCCCAAAAACGCTGGTCCCCGTCATGGGGCGTCCGATGCTCGACTGGATCTTGGACGCGCTCGCACCCTCTGGAATTGCGCGGCGCGATATTGTGTTCATATGCGGTTACAAATCGCATGTGATCCAATCGCGCTACCCAGAATTCACGTTCGTTGAGAACACCGATTGGGAGAACAACAACATCCTGCTGTCGCTCATGTGCGCGCGACAGCACTTCGACCAAGACTTCGTCGTGTCCTACGCCGACATCGTTTACCGACCCGAAATTGTGGCGCGGGTCATCTCACATCCAGGCGACATCGTGCTCGGTTGCGATACCGACTGGCGAAGGCGCTACATCGATCGATCGCAACACCCCGAGAGTGACGGTGAGAAACTGCGCGCCGAAGGTGATCGCGTCATCGAGCTTTCAAGACGAATTGCTGCACCAGACGCGAGCGGTGAGTTCATTGGCGTCGCGAAGATCAAGACCGCAGGCGCAAAACGGATAACCGATGCTTTCGACCGCGCCGCAGCTGCATACGCCGGAAAGGAGTACCGCGAGGGGCGTCGTTTCGAAAAGGCATACTTGATTGATCATTTTGCGCACATGCTCGACGCAGGCGAAACCATCCATCGAGCCGACATCCATGGTGGATACATGGAACTCGATACCCTTGAAGACTTGGCGTTCGCCGAGAAGTGGTGGGCGGGGTACAGGCCATGAGCCTCGCGATCCGAAAAGCGCAACGCAGTGACGTGCCTCTCATTCTCACGTTCATTCGCGATCTCGCGGCGTACGAAAAGCTTGAGCACGAGGTCGTCGCAACAGCCGAGGCGCTCGATGCGTACCTCTTTGGATCGCGTCCTGCAGCCGAGGTGCTCATCGGTGAATGCGATGGAGAACCGGCAGGGTTTGCACTCTTCTTTCAGACGTTCTCAACGTTTCTTGCACGACCCGGGCTCTACCTCGAAGATCTCTTTGTCCGCCAGGATGCACGCAACCGTGGCCTCGGCCGAGAGCTCCTCAGTGAGCTCGCACGTATCGCCGTCGAACGCGATTGTGGGCGTCTTGAGTGGAGCGTGCTCGATTGGAACGAACCCGCCATTGCCTTCTATCGGAGGCTCGGCGCCGTTCCGATGCAAGAATGGACCGTCAACCGGCTTACCGGTGACAGCTTGATTGCGCTCGCAAAAGCGGGCTCGGGCGTTCGATCGATCACGCCGAGCTAACGCCAACGTTCGCACCGTGAGAATGTGCCTTCGCGGATCGAATTCGGCAAATTCGCAAAACGCTCGCAGCTCCGGCGGCAGCAATTGGCCCAATTGTCACAGATTGGGAGGAAACCTTCGTGGTGTGATGCAATCGAAAGTCGCCTCATGCCAGAAGTCAGCCTCCAAGGCCTCGTAAAGAAATTCGCCCAAGGTAACCACCTCGCGCTCAAGGACGTGTCGCTCGATGTAGAAGCCGGTGAGTTTGTCGCGCTCGTCGGTCCATCGGGTTGTGGAAAGTCAACCACCTTGCGCATCCTCGCAGGCCTCGAAGAAGCCGACGCGGGCGATATTCTCCTGGGCGGCGTGCGCGTCAACGACGTGCCTCCCGACCAGCGCGATATCGCCATGGTGTTTCAGGGATATGCGCTCTACCCGACGATGACCGTGCGAGAGAACATGGGCTTCCCGTTGCGGATGCGCAAAGTGAAGGCTGCCGAAGCAAAAGAGCGCATCGAGAAAGCAGCCACGCTTCTCAAGATTGGAAAGCTCCTTGACCGACGGCCCCACCAACTCTCCGGCGGCGAACGGCAGCGTGTCGCCATGGGTCGCGCCATCGTTCGCAACCCTCGGGTGTTCCTTTTCGACGAGCCGCTCAGCAACCTCGACGCTGCACTTCGCACAGAGCTGCGGGTGGAGATCGCCGAGCTCGTACGCAAGTTGGGAAGAACGGCGATCTATGTCACTCACGATCAAGCGGAAGCCATGACGATGGCCGATCGCATCGCGGTGATGAACCAAGGCATCGTGCAAAGCTACGCAACGCCACGAGACACCTACGAGCGGCCGGCAACAGCATTTGTCGCTGGGTTTCTTGGCAATCCGCGCATGAATCTGCTCGACGCGAGCGTGCAAGGACGCATGGTGCGGGCATCACCGTTCGCGTTCGAATGGAACGGCGCCGACACCGTTAAGAAAGTAGGTTTACGACCCGAAGAGCTAGGGCTTGCCGACCGAGGCATCGAAGCCAAGGTCATCGGCCTTGAGCCACTCGGCGCGGAAACGCACGTACGCGTCGAAGCAAACGGTCAGATCCTGGTTCTTCGCGTGCGAGGATTTGCAAAGCATCGCATCGGCGACAAGGTTCATTTGTCACCCGCACCAGCTCATTTTCACGCGTTCGACGAAAACGGCGATCGCGTCGAAGAACGCGCATGACCGTTTCACGACGCGCACTCATCGCAGGACTCGGATCGAGCGCTCTTCTCGCTTGCAAGAAGAAGGCGATCGGGGGTCGTCAGGTGGCACGTCTTTGGTTCTGCTATGGCGGCAACAACCGTGTGGTGCTCCTCGATTTGGTCAACAAGTTTAACGAACTGCAGAGCAAGGCATTCGTAGAGCCCGTCTTTCAAGGCGACTACTTTGAATCGCTCGCAAAGCTGCGAACGGCCATCGCTGCTGGAGTGCCACCCACCTTTAGCCACGTGCTTGGCGAGGTGATTCCTTACCTTTCGACCGCAGGAGTGCTCGAGCCGCTCGATGACTATCCAGGAGCGAGGAACCTCGATTTCGTCAAGGCGCTTGCCCAACACGGCGCATTCGAAAATGGCGACAAGCACGCGATGGTCGCGCTCCCGTTCAATCGCTCGACGCCGATCATGTACACGCGAAAAGACATGATGGACGAGTACCGGCTCAGAGCCCCGCAAACATGGGACGAACTTTTGTCGGCCGCAAAGCGCCTCTACCGAAGCAAGCAAGACGGCCTGCGCTGGGGTTTCGAAGTTCCGATCGATTGGTGGTTCTGGCTCGCCATGGTGGGTCAGGCAGGAGGGCGCGTCATCGAACCTAGCGGCCGCATCACCCTCGGCGGCGACGCCGGCGTGAAGGCGCTCAAGTTTTGGCAATCACTCGTGCACGAACACAAAGTGATGAGGCCACCTCCTGGGCGCGACTTCAACGCGTGGGACGCCGCAAATACCGATTTTCTCGCTGGGCGCGCCGGCATCACCTGGACGAGTACGGCGTACCTTCGTTACATCGAGAAGAACGCGAAGTTCCCCGTTGTTACGTGTCCTTTACCCGGTGACGTCAAGCGCTCAGTCCCCACCGGTGGCACGTTCTTCGTGATGCTCAAGGACGTTCCGCAGGCCGAAAAAGTCGCGGCTTGGTCGTTTTTGAAATGGATGTGCGAACCCGAACAAACGATCGAATGGGCGACGCGCACAGGCTACTTGCCGGTCACGAACACAGCCATCAATCGCCTTCGCGAGAGCGGCTACTACGACAAGCACCCCAACGACTGGGTCGCCTACGAACAGCTCGAGCACGCCGATCCGTGGCCCTGGTCGACAACGCTCTTTCGCATTGAACGCGACATCGTGAACCCTCAGTTGGAGGACGCGATCCTGACCAACCGAAGCGCAGTGGACACACTTCGTGAGGCGCGTGAGGAAGCCGAGGAGCCCTCATGATGCGGCCTCGCAAATGGAGCGACCCGGGTTGGATGCTCGCCCCAACGACGATCTTGCTCATCGTGTTCTTCATCGCGCCCATCGGAATCGCCGTCTATCAGAGCTTCTTTTCGTGGGACCTGCTAACGCCACCGAAAGCGGTTGGCGGCGCAAACTACTTGGCGATCTTCAAAAGCGGCGAGCTCCTTCGCGTCACGGGACGCACGCTTTTCTTCAGCGCAATGGTCGTCACGGGCGCCATGAGCATCGGTCTCGCGCTTGCCCTACTGCTCAACCGACGTGGCCTTTGGTTTTCGTTCGTACGCAGCGCAGTGTTTAGCGCGTACGTCGTCAGCTGGGTTGCGGTCGCACTCTTGTGGCTTTGGATTCTTGACCCTGACCGCGGCATCGTCGCCAAAGGCCTGCACGTTGCGGGCGTCTCATCCGTCAAGTTACTGAATCATCCAGATACGGTACTACCCGTATTGGCCGGAGTCACCGTATGGAAGATTACCGGCTACGCCATGATCATGTTCCTCACAGGCCTTCAAGCCATTCCGAACGAAGTCATCGAGGCGGCGCGTCTTGACGGCGCGGGAGCCTGGTCGCGCTTTCGCTTCATCATTTGGCCCATGCTTCGACCGACAGGAACGTTCGTCGGAACGACGAGTCTTGTGATTTCGTTCCAAGCGTTCGACGTGGTTCGCGTCATGACCCAGGGCGGTCCTGCAAGAGCATCGACGCTCTTCGTCTACGCTATCTACGAGTCCATCTTCATGAACCTTCGCGTCGGAACGGCAAGCGCCTTGACCGTTGCGTTCTTCGTGGTGCTCTTGTCGCTCTCCTGGTTGCAAATACGCGCTTGGAGGCAAAAGGCATGAAGATCAAGGCTAGGCTCTTCACGTCGGGGTTCATCCACGTGCTCGCGGGCGTCGTCGCGCTCTTGTGGCTCTTTCCGTACGCATGGATGACGCTCACTTCGTTCAAATCGTTCGACGAGATTATTCAACGTCCAACTGCCCTTCTTCCTGGCTCGCCCAATCTATCGGCGTACCGCGAAGTCTTCTCGCAGGTCCCCGTCGGGCGCTACATGCTCATCACGCTGTGGGTCGCCACAGCCATCGCGCTCATTCAGATAGCACTCGCACTACCGGCTGGCTATGCGCTCGCAAAGCTGCGATTTCGAGGCAACGGTCTCGCTTTTGGGTTGGTGCTCGCTTGCCTTTTGATTCCCACACAGATGACCTTCGTGCCCATTTTTCTCATGTTCTCCAAGCTGCGATTGGTCAACTCACTTACCTCTCTTATCTTGCCCTTCGGCGCGAGCGCACTCGGCACATTCATGGTGCGGCAGGCACTGCTCAGCGTTCCGGACGAAGTGATCGAAGCGGCAAGGCTCGATGGCGCGAGTGAATTCACGATTGTCTACCGCGTGCTCGCACCGATGCTCAAACCAACGCTCATCGCGATCTTCTTGGTGAGCTTCGTCTTCCACTACAACGATTACTTCTGGCCGCTGGTCATGACGACAGACGATAGCGTGCGCACGTTGCCGCTCGGCATCGCGCTGCTGCGTGAGCCTGGCACGGGCGTCAGGTGGGACGTCGTCATGGCAGGCAACGTCATTTTGTCACTGCCCATGATCGCTTTGTTCTCGGTGTCGCAGCGGTATCTGATTTTAGGACTCACAAAACGATAGTTACTTTGCGCTAGCCATCGCGTGCTCTACACGCGACAAAATCTCGAGTGGACCCAGCGTAGGCAACAGCAACAATTTCATCAGATCGCCAAGCGCTACAACACGGTCGGGCAGGTTACGCATCGTGAACTCCGTTGGGTCGAGCGCTTCGAGTTGCGCCCAGGCAAATGGCGCTGACACCGTCGCGGTCTCCGTGGCTCGAAGTGAATACGGCGCGACCAACGTGCGTGTCGGGCCGATCTGCCCGCAATCAAGAAACACACGCTCCCCACGCAGCGCCACGCGACGCTGAGTCGTCGCAATATCAGGGCGGCGTGAGACCAACCACTCGGCCATCAATTTCGTAAATCCCATCGCAATCTCTGCGGGCGCTAGCATCGGGAAATACACGTGCAGGCCGCTCTGACCCGACGTCTTGAGAACACACGGAACGTCAGCCTCATCGACCAGCCCTCTGAGTTCACCAAGGATTATCTTCGCCACCGCAAGCGACGATTGCTTCACGTCGACGTCGATCACTGCGTAGTCAAAGGTCGCTCTGTCGTGGGTGCGCCACGGAAGAATATGCAGCGACAGGCATGCGAGGTTCGCCAGGTAAAGAAGGCTTTCTAGGTCGCTCACGACAAACGCACGCCGCGCCGGCGATCCGTCTTCTGAGGGCAGCTCGATCGAACCCACCCATGAGGGCATCGTTCGCGGAGGGTTCCATTGGAAGAAACTCTTTTTGCCGACACCATCCGGGTAGCGAACGACGACAACAGGCCGATCGCGCAAATACGGAAGCAGCGTCGGAGCGATCGCCTCGTAGTAGCGAAAGACGTCAAGCTTCGTTCCGTTAATCGCTGGATAGAGCACCTTCGTCGCATTGGTGAGCGCGACCTGCGGCTTGGCGACGGCGTTCACGGTGGGATGCGACGCGGGCGGCGGCGTTCCCACAAGCACCGTCCACCGCGATGACGCCGACTTCTCGTCAAACGCTCGCAAACCCGGTTGCCCATGGGTTCGCGCAAAGTCTGCGAGCACCTGCACATTGGATGCAAGGGGGGCGAGGCGCAAGAAAGCCGTGTGCGCGAGCAACTCCTCAAGAACCGCACGGCGCGCGCCGAATGGAACGCCCGTGAGATCGCGGTCAACCATATTGACCACATCAACAACGACGAGCGTTGACAACGGCGTTGGGAGCGACGCTGGCAACTCGTGTTCAAACGCACGCGTTCGCGCAGCAAGAAGACTCGCGTCAGCGATTCCGTCCTTGTTCGCGATCGTCAGATCACCTTCGAGCGCGATCGCCGAAACCGGCAACGCCACGAGCGACCTTACGAGCTCGGGATAAAGCGGAGCGACGTCAACACCCGCGTCATCGACGATCGTTACGCGTTGTCCGGTCTTTTCGGCCACAACGTGAACGCCATTCAGCCACGGGCAAAACAGGTTTGCGGTTATTGGCACCTTGGCGAGCGGAACAAAGGGAATAAAGCGCTTATTCGACAACTTTGTTGACGACAAAGAGGCGCTGCGACTCGCCCACGCATCACACTTGCTGCCGTAAAGGAGCAATTCCTCAGCGGTCAGTCCGGACAGGACCGAATGATGTGCATCGATGCTCTCGTCCTCGCGGGCAAACGCATCGCGCTTCTTAATAAGAAGCCAGCCGCTCTTTTCGCTCTTCAACTTCACCAGAGCAAAGCGACCGCGCAATTTGTAGCCGCGAAGGAGAAAGTCGAGTTTGCCCTTCGCTAGACCTGTCTCGGCGCTCTCATCGAGGTACTCAATCTCGCCGATATCCCAAGCAATCATCTCGCCCGCGCCGTAA
>JAHFDZ010000158.1:0-2045 GCA_023248745.1 Myxococcales bacterium | reverse complement strand
GTAATTGGCCTCCGGAATGAGCCCCTCGAAATCGATGTACTCGAGCGGATGAGGCTCTGTGTGCGCAGCAAAACGCTTAATGTCGGGGTTGAACGTCGGGCCTTTGGGCACCGCAAAGCTCTCGAGCGCACCAGCGATCTCGATTCGAAAATCGAAATGGCGCTGCGTTGCGTGGTGTTCGTGGACAACGAACAGTCCTGCAGTTGTTACGCGCGTCTCTCCTTTTGCAACGCCGAAGGGCTCCGTCGTGGCCGTTGGGTCGCGCTTATCGCGATAGCGGGCAAGGCGATCGACCACGCTCGTACGATAACTCAGCCGCGACTATCGCTCACCCAGATTGGTCGAGAACTGTTCTCTCGCGCCGCCATCGAGTAACACCGAGAAGTGAGCTGGGTCTCAAAAGTGAGCAAACCGGGTTACACGCCCGGCCGCCGTGACTTTCCAGAACTCGTGCTCGCGCTCAACAACGCGAACGACGAAGACGAGAAGGCCCTCTTGATGGCGCTCGCGCGAGCCAAGGATCTATCGGTCGCATCGATCGCCGGAAACGCTGGAAAACTAAGCCTAATCGCCGCCATGCGCGCGTGTCGTGTCCTCGGGGTGGTGGGCGGTCATCAGGCGATCGACCAGCTCGTGGCATGGACAAAGCGACCCGAAGAAAAGCTACGGCAGCAAGCATTCATCGCGCTCGGCAAAGTTGGCAATCACGCAACGGAAGACGCGCTGCTCGACGCCTGGCCAACCGAGATGGCCGATGGCACGCGAAGGTCACTCGTCGAGGCTATGGGCAAAATTGGCGGACCCAAGAGCCTCGCGTTGATCAGCGATCTCGAAACTGATCACGAAGTGTTACAACAAGCGGCGTCTCGCGCGCTGCTGATGCTCAAACGCACCGAAAGCCGAGCCACCGCCACTTTGGCAGTCCCACGAGAATCGGTATCGGCGATCGTGCGCGCAATCACGCGCCGCGGCCTTGAGCGAATTCTAGCCGCAGAGCTTTCCGGCGTGGGCGAAGTCAGCAACATTTCGGCGGGCGCGCTTTTCGTTCGCTTCAACTTATCGGGCTCCCCCGACGCCCTTCTGAGGAGCCGCACGTGGGAACATCTCGAGTTCGAAATTGCCCGCGGCCCGCTCACCGGATCGCTACCGCAAACGATTGCAAAGACGCTTGACCATTCGAATGCGCGACAGCTCGCGCGCGCGTTCGGTCATCCAACGCTTCGCTTTCGAATTGCGATTGAGCATGGTGGGCATCGACGTGGCGACGTTTGGGCGATTGCCGAAGCGACTTCAGCGCTGAGCGGATTCATCAACGACTCAACCGCAGCGCCCTGGATCCTTCACGTGGACGATTCGCCAGAAGGCCTAACGCCGCATCTCGCACTCACTCTTGAACCGCGAGACTTCGGCGCGTCGCGTTTCGCGTATCGCGAGCGCGATGTACCTGCCGCGTCTCACCCCAATATCGCAGCCGCACTCGTGCGCGCGGCGGGTGTGCAATCGAGTGACGTCGTATGGGATCCCTTTTGCGGCTCGGGCCTCGAACTCTGCGAACGCGTGCTCGCGGGTCCGTACAGACGCATCATTGGAAGCGATATCGAGGAACGTGCGCTCAACGCCGCACGCGGCAACCTCGGTGCGCTCGAGATGAAGCCACCCGCCGAGCTCGTCGTCGCCGACGCTCTCAAGTGGGCACCCCAAAATGTCACAATGATTATTACGAATCCCCCAATGGGGATCAGGGTCGCTCGCGACGGAAGCATCCGCGATCTGCTCGACGGCTTCATCAGACATGCAACCAGGGTCCTTCGTCCGGGAGGACGGCTCGTGTGGCTCAACCCGATGCCGCAAGCCACAGAGGCCGCAATCGCCGATTCAGGAATGCAACGCGTCCGCCTCACCGTTGTTGATATGGGTGGCTTTGATGCAGAGCTGCAGGTCCTTCATCGTCCCGGAGGTCCTTCCAAGGCGAAATCCGGACGCGGGCGCATTGCTACGAAACAGACGTGAAACGAACCGTTCGATAACCTGACCGGCGATGGCAG
>JAHFDZ010000157.1 GCA_023248745.1 Myxococcales bacterium | reverse complement strand
CACAGGATGATGAATGCCTTCAGCGCAAACAGCGCGAGCGGCGCACAGAGAACGAACAGGATCAGCCAAAGCAACACGGTTGAGAACTTCATCGTTTGAAAGCAAGTCGTTTGGCGCGGCGCGAAATTTCAAAATCGACGAACAGCATGCATTTCGGCGAAAGGATAAGGGTGGCCCGTGGCACACCGCTGACCCTAAAGAGGGTGGTCAATGAAGTTGATTGTCGTAGGTGCGTTGTTGCTCTTGGGTTGTGCCTCCCGCCGAAAGTGGGACGGCGTGCGAATCAAACTCGCTCACGACGAAAGCGCCCGAGTCGTTTGACGCCCTCGAAAGTGCAAGTTCCAACGTCATTCATGTCACCGTCGACGCAACAGCACTCTCAGCAACCGAGGGCAAAGGAACTTGCGGCGCGCGCGTCATCGAGCTTGCTTCGGGCAAGTCGACTGCCAAGTAATCGCGTCACGCTGCGGAGCGCTACGCCTGCAGGCGCAAAACCGCGCGAGTTAGGTCGAACTTTGCATACCGGCAGCGTCCACAATCACGCTCTCAAGCTTTGATTGAAGGTCTTGCCCACGATGAAATCCGAGCGCTTCGATGCGTTTCAACTTCCCACGCACGGTTTCGACATCGCATTGGGCGAGCGTGAGTAGGTTTCGTGCATCGATTCGATCCTGAAGGCGTCGGTCGGTCATCGATAAGATTTTCATCGCCAGCAAATCTTCCGCGCGAGCGACGGGAACTTCTTCACCATCGCCAAATTGCTCCGCGATCGCTGCGCGAACAATCTCATTCTCGATTCCGCATGTAGCCACAATCAAGTCGACGACGACGCCAAGTTTGGAGAGCAACCTCACCGTCGCAAGACGATGACACTCGTCATGAGAGGCGAGAGCGACAATGCGATAGCCAAAATTCCGGAGCTTAGACACGAGCGCTTCAACCGCGGCGTCATCCGTTACGTCGATGGCAACATCCACATCGCGCGTGAACCGCACTTCTGCGCGAACCGAAACCGCAAGCCCACCCACAAGTGAAAATCGAACTCCACATGACGTGAGCACGCGAGCGATTTCGAGAAGCGCCTGCTCGGGGTCGTGATCACTCATGGTCAAGGAGCCAACTCTCAAAGAGTGCATCAATCTCTTCACCAGAGGCACTCGGATGTGCGCGTCTTAGCGCCATGCGCTTCAAGCGAAACCCGACGCGCATCATCTCGAACGCCTGCGCTGCCTTTTCAGCAGGAGCCGCGAGTTTTGCACGTTCGATGTCATCGCGTCGAAGGGGGTCCACCCGTCAATTGTAGCATGCAGAACGAAGGGGATCGGGCGCACAAATGGATGTTAGTCAACCAACTTACTCACTCAGCAGGCGAAGCTGCAGGGGCGCCTTCGGCTTCTCCCGAGAAGATGCGCATGCCGTAGAACGAGCACTCCACGATCGCGTGCAGAACCAGGACTCCCTGCCGTCTGCCAATGGGCGCGGCGTGCAAGGAATCGCCGCAGGTCCGACTCTCGGCTTCTGACCGTTGACCACAGGCAATCGGTTTGACGATTGTGCGCCCAGGTGCCATAACGTCGGATGATCAATCGAATTTGGGGTATTGTGACCGGACTTTTGATCGGCGCGGGCATTTTCGGACACGCGCTGCGTCTTGTAATCCTTGGTGCGGACAAGTTTACGCCACGTCACGCGGTCGCTGGATTCGCGCTGTTGCTCTACGGCGCCGCCGCCATTCTTACCTACTTCGAGAAGCGTGCCGGCCTTTGGATTGCGGTGCTCGGCCCCCTCGGCGGCATCACAGCCATCACGCTCGCGCGCAATGCGCACATCGATCTCTTTCAGGTGGTACTCGGCGTGCCGCAGATGATGGCGCTCGCGCTCTCCGTATACCTGTTGCGTGGTGACAGGAGGATGGCGGCGCAGGGCGCGCGAAAGAGTGAATCATGACGCCCACATCTAGCGCGCGGTGGTGAACGTCTTTCCCCTCAACCGCCACGAGACATCGGCCACATCACCATAGGTAAGCGGATTGACTATGCGCCGCTTCCGCGCGGTCCAGTTGTCCTCTTGTTCTTAGTGCGCTTTCGCAGGCGAGGCGATCTATCGCGCGACGGCGCGGGAGCTGACCCTCTAGTTGAACTTCGGCAGCGTCCACGTGTAGCCGCCGCCGACTCCGATGGTCGGCACGGCTTTTCCACCGACGCCCATGCCCACTGAGACACCGATGCCAGCGAGTGGAAACATCTGGGCGACGTCGGGCTTGCCGTTGAGGAATGCCTTCTTCCAGGCATCGCCTTTCGGGATACCCAAATAAATTTGGACGCCCAAATCGACGTCGCCCTTCTCGGTCTTGATCGGAAACGCGCCTTCCAGCGTGATCGAAGGACCTGTCATGTGGTTTGCGTCGGTGGTCCACAACGCAGCCTGAATGCTCCCCGATGCACCAGGCTTGGTCTGTGTGCTGAGCGTTCCTTCGAGTCCGATCCATCCGCGAAAAGCGGGATTCGATTTGTTGATGTCGACTGAAAACCCGATCGATCCTTCAGCGCCGACGACCGGCGCAGACGCTTCGAGCAAGAGGCCGAAGCTGAATGACTTGAACTGAATTCCAGGTGTGCTTGCGGCAGCCCAAATTTGATCGGCTCGTTCGTCGACAAGCGTCTTGGCCTTGGCGCTATCTGTTTGAACGCGCTGTGCTGTGAAGAGTGCCGCGGTGTTCATACAGCCCTTGAGCTCGCTTGAATTGCGGAGCTTCGAGATGAGATCTTTGGCGCGATCGTCCTGCGTTTGGTTTTCGAGGACCTTCGCAAATAGAGGTGCGGTGAGCGCCGCGTTCTTCACAAGATGCATGCTGCAGTTGGTGAGTCCAGTGATGACCTTCGCGGCTTTGCCTTGCATCGTTTTGAAGAACTCTCGCAGCAGTCGATCGAATTCACCTTTCGCGAACTTCCTAAATTCTGTCGCGATGGCGTCGAGCTGTTTCTCGGCGGCTTCGTACGCGCCGTCTGCGGCTTCAAGCGATGTCGCGTACGCGTCGTCGAGCCCGGCGCCGGTTTTCTTGGCGGTCTCGGTCGTAAACTTGGAGGTCTTCGAGAGGTCGCTCGCAGCTTCTTTTGCAACGGTGCCTGCGGCTTTGCTCGCACCATTGGCAACCGTGTTCGCCGCATCCTTGGTTGCGTGTGAGACCTTCTTGAAGGAGCGCCCAAAACCCGCTTCCGTGGTTGGCGCATAGGTTGCGCTAGCCAGCACGCCTGCTGCGATGAACAGTCCTGAAAATCGAAGCGCCATATCCAGCCCCCCCCGGGTGTTGGTCTGACGAGAAAGGACGGGTCGACGTTCAATGTGAATAAGCCGCAGCACCCACAAAGGGATGTGGATGTGCGTGTCGGATGAGGTGGCTTATCGGTATGTTGTCAATTTTCTTAACCCCCGAATCAGAGTTCGGTTGCAACCCACTGGCACTTATTGCTCACGCAGCCGACGTCACGTGGCTTGATGCACATGTACATTGGACAAGTGAGCTTTTTGGCACTGCAGAACTTGTTCCACGATGCCTGGTTGACCGCCTCAGTTTCAGCGTTGATCAACGACGTAGGGCACGTGGTGCAGTAGCAGTCGTTTGCTGACTTCACTTCTGCGCCATAGACGCTGCTGCGACAATCTGCGTCGACATTGCACGACGTCGGGTCCTTCGGCGTTGCAACTGCGCGTGTCCAATACTGCGACACCGATAGCGAACGTCCGCCGCCGGCGATGTCACTGACGTTGCCGGCCACGATGATCGCCGCCTTCGTCATCGCGGTCGAAGCATCTACGGCGTTCGCGCCGCCGAGCTCCGAAGCTGTGCGCGTAGTTTTGTCGTTGAGCTTGTCGGCGGTAATGGTGAAGCAAGGCGCCTTTATGCAAACAATGCCGTTGTTCTCAGAACGGAAGTAGGTCCCGGTCGCGGTGCTTGCGGTCGCGGCTACCCAAACCTCACTGGGGGTGAGCACGCCGAACTTGCCCATCGTGCCGTAGTCTCTCTTCGAGATCTTGCCACGGACAATGGTGCCGGTTGCGCCATCGACGTCTGCCGCGCTCCAGTCGATTTCGGCGACGTAGCACTCGCCCGTTGTGCTTGAACCGTCAGAGCACGTTGTGTACGTCTCGTTAAGGCGCTTGACGTAATAACCGCCACAGATCGGCGAAACGCATCGACGCATATCGTGGCGAACGCTGTAGTACGTCGAGGTGCTCTTAAGGCTCGCCGCCTCGTCGGTGTCGGCCACGGTTTCGTCAACAACATTGACGGATGACGAACAAGCGGTGGCGAAAACGGAAATAGCGACAATCGTCAGAAAACGCATAGGGCCCCTTAGCAGCGCGAGAGTTTGGTGCGCGTGCGCAGGCCTCCTACCTCGCACGACACGACCAGTCAACAGGGCTAGGGCCGCGAGACGCTCCGGATTCCGGAACGGTCATTTGTGAACCGCGGGGACAATGGAACCGTGCTCAAACGTGTTCGACAAAGGGGAATAGTCAACTTGGTGAAGTATCTATTTCTGGTACTCTCGATGGGCTGCCCGCATCGCGCGCCGTGTTTCGCGCTCTTCACGCCACTGTTGCGCATGCCCCACCTTTTGATGATCGACCTTCTTCGGGGCGCGTTCTCTCTTGTCGGCGTCGTCTTTCTTGTCAGGCGCATGCTCGTGCTCATAGAGCTTGCGCACCCACTCGAGGAAGCCATACTCCCCCGCCTCTACCTTGGGTTGCTTCGGCGATTCGACCTCTACGCGATGAGCCTTCTCATGAGGCGAAACTGATGGCTCGTCGCTTCGATAAACATGCTTACCGCCACGCCCCAACGCACGCGTTGAGAGAGCCGCCGGCCGAACGCTCCTCCGACACTCACACACGACACTGTCAATTTTGTTCACTATTTCGCTGCTAACGACCAGCTCCTTCGCTTCGACTTTGGTCGCCCCCACCTGCACCTTGGACGCAACGCAAGCGCCTCGCACGGGTTCGTGGAGTCTGCGTGGCGGCGCCAAGGAGGCTCTCTCTCGGCGCGAGACATGGTTCACTTTGTTGACTATATTACTCTTCGCCGCAATCGCTTCGCAAGCAACTGAAGCTTGCACATCACCGGCCACAGCCGCCTTAATGACTGTCGGACTTGCGGGGGTGACTTCGTTCGGCTTGACGACTTCGCTTGGCTTTGTTGGCGCGAGCGAGAACGTCGCTAGACAGTTGTTTTGCTTTCCTATCGCCGCGGCTCGCGACCGACCCCGCATGGGCGCTTCGGCGGGTGCGTCGTCAACATGCACCTCTTCTTCGCGATGATGCGCTATCGCACGTCGCTCAATCTGCGATCGCAAGCGTGCGTGGCGTCTTTCTTCAAGCGCCGGCGGTCGCCCGCTTGTACGACTTTCGTTTGCACGCGGCGAGTGGCCACGCCCCCCTGCGCGTCGATGTTCATCATCGCACGATATGTGAGGCTTCGGATCACGCGCGACTTCGACGGCCTTCGCGTCGTCATCCTTCGGCGAGGCTACTTGCTCAACGCACTTCACAATTTCGGGCGCTGGTTCGGCAAGCTTCGCGGTCGTCGCCTGGGCCTGCGCTTGCCCCGAGCCCGACTCCTTGAGTTCATGGACTTTTTGCTTTCCTTCATCGACCTTTGGGTCAGCTTCTTTCTTAGCCTCAGGCGCTTGATGAGGCTCTGCTTGTCTCTTGTCGTGCCCCTTCGCGCGGTGCTTTCCCTGGTCCGCTCTACTTTCGGCGTCCTTCCGCTCAAGCGCTGAACGTCCCTCGTCGCTACTCACGTAAACGTCAACGGGAACCGGAGGAGGTTTGCTCGGCTGCTTGTGATCCTTTTCACGCGCCTCGCTCGCGGCGGCAACGATTGGGTGCTCTTTCGGCAGCGCTACAGGCGGGACCGACCTTACCTTTGTGGTCCGCAACGATGCTTCAATCGGCGCTGATCCGATTCGATTTGCGATACCCATGAGCGACCCCCGAATGTTGAAACGCGCCGCGCTGGCCGAACGTTGTTCGACTCAACCGCACTCGTTCGCGTATTCGGAGCGACCCCGAGGGACGGAGACGGATCTCCTCCAAGCCATATGAACGACGACTTTTTGCAAACTTGAGGAGGTTTGTGCGCAACAGACAAAGATCCGTCGTCACGGGCTGCACAACCATTTTGGTGCGCTTCAGCGGGAGCGGAACGCGGACTATTTTGGGCGCCTTGGTCGTCATGAGGGGTCTGACGATGGCAGGGCGTGGCCTCGAGCCGAAGGCAAGGTGCAGCTTCCATCGGCGCGCGAGGGCATGTTCTCGCAAGGAACATTCGAGGATGACACCTCGACATTAGTCAACTAAATTGATCACCAGGCGGGTTCCTCAACGCGCGCAACGAGTGGCATCTCGCTTCCGCGATCGCCGATGCGCTCGGTACTTCGGCAAGCTTCGGACGAATCTGCAGGCGACTTTCGAGGAGTGCGGTGTGGGGATCTCGTCACCCGCCGAGCTGACGACGCGCCTCTTCCGGGCTCAGCGGTTGAACCGAGCACGCCACCCGGACTCGGACGTCGACAACGCCCTCGATGGAAGCGATTGATGTCGCCTCGACGTCGATGTGATCTACGTCGGCGACCCCGTCGCCGTAGTACCGCAGAAAGTACGAAAGCCAGTAGCCAAGCTCGGTCTCGTTCAAGATGAGTGCGAGCTTATCCGGTAGGCGTTCCGCCGTCGCCCTACCGACAACGTCACCTCGAGAGATCTTGACGCAGATCCCGCCCGATCGATGGCGCAGCGTGACCGAGTCAGACAACCCGGCGGCCAACAGGTCCAACTCGGCCACGAGCACCTCGGGAGCGGTCGAGCCCAGGTTCAAATCGTAAAGAGTGTCGTCAGCGCGCTTGATGCCGCCGTCGGCGTTGATCAACAGGGTTCGGTGCATGGGCCGTGTCGGACAATAACATCCACGTGGAGGAAGGATGAATTTGCAGGCGACTGGAAGGCGCGCGAGACGCGTCGAGCCGACTGAGGATCGATCAGTCCCTGTTTCCACGCCAGGTGCACCACCACTCGACTTACATCTTGAATGTGCGGTCAATCAACTCGCGAAGGCTGACCGCCGACACACCTTCGCGAACCATACCCGTGACATTCGTCTTCGATGGAATGTGAACGATGAAGCTGCGCGTCACTTTGCTTTTTGCGCTCGACCGCAACCTGACGATTGCGTCGGCCATTGAAGGCGTGACCGTTCGCGATGCTCTCGCTTCAATGATTGCAAATCGCGCGTCTCTCTCAGGCAGAAGAAAATCGACCTCGAGGCCTTGCTGATCCCGGAAGTAGTAAAGCGCGCGACGGCGACCTCGATTGACCTGGGCTTTCAGAAGTTCTGCCGCAACGAAGCCTTCGAAGAGCGCACCGCGAAATGGAGAGTTCTCGAGCATTCGCTCCGACTCAATCCCGAGAAGATGGCAGCTTAGGCCCGAATCAACCAAATAGAGTTTTGGACTCTTGATCAACCGCTTGCCCAAGTTTTCAAAATATGGCGGAACGAGCAATAGGATGCCAGTTGTTTCGAGAACCGATAGCCACTCGGCAATCGTCGGGATCGAAACACCGAGCGGCGCGGCAAGATCGGTTTTGTTCAAGACCTGCCCGACCCGCGATGCAACGAGCGACATGAAGCGTCGAAACGTCGACAGATCGCGCACCGCAAGCAGCTGCCGCACATCACGTTCGATGTACGTCTGAATGTACGAACGAAACCAAAGATCACGCGAACGCGGCCTCGCCAGCACCTCGGGGTAACCTCCGAGAAGGAGCGATACCTTTGGCGCTTCTTCAATCGACAGAGGCAAAAGCTCGAGCAACGCCGCTCGCCCCGCCATCGACTCGGTGACCCCTTGCATCAGCGGTGCTTCTTGCGAACCGGTGAGAAACCACCGTCCCTTTTTGGTGGGCGCCTGATCGATCAAGGTTCGGACGTACGCGAAGAGCTCAGGCGCATTTTGAATTTCGTCGAGGATCGCAGGCGTTGGCAAGTCGTCGAGGAACCCTCTCGGGTCTGCACGCACACGCATGAGCAAATCGGGATCTTCGAGCAAGCGATAGGCCGCCTTCGGATACGCGTGCCTTACCAAAGTTGTCTTTCCAGATCTTCGGGGACCGGTAAGGACAACGGCGGGAAACTGACGCGCAGCTTTTTGCAGCGCATCGGCCAACACACGCGGATAGGGCATTTGAGTAATATAAGGTGAAAGTTTAGAAAACTCAAACGTAAGAGCGAGTTTGTTCCAGTCAAGAAAGTTAACCATCTGATGCAGCGATTCTTCACAAGTTGTGAGCCTGCAGAAAGAGGGCTGTCCTACAGCACCAACATTCTTGACGACGGCGATCCCAACAAGGACGGCGACTTTCAGACCGCCGTAGGACCCAAGGCCATTCAAATAAAAGGGACCTTAGTCCCCTCTCAATGATGCGCCGCCGGCGCGAAAAACGCCTTGAGCAACCCTGGCTCGGCGGTCTTCGCCACGGAACGTGAAACGCAGGCGCCGAGAAGCGTGTCAGGCCCTTGGTATTCACCCTCGCTGCTGTGGATGAAGCCGACCTCTTGGTTGTCAATGACGAAGCCGCGGATCCATATCCGCTTGCCATCGGACACTCGCACGATCACGATCGAGCCATCGCCGAGCGCGAGGGGTAGAAATTGGCCATTCGGTGATAGCTCGCGAAACGCGCCCCTGACCTTGCCGCAAATGGACTCGATATTTGATCGCTTCGGGGAACCGGTTATCAAGTCCTCAAAGCGTAAGGTTTCGTGTTCGCTATCGATGATCGCGACCTCTGTCGAACTCATGTAAGCAGCCCCGAGCGAATCAGAAGGCCACGTGATTGTTCGCACCCTCCTGAGCGTCGTAATGTCCCAAAGCTCATGGTCGAGGCGGATCAACTTCGGATCGGGGGTTAGCTCTGGATAGGTGCTTCCGTCGCTGTTGCCAAGATCGCCCTGAAACGCGCCGCTGTTCGCGTCATAGATGCTCACCTTGTCGTGAACCCACAGAATCCGTGATCCGTCGCGTGACCACTGGAATGTTGGTCGACCGTCCGTCGCGTCGATATCGATCGGTGAGAGCGTTGCAACGCGCCGCCGCGTCTGCGCATCGAAAATGGTTGCACCTACCTTAGTGCTTCCACGAGCGCGATCGAGCAAGAGGAACTTCGCGCCGTTCGGGGAAGCGAGCGTAACCCCTGGCATGCCCAAGGCAGGCTCAAACTCCGCAATTTTTTGGTTCGTGCGCGCGTTGTAAAGAGCGACCCAATATCGCGATTCCCTGAGAAGGGTTTTTCCGTCCGGTGTAATCGCAAGGCCAATCGCGTCGGACGAGAGACTTCCTCGTTCGATAGACCGATGGCTGCGAGACTTCAGGTCAAACGAAAAAAAACCCGCTTCAGAGTCGACGTAGAAGAGCTTTTGGCTATCTGGAGTGAACAGGCCCTTGAAGCGATTGATGTTTGGAGCTTCGAGCACAAGCTTCCAGGGATCTCTTCGCCAAAGTTCATTCCCAAAGAAGACGTGCGTTGAATCGGGCGACCAAAAGGCAGGGTTGGCGGCATACAACGAAAGCCCAACCGGAATCGTCGTGCGCTTTCCCTCGACGCTCCACACGTCTGTGTAACTTCGCGTGGGGAACTCCCCGTCCGGCGCGGTGTAAGGTGGCCCCGACGTAAGGAAAGTCCGATTGTCTGGGCTCCACGCGATCGTTTCGAGCGTCCTCTTTTCATTGGGACATTCGGGTGCCGGCGTTTCGGGCGCCTCCGCCGTTGCGCTCGCGGGGGGCGCGAGCACGGTCGCTTCCCGCGGCTTTGAATTTGTAACAACGTTAGTTACAACTTTCGCAGGGGAGCACGCGACGAGTGTGAGAATGCCTACCAGTTTGCATTTCGTTACCATCGCTCGATGGTACAGGATCGCGATCGTTGGAGAAGTTTCACGTACCCGCCGCCGGTGCAGCCCGCGAGAAATCCTGCGCGAAGACTATTTGGTACCTCTGGGCCTCAGCGCAAATCAACTCGCACAAGCCCTGAACGTTCCCGCAAATCGCGTCAGCGGCATTGTGGCTCGCAAGCGCGCGGTGACGGCTGACACAGCACTGCGTGCGCGGCAATGAACTCATCGAGTTGACCAAGCTGCGCGGGCATTCCTTCAGTTGCTCCGGAAGCGATTGCGGCGTCGAGCGCTTCTTTCGATGGATGAAGATCGGAAACGGTGACAAGTGTTTTGCCGTCGTGCTCTTCGAAGGTCACCGTCGTAATCGCGCTGAGCTCGGGGCCATCTTCGTCGCGTGACGCAATTCCGTCTGGGCGAATTTTCTCCGTCAGCGACCTCGGGTATAGTCGCCTGCATGCTTAAAGCCTGCTTTCTTACGATCTCTTGTGCTCTTGCGGCATGCAGCTCGACGCGCGTAGAAGATCCCGGACTCGACGCCGGGAATGCACCAGACGCGTCCGACGCCACCGCGGTCGACGTGGTCACACCTGCGGATGCCACCCCTGATAGAAGCGCGACCGACGCAAACGTCACCGACGCAAACGTCACCGACGCAAACGTCACCGACGCAAACGTCACCGACGCAAACGTCACCGACGCAAACGTCACCGACGCAAACATGACATTCACGGCGAGTGCAATCAGTGCTGGCGAAGGCCATACGTGTGCCGTGTTGGTCGGTGGAAAAGTTCTGTGCTGGGGAGCGAACTTCGAGGGCAGGCTCGGCAACGGCGGCCTCAACGATTCCAGCACGCCTGTGGAAGTGACGGGTATCTCCAACGCAGTATCAATCAGCGCAGGCGTCTACAGTACATATGCTGTGCGTGCCGACGGTAAGGTCGCGTCCTGGGGGAGCAATGGGTACGCCACGCTCGGCAACGGCAACACAACTTGGGTCATCACACCGACAGAGGTCACCGGACTCACCAATGCCATCGGAGTGAGCGCGGGCCTGTACCATGCGTGCGCTGTGCGCGCCGACGGGAAAGCATCGTGTTGGGGAACGAACACGCAAGGGCAGCTCGGCGACGGAAAGACGACTACCGCGAAAACTCCCGTCGAAGTCACGAACCTGTCTGATGCAACACAGATAAGCGCAGGAGCCGCACACACTTGCGCGCTGCGAGTTGGGGGCAAGGTCTCATGTTGGGGCTACAACCTTCACGGTGAACTTGGCAACGGGTCGAACGTTGACTCGAAGACGTTGGTCAACGTCGTTGGCATTTCCGACGCGACGGCGATCGAAGTCGGGTGGGGCTATTCGTGTGCGTTGCGCACCGGAGGCAAGGTTTCGTGTTGGGGTCGCAGCGACATCGGCGTGCTCGGGAGCGGAGCAGTGAGCGATTCGAACACGCCAGTCGACATCAACGTGGTCGGTAGCGCCATCGCAATCAGCGCCGGCGACGATCATGTGTGCGCGCTCCTAACCGGAGGCAAGGTTTTCTGCTGGGGACGCAACGACGTCGGCCAATTTGGCAACGGTGGGACGGCGGCTTCGAAGACACCGATGGAAGTCACGGGGATCGTCGACGCGCTATCGATCAGCGCCGGGAGGACTCCACACCTGCGTTACGCGAACCGCTGGCAAGGTGTCCTGCTGGGGACGCAACCAGTCCGGTGAACTTGGCAACGGAACGAAGACCAATTCTACAATTCCGGCAGGCGTCTTCGGATTCCAGTAACGCAGAACGTCTTTGGACGGTTGTTGTAGTTCAGGTGATTGCGCGCGATCCATCGGCACGTCGCCAAATGCGAGGCGCATCACGTCGCGGTATTCGAGATGAGCGGCGGTTTGCCCCCAACAAGACAACGTCGTGATGAGCGCCTACGAAAATTACGTGGTCATCACTCAGCAGGCGAAGCAACAGGAGCGGACGCCGCCGACCGCCCTGATCTCGAAGCGAGACTCTCGACGACAAACCCGTCGTGGAAGATCAATTGGCACGAAGATGAGTACGAGTCGCAACTTCTTCTTGCCGGGCCGCGGCTCAAAGTTTTCCGCCATTCACAACGACAAGATAGTTGACGATATTCGCAAAAAACTCCTTGCCCAGGATCGCGACTACTCCAACTATCTTCACGAAGTCACAGCGAAGGCTTTCCCACGCGAGCAAGGCGAGATAAACGCATTCGCACTAAGGGACGACCCATTGCATGTGAACGATGAGGAGCGTGAGCGCGTGTTGGAGGGCGCGCTTCGCGCTTGTGGACTTAAACGCTGATCAGACGCGTGAGTGACGTTTTCAGTTCGCTCAATTGGGACGGTCAACTTGCTCGCGCGGCAATGAACTCATCGAGTTGACCAAGCTGCGCGGGCATTCCTTCCGTTGCTCCAGAAGCGATTGCGGCGTCGAGCGCTTCCTTCGATGGATGAAGATCGGAAACGGTGACAAGTGTTTTGCCGTCGTGCTCTTCGAAGGTCACGGTCGTAATCGCGCTGAGCTCAGGACCATCTTCGTCGTTCGTCCATACGAGACGCGCACTTGGCGTGACTTCGAGATACCTGCCGAACGCTTCGTGAGTTTGAGAGCCTGAACCGACGCGAAAGACGAGGCGGTACTTTCCTCCGACGCGAACATCCATCTCGCACGAGAGCAGCGAGATGGGGGCGTCCTTCGGCACCCACCACTTTGCAAACAGTTCTGGCGTGGTCCAGGCCTCGAACACGAGTCGCGCCGGGCCGTTGATTGTGCGCGACACCACGAGCTCTCGATCGGATTTTCGTTCCACTTTGGATGAGGTCTTCAAGGGTTTTTCTCCTTTTGTTTGAGTTGTTGAACGACCTCGTCCAATGCGTCGAATCGCGCATTCCACAGTTCGCGGTAACTCTCGAGCCAAGCGATCTCGGCCTCAAGTTGGCGAGGCCCTAGCTTGCACGTGCGGACGCGGCCGATCTTTTGCGTACTCACCAACCCCGCTTGTTCGAGCACGATGACGTGCTTCTTCATGCCGGTGAGCGTCATGTGAAACTTGTCGGCGAGGTCGGTGATCGAAGCATCTGCCCGACCAAGTTGCAGGAGCACGGCGCGTCGCGTGGGGTCCGACAAGGCCCCAAACGAAGCGTCGAGGCGAGCGTGCCTATACTGAACCATATGGTTCAGTATAGATCGATGACGCCGCGTTGGCAACGCTTCTCGCGACGCAGGCTTTGAACGTGTGCAAAGACCACTGGCAAGTTCGAGCACCCGGTCTCCACCGCTTCTTCTCAGGTAGCGCCCACCACCGTTCACGCTAAACTCACAAAGTGAGCAACTCACTCGAAGGCCGCGCCGCGCGTCGGCGAGAAGAGTGGCGAGGCGGTGTTGCCCGTTCCTTCGAGGAGATGGCCAACCGCGACATCGAGTTCTGGCTTTCCGCAACGCCAGGTGAACGCGTTCGCGGCATTCTCGAGCTCAACCGTGAGCTGGAGCTCGTTCGCGAGCTCTCATACCGGCACCTCGTTTCAATCGTTGTACGCATCGCTCGATCGAATTCGGCACGGATAGCGTCAAGTTGCTTACTCATCTTTTTTGAGCACTTGCGTGGCACCCTGCGCGTCGCAACGAAAGCAGAAGTTGGCTACGAACTGGCGTATGCGGTCAACGACGCTACGGCGATTGGTGCTAGACGGTCGTCATGTGGTGGGTCATTCCGTACTCTCGTCAAATCACGAGAACTACGTACGCGATGACGTTCACGTGCAGTGCGTGTGGTCATCGCGCCGCAACCACCGTGGAGGGTCGCGGTATGGCAACCGGCGCTATTGGCGGGGCTCAACTTACGGCTCAAGCCGAGCGCAGTGCGATTACAAATGCACAACTGCGTTGCTCAATCGTCCCATGTCCTGAGTGCGGGCGCCGTAATTTCACTGAGTTCAAGAAGCAGTGGGTGCGCAACGCGTTCGGGGTGTTCGTGCTTATGGGCGTTGCCGTCCCGTTCGGTTGCTGGCTCG
>JAHFDZ010000403.1 GCA_023248745.1 Myxococcales bacterium | reverse complement strand
GTGCGGCGACGCCTGCGAGCCTTACCGCACTCATGGCGCCGATCCGAACGTGGATTTTGTTGCTTGCGGTTGGCTTGCTGCTCTCGCGCCTCGAGCCGCTTATCGCACGCGCCGTGCTCGCGCGGCATTTGTGATCGTTGGATGATCAATTACCTTATGCGATAGCCGGCATTCAGACCGAGCATCATCGCAATGTTAGTGCCCGCCATGGTGCGGCAGTCCCCGATCGCCGTGCAGCTGGCTTCAGCGCGCGGGTCGCTGCTGGGCGCCGGCAAGAACCAGCTCTCGACGCGCAGGAGCAGACCCACGTTCCAGTTCGTGGTTGGCCGATAGAGCACGCCGAGGCCACCACCGAGCCCGAGACCTTCGGTGCGAACGGTTACGTCGGGTTTGCCTAAAATCGTCGGTACCGGTGTCAGCCCGAGTTGCGTGAAGCGATCGGCGATCACGATACCGCTCGCGGCGGCGCTGAGAAACACCTCGAAGTACCGCGTGGTGAGCGGGTAATATCGCGCCTCGAATCCGAGTGAGAGGTATGAGCGCGCGTGTTCGCGCCGGACTTTGCCCTCGTTGACTTGGTAGCTGTCGTCGCGTGTGGGTGCGGGTGCAAAGTAACCATGCGCGCCTATCGCCCATGCATTGCCTGCGCGATAAAGAATGTGCGTGCCAAGGTGCACGGTTGCATCGCCGCGCCCGATCGCCCCGAAGGGGGTTTCGCCGCCTCGATTCGCGACCGAGATGGCGGCGTTTGGAAGTGCGAGAATCCCCGCTTCGAGTTCGAACGTGACGTGCGTTCGTTCAGCGAGTGCCCACGGCGATCGCTTGCGCGTGGTGCTTGCGTGTGATTCCGGTGCGGCGTTGGCCACATGGGCGATCGCGAACATCAGTGTGACGATGAGAGGCGCGCGCACGTGGGAAGCATACCGTGCGCGCGTACCTCAGGCCGACTTTTCGCGGGTTACTCTCTGCCGCGAAATTAGTAACCGCCCATGTAACGAGGTGGGAGCTTGGCAGGCGCCTCTGGGAACGTGACGGGAGTGCCCGCCACAAACCCATCTGCACCGAGCGTAAACGTCAAAAGCGATGATGTTATCGTCGTCGTGGCGAAACACTTCCCGCCGCAGAGCGTGGCACATCGCACATCGCCCACGTCACCGAACGTGCTCGTTGAAGTGTAAAGGTCCTTGACCGTTTTTGATTCGAGATCGACACCGACGATGCGTTCGTTGACCTTGCTGTCGCCGTCGCCATTGAGCGTTGCAAGCAGATAACGATCGCTTGCATGTGTCACATTGGGGCCGAACGAGGCGGTCGTCGCCGCGATGCGTGCGATCTCTTTGGGCGCGTCGCTTGTGGCGTCGAAGATGACAATGGCCGACTCGCTTATCATGCGTTTGAAATCAGGCTTTGCGAAATCATAAGAACCCGAGCACGCCACGATGACCTGTTTGCCGTTCGGTGATGGCGAAAGTGTGCTGCAGTTTTTGAGCCCATCAAGCGTGAACGTGGTCACGTTTTTGTTTGCGTCGATGACGCCGATACGTGCAATTCCCGCGGAGTGAAAGTCGCCGCTAAGGCGCTGAAGCGATACCCACACCTTGTTGCCGACTTTGAGGAGTCGATCGGGGCGGTTTTGGATCGTTGGCTCATCGCTCACGGGCGGAAATGCGATTGAGCCCGTGATTTTCGGTGTCTTCGTGTCAACGACAATGACGTCATCGCCTTGGTCGAACGCCGTGGCGCCCGACTTTGCGTTCTTTTCGTAGCGGGAGATGTACGCAACACCAGGTTCCACTTCGACGTAGTCGCGCGGATTCGAAGGGAAGCCGGTGCCGACGTTCAACTGGGTTCGCACGGTGGCGGTGCCCGGCGCAACCCACGTGAGGGTCGAGTTCGCGAAGCGATCGATCAGCACGAGCTCGCCCGAAAGGGGTGACGCAAATGGCAGCACAACATCACCAGAGAGCGGTGCGCTGATGCCAGGCGATGCCGAGCCGCTCGAAATGATCGAGGACGAGAGCACCTTGCCGTCGAGTGAGATGACGGAAACGTTCGTCGATTGAAAGTCGCTCATGCAAATGGCAAGGGCGCTTCCGCAGTTGGGTGCGACGCTTCCATCGGGCGTGCTCGCGTCGTCTTTGGGCACGCCGATCGGTCCCTGCACGACGCTTTCGATGTTGCAGTGCAGAGCGCCCAACATCAACGCGGCGCTGCCGCCGACGATGCCGAGAGTGCGAAACGTGTGTTGCCCAACGAGCCCGGGGTGTCGAATGCTTCGCTTCATGCGAGCCCATCTGGCAGCCCTTGCGACGCGTCGCAAGTCCTAAACCGCTCGTATCGCTCAAAATGTGACCAAACCGCTCATAATCGCTCACGGAAAGCCTGTTTGAACGGTCGGCTTGGTTTTACGCTTCAAGATCCGATGCGCAAGTTTGCACTCACACTCGTCCTCTTGGCGTGCTCGAAGTCGACGCGGCCGGCCTTTGACGAAACACACGACCAATACGGTGGCCCGCCCGCGCAAACGAGTTCTTCGCCAAGCGCTGACGCTGGCGCTCCGGTGAGTGCTGGGTGTGGCGACGGCGGAACGCCACGCGTTGTGAACGTTTACGTCTCCGGTGAGAGCATTGAAGAGCGCAACCACTTCGTCACGCAGCCTTTGCAATGCTCTGGAGCGCTTGTGGATCGCGGCGCACAAAACAATGACAACGATGAGTACGGGTGGATGGTGCCCCTCGCGCTTCGAACCAGCCTTCGCGACCCGACGATCGCGCTCTCGTTCGTGGGTGGAGGCCCTTGGACGGATGCCGAGTCATCGATTTACACCGGGACCTACCCGTCGACGACGCCGGGTCGCACCTCTGCCATCGCCGGCACCGACATCGACAGTTGGCTCAACACGGGCAGCAAGGAGCGCGGTTTCGGTCCGAGGCGCGACGAATTGGTGCTCAAGCAGCACTGCTACGACATCGCGTTTGCGTCGCGCGGCGGTAACGATTTGAATCAAAATGTAACCGACACAGAATACAAAACGCGGCTTCGCGAACTCATCCTCTTGCTCGTCGACGGATCAAGTTGCCGAACCGATCCCCTTGTCTACGTGACAGCGCATATGCCGGATCGCGAGGATGTAAGCGCGCAGACGCAAGCGTACTATCAGCGCTCGCTCGATGCTGTGACCGCGCTCAAGGCCGACACGAGCGTTGCGCAGAACAAGCGCGATTTGGTTCGGTTTGTTGACGTTTTTGGCGCCTTCAAAGCCAACCGCGGAACGACGTCGATGCCCAACCCATCGTGGTACAAAAACGGTGCGTTCGACCTGACCACAATCGGTCGCGAGGGCGATACGCTCCACCCGAGGCGTCTCGCATCAATCTACGCCGGTGAGGTTGTGGCCGACGCGCTCAACCTGACCGAGTTGCAAGCGCGCGCAAAGTAGCGCCTTGCCAGCCACAATAACTTGCCTGCGGGTCGTCTTCGGGCGATCCGATGAGGGTGCTTTCTCGGTGGTTCCCCGCTTTCGCGTTGGTGCTCGTTTCGTGCGGCAAAGCGCCACCTTCGCCACCGGCCGCGCATGCAGCCGCCGCGGCTCCCAGCGTGATCGATGGCGCATCGAGTGTCGAGCTGCCCGACGCAGCGCCCGTGGACGCTTCGGCCGTCGTTGGTGAGGTAGCGCCTGCTTGTATGCCTGCGAAGCGCGTTGCAATTTTTGTCACGCCGCAATCACCGATCGCGCGAGAACCTTTTCGTATCGTTGTGGTTGCTGAGCACATGGCGGGCGCGCGTCTAAGCGCCACTGCTCCGGATGGCACGTCGCTAGTCACCGACGCATCGCGACCAGGTCCGCCAGCGTGGGCGGTGCTCGAAGTTAAGGACGCAAAAGTCGGGACGTACAAGGCGATCGTCAATCAAGTTGCCTGTGCCGATGCGCCGCTCGCTGAAGAGACCATCGAAGTGAAGTCGACGCGTTCGGGGCCTCCTCGCGCGACGTGGGCGGCGGTTTGGTCTATTCGTCACAGCTGGAGTGCCAAATATGAAAATTTGTACTCGGCGTGGATTGAAAAGCTCTTCGACGCCCCGATCGATCAGCAGCTGACGTGGCCCGCTTTGCATGAGGTGTTGCGCGATCCCGCACGCAACATGCTTCATAACCACTTGGGACT
>JAHFDZ010000156.1 GCA_023248745.1 Myxococcales bacterium | reverse complement strand
ATTGATCGGCTGCCAGCCTCGAATCGACGAGCCGTCGAATGCGAGTCCGTCTTCGAAGAGGCCTTCGTCAAGACGACTGACAGGAATCTGTGTGTGCTGCCAGATGCCCGGAAAATCGATGAATTTTAGGTCAACGAACTTGACGTCGTTCTTCTTTGCGAGCTCGATAACATCTTTCGGGTACATGACCGAAACCTCCAAATCGTAACTTTATTTATTACAAATCATAACAGCTCAGATGGCTTCTCTGCCTCGTTCGCCTGTGCGAATGCGAATGGCTTCTTCAATCGGCATCACGAAGATCTTTCCGTCGCCAATGCGGCCGGTCTTCGCGCTCTTTTCGATGGCGTCGAGTACGTCGTGCACAAGCTCGTCCGCGACGACGACTTCGATCTTCACTTTTGGGACGAAGTCGACCACGTAGGCAGACCCGCGATAGACTTCTTTCTTGCCGCCCGTGCGACCGAAACCCTTCACCTCTGTCACGGTCATGCCCTGCACGCCGACTTCGGCGAGCGCGTCTTTCACTTCATCGAGCTTGAACGGTTTGATGATCGCTTCGATCTTCTTCATGGTCTTTTCCTGTACGGCTTTCGCATGAGAACCCAAGGTGACGTCCCCGCCAAGGCCGTAATGGGAAACCTAGGCAAGGACTGTTTCCACGGTGTTTCGCACCCCTTGATGGAGGGGTCGACGCCTATTTCGCGTCTTGACATCGCGTGCGCGGCAAGCACTGAGGTTTGGGTCAAACGCGACGATTTGTCCGCTGCCTCGTACGGAGGCAACAAAGTGCGCAAGCTTGAGCACATTTTGAGCGAAGCGTCACGCCTTGGGAAAAAACGTTTGGTGACCATTGGTGCGGTCGGCAGTCACCACGTGCTTGCGACGACGCTCTTTGGTCGTGCGGCAGGGTTTGAGGTTCATGCCGTCCTCGTCCCGCAACCCAGGAGTGAGCACGTCGTAAGCGATATCTGCGCGACGTTGAACGCCGGGGCGCATGTTCACCCAAGTGCTTCGTGGGCGGCGGTGCCTTGGCACGTGATGCGTGCGATGACGCGCGATGCTTATTTTGTACCGCCTGGTGGTTCCAATGTCGCGGGTGCTGTCGGGTACGTAAGCGCAGCGCGCGAACTCGCTGTTCAGGTGCGCGCAGGTGAGTGCCCAGAGCCTGACGCAATCTTTGTAGCGCTTGGGTCCGGCGGCACCGCAGCTGGCTTGGCGGTGGGCCTCGAAATTGAGCAAATGAAGGCACAATTGGTTGCGGTGTGCGTTGCGGATCCGGCGTGGGCAACGATTGCAGGCATGCGCCTATTGACTCGTCAAACCGCAGTTGCCGCCGGTCTCGCGAGCGACAGTGAAGCGCTTTCGCGTCGCGTGCGCGTTGAGGCTTCCTTCTTGGGACGCGGCTACGGCCATGCAACCGCCGCAGGAGTGGCGGCGATCGCAGAAGCGAGCAAGCTCGGGCTCACGCTCGACGATACTTACACAGGCAAGACCTTTGCCGGCGCGCTCGCATACGCGCGAGCAAACGCAAACCAACAAATTCTATACTGGAACACACTTTCGAGCGCGTCACTCGAACCGCTCTTGCGCGGCGCACCCACTGAACGTGAGCTGCCCGAAGCCATCGCTCGCTTGTTGGTGTGAGTCTCAAGTTCGAGCCGATTTGGCCGTCCATAAGAGGCGAATGCGCGTTCTTTCCCTTCTCTTTGCCCTGAGCATTTGTGCGGCCGCCAATGCGGCGCCGACTGCTCCCGCGCCAACGCCAAAGGCAGGGGTTCCCGTGTCTTGTGACAAGGCGCGCGGCATCGCGATTAAGGCCAGCAGTTCGATTGGGCACGCGAAGACCTGGGACAGCAGCCTCATCGAAGCGGTCGAGCCGATGACGATTGTCGCACTTGGCAGCTTTGTCGGAGACATCGAGCTTGGCTACTCGCGCCACGAAGGTGGTGCGGTGCTCGTGTGCGCGTTCGACCTTTCTGGCGACTCAAAGTGGGCGGGGCTAGCGAGCGAAGCGCAATTGCGCGTGGCCGGCGAAAGTAAACTTCGTGTACCATTTGGTCCGAACGCGAAGCACGTGCAAGCCGCGAAACTCATCGCGAGTGGCGAACCCGTCGAGCGGATGCTCTTCGTGTGGAAGGAGCCAGCGGTGAAGGTATCGCTCAAGCCTGCGAAGCTCGACTTGCCGGCTAAGAAGGCGCGTCGGTAGAATCTTCACGCGCCGTTTTCGTGCTGCTTTCCTGCTCGTTCGTGCCTTGGCTCCAATCGATGCCGCGCCATCTGCGCGCGGGACCACGTGTTGCCGCGCGCACAAGCACTGGCACGAGGAACACCGTAAGAACGACGGCGACGCCCAAAAAAAGTACGACGAACATGTCTGGTGCTTAGCACGCCGGGGGCGTCATATCGTCAATTTGCTTGTCGACAGGTTCGATTTCAAATACCGCAGAGCTGTTCTGAGAATCGCCACAGTTCGCCGGCCAGCTTCATATCGCGCCCACGCGATGTCGTGCGTTTGACCTGGCAATCCATGAAGTACTCGCCGTTGACTTTGCCCGCCTCATCATTTGTCGCGAGCCAAAGCAGCGTTTCGGCGCCCTTTTCTGGCGTGCGCGCAACGAAGGGCGCAAGGACGCGCATGCCCCACCCCATGAGGCCGGCGTTGTTTTGGCCAAAGCCGGTTGCAACAAAGCCTGGATGAAAACAATTAACCGCGACGCCCGTGCCCTTCAGGCGCTCGGCGAGCTCGCGCGTGAAGAGAATATTGGCAAGCTTCGAATCTCCGTACGCACGAAAACTTGCGACGCGAGACGGGTTTTTGGCGACGCGATCGAGGTCTGCCAATCGGCCCTGGCGATGTGCGCCGCTCGACGTGCTGACGACGCGAGCGCCTTTGGTGCTGGTGAGGCGATCGCGGAGCAAGTGGGTGAGCAAGAAGTAGCTGAGATGGTTGAGCGCGAACGTCCGCTCGATGCCTTCGGACGTTTCGGCATAGTCCATGAACACGCCGCCTGCGTTGTTGGCGAGGACGTCGAGCCGCTCATGTCGCGAAAGAAACGTATCCGCTGTCGCTCGCACACCGGCCATGAGCGATAGGTCGGCAATGATGGTTTCGACACGTGGATTGCCTGTCGAATTTTGCAGCTTGGCTTGCAAGTTCTGCGTCTTTGCTTCGTTGCGGCCGACCAGAACGAGAGTGGCGCCCTTAGAGGCAAACTCTCTCGCAGCTGCTTTGCCGATACCTTCCGTGGCCCCCGTCAGGAGGACGACTCTGTCTTTCATGGGTAAAGATCCTTGCCTATGTTTGATCGACGACGACGCGCGTTTTCATCTCCGGAATGCGCGTTTGCGGCAGTTCTTCCACGAACTGACGATGAAGTAATTGCGCGGATAGCACGCCTACGACAGCCATGTTGTCGGCATTCGAGAACTGAACGTCATCTTTGCGGGTTGTGCACTTCTTCCAAAGTGCCGATACCGCCCGGCTGTCGAAGAGCCCAGCGCGCTCGAGAGACGGTTCGCTCATGGCGTCGGCAATCCAGTCCGGAGCAGCATTGCCAACAAAAGAAAGCGCATCAGGTGCTCGATACGGTTGTTTAACGCGATCGACGATTGCGCTCGGAACGTACTTGCGAGCCACGCGCTTGAGTACGTGCTTTTCGTCGAGCGAGAGTAATTTGTAACTTGCAGGGAAACTATTGGTGAGCTCGATGACTTCACGATCGAGGAATGGAAACCGCCCTTCAACCGAATTCGCCATCAGCATCCGATCGCCCTGGGACGAAAGGAGGTAACCGGAAAGGAGGGTTCGAACTTCGATGTACTGGTCTTGCGCGAGCGGGGTCCACTCCGAAAAGCGATCGTCAAGAGTGGCAAGAAATTGATCCACCGAGTTGCGGCCGCTAAGCCGATCGCGCACCCTCGGTGAGAAGAGGCGCTTCAGCGCGATAGCCGAGTTCCATCTCGGTTCGTGCGAGAACCCGGGTTCGTTTGCTCGCTCAAGTCCGCGTCCAAAAAACTGCCGCGCAAGCGCGCGCTGCGAAACAGGTGAACGTGTCAGGTACGGGTAGAGCCGCTCGAGCCAACGCGGGCGCCATTCGGAATCGGGGACCTTTGCCCAGAAGCGACGGATCTTTGCTTCCCGAAAGAGGTCGTACCCGGCAAGCATTTCGTCTGCACCTTCGCCCGTGAGCACGACCTTGATGCCGCTGTCCTTTACGAGCTTCGACAGCAAAAAGAGCGGCGCAGGCGCGGTGCGTAAAATAGGACGTTCGGTGTGCCAAATCACTTCAGGGAAAACCCGCGCAATGTCGTCGCGGCTGACAAGCACTTCGTGGTGTTGGCTCTTGATGCGATCGACCATCATTCGCTGAAACGATGTCTCGTCGTATTCGTCATCGGTGAACCTGAGCGAGAACGTCTGGAAACTTGACGAGCTCGCTTCGTACCCCATCGCTGCCACCAGTGAGCTATCGAGGCCGCCCGAAAGGTAGCTGCCGACGGGCACGTCTGCGCGCACCATGCGAAGCCGCGTCGCATTGTGCAAAGCTTCATCGAGCGCTACGCGCGCATCCTCGACAGTGCCTTTGAACAGGCCTTCGTTGCCACGAGGGTAGCTGGGTTGCCATACCTGCTTCTCGATGACGTTGCCGGAGACGTAAGTGCGCACCGAGCCGGGTGGTAGTTCGACGATGCCTTCGAACATCGTTTGCGGTGGAACGACCGTCCAGAAAGTGAACGTTTCGTCGAGGCCGTTTGCATCGATGCGCCGAGAGAGCGTCGGCTCGCCTGCGAAGATCGACTTTACTTCGCTGGCAAAGGCGACCCGGCCTTCATGCTCTGCGTAGTACAGCGGTCTGACGCCAAGTCTATCGCGTGCGAGCACTAATTTTTTCTCTCGCGCGTTCCACAGCGCGATTGCCCATTGCCCGTTGAATCGATGAAATGCGTCGTCGCCCCACTCTTCGTAGGCTGCGACGATGACCTCCGTGTCGCTCTTCGTTCGAAATGTGCGTCCCTTTGATCGCAATTCGTCGGCGAGCTCAATGTAGTTAAAGATCTCGCCATTGAAGACGATCCATAGCGTTCGATCGCGGTTGCAGAGCGGCTGTTGACCGCTCGTCAGATCGACGATCGAAAGTCGTGCGTGCGCGAGTCCAGCGCGGGAGTCTCGGTAGAGGCCGAATTCGTCAGGCCCACGATGCCAAAGCGCGCCCGCCATGCGGCCAAGTGCTTCCTCGGACGGTGCAGACGCGGAAGCTGCGAGTGCGACGATGCCAGCGATACCGCACATACGTTACTTTGCGACTCGCTGGCCGCCTTTGCGTTCGATAAACGCGACGATACGCTCGAGCGCGTCGAGGTTGTCAGGCACGATTTCGTTGTCGGCTACGGAAATGCCAAACTCGCTCTCGAGAAATGCGATGACTTCGAGAACGCCTGTCGAGTCGACCATGCCGCTGTCGAGAAGCGAAGTGTCGTCTTTTAGGTCGGCCGGGTTCGCCACATAGAAGTTCGAAATGATGAACTGACGAACGACGTCTTTGTTGTCACTCATGTTTCCTCTTTGCAATCGCCACGCGCGGCGCACCGTCAACGTTATTGACGAAGCGAACATCAGTATACGCCTTGGCTCGCGTCAGTACGGCGTTTAGCTGTCGCTCCTGGCCAAGGCCAAATTCGAACATTAGGAGGCCGTCCGGTTTGAGGAACCTGGCCGCATCGATCGCGACACGCTGTTGAATCGAAAGGCCGTAGGGACCTCCATCAAACGCTTCTCGCGGCTCGTGCGACAGAAGTTCGCGACCGTCTTTTTCGAGCTTCCCTGTCGAGATATACGGCGGATTGCAGACGACCAGATCGATCGTATTTTCGAGACCCGCGAGCGCTTCGAACAAGTCTCCTTGCTTGACGATTACGCGAGCCGAGAGCCCCAGCTTTTCGACATTTGCCACGGCAACCGCGACGGTCTCGGTTGTGAGGTCGCTACACCACACTTGCGCGCTCGGTACCTTCGTCGCGATACCGCACGCGAGGTTGCCCGAGCCCGTGCACATGTCGATCACGCGAGGTTCACTCACTCGCGGCCCATTCACGCGCGGCAAAGTGAGTGCGGCAAGTGCGTCGACTGCCGCATAGCCAAGGAGTTCCGTTTCTTCGCGCGGCACAAGAGCCCCAGGCGCTACCAACAACTCAACGCCCATAAACGTGTGACGACCCTCGCGCAGAATGTTCGCAATGCGACTCACGAGAGCCCCGTCTTCTTGATCTTGCCTGTGTTGGTCTTTGGCAGTTCGTCAACAAACTGAACGAACTTTGGGACCATGAAATTCTCGAGTCGCTTTTGGCATTCGCGAATGATGTCTTTGTCGGAAAAGGCGACGCCCGCTTCGCAGACGACGAAGGCCTTTACGGCCTGGCCGAGAACGTCGTCGTCGACGCCGATGACAGCAGCTTCTTTGACGCCCACGATGTTCATGATCGCGGCTTCGACTTCTTTTGGGGCAACCTTTTCGCCGCGCGACTTGATGATGTCGTCCATGCGGCCGACGAAGTAAAGGTAGCCCTCGTCGTCGAGCCTACAGAGATCCCCGGTGTAGAGAACGCGCTCTCCAGGCAGCGGGCCAGGACGAAGTTTTTTTGCCGTTTCCTCTGGTTTTTCCCAGTAGCCGGACATGACCGTCGCACCGCGAATGACAAGTTGCCCGACCTCGTTTGGCCCGAGGCGCTTGTCGTTCTCATCGACGAGCCATAGTTCTGTATCGGGAATCGCCATGCCAACGCTGGTCGGTTTGCGATCGATGTCAGCAGGCGGAAGGAACGTGCATCGCTTGCACTCGGTGAGGCCGTACATGGAATAGATGCGTGCAGTGGGGAAGAGATCACGCAGCATGGTGATGTGCTTTACCGGTAAGGCAGCTGCGGTGTTGCTCACGTAGCGGATCTTCGAAAGATCGTAGCTCTTGAGTGATTTGAGTTCGGCGAGGATCGCAAAGATCGTCGGCACGCCGGGAAAGCCGGTGACGCCTTCTTCGACCATGAGATTGAGAATTTGCGCCGGATAGGCGAACGAACGCTCCAAGATGAGTCGCGCTCCGACGCGCACTGCCATGATCATCTGGTAGAGGCCGTAGTCGAACGCGAGGGGCAGCACGTTCATGATCACTTCGTCGTTGCCGAGTTCGATGTAACTCGCGATCGAATTCGTAGCCGTGATCATGTTGCGATGCGTGAGCATGACGCCCTTCGGATCGCCTGTACTACCCGACGTATAGATAATTGCGGCGAGATCGATGTCGATCGCGCGCCGCTTTGGCGGTGGAGCTGACGTCGCGATTGTGGAATCGAACGCCATGAGCCCCTTCAGTTTGCTGAATTCGGGGTTCGAAAGGTCACCAGAGACGATTGTCAGCTGCAAATGTTTCGACTGTGGAGCTGCGCCCATGAAGACGCTTGCGATGTGCGAATCGGTCACGAGCGCCTTTGCACGGCAGTCGTTCAGAAGGTAAAGGAGCTTGTCTGATTTGGTAAGCGGGTTGACGATGCTGACAATTGCGTTCGCTTTGAGTACGCCCCAAAAGGCGACGTATGTCTCGACCGTGTTGTCCCCGAAGATGACGACGCGGTCGCCTCGCTCGATGCCTGCGCCCGCGAGGGTTGCTGCAAAGCGGTTCGCACGCTCGTTGAGATCGCCGTAGGAAAAGCGCGCTTTCTTGTAAACGAGGCCAATTTTTTCGGGATCTCGTGCGGCAGCTTGCGCGAGGAAATCGTGAAGCATCGGCACGGCATTCTGAAACATCGGTCCAGAAGGCATGGGCCAAACCCAGGGCGGTGGCGTGACGGTCGTATCCATCAGTGCTCCAAAACGACGGGTTCACACAAGAGCGGCGCAGCGTGACCGTAGTGAGTCGTGCGGCGCTTGCTCACGATGTCTTTGTAAACGCGTTCGACTTGCTCAGGCGTAAGACCCACGACAGGTGCGACTTCACTCGCAGGTACGCCGTGGTTGTATCCGTACAAGCAGAGGTCCATGCGATCGTACGGAAGCGCGAAGTAGAACTCTTCCTGGGTTTGGGGCATCGAGAACGTGTCGGTTGTCGGCGGCCTTCTGCGGATCTCTTCCGGGACGCCAAGAACTTCAGCGAGCGCGTACACCTGCGTTTTGTAGAGATGCGCAATCGGCTTGAAGTCGGCTGAACCGTCACCCTGCTTGACGAAAAATCCTTGGTCGTATTCGAGGCGGTTCGGCGTGCCAGTTACCGCGTAGTGCATGCGATCGGCGTGATAGTACTCAACCATCTTGCGGATGCGCTGCTTGAAGTTCGTGGCCGCAACGAGCTGCCTGTAGGCTTCCGGAGGCATTCGGGCTGTCATGGTTTCGCCTGATGGATCTTGAACCGTGAGCTGCGAAACGCTGATGCGGTCACTTTCTAAA
Organism: Myxococcales bacterium; assembly: GCA_023248745.1. GTDB lineage: Bacteria > Myxococcota_A > Polyangia > Polyangiales > Polyangiaceae > JAHFDX01. The sequence continues at coordinate 5,632 of JAHFDZ010000156.1, read as the reverse complement.
ATGGAGGGTAGTGTAATCTTGCACTTCCAGCCTTCGCCGTACTTTGGAAAGACAGTGCGAATCGCGTCAATTTGGCGCGAATAGCAACCGATGCCTTCTAGTGCGCCGCGAATGTTCTCCGTGATGGCTTCAACGCCGAGCGCATCGGCGAGCATGCGGCCGAGTGTGAGAGCGTCGTCCGACGAATCGCGCTCGGGCATGAAGATTCCAAGGACCTTCTCTTTCCCGAACGCGCGGGCACACAGGCCCGCGACGACGGAGCTATCGATACCTCCGGAAAGGCCGACGATTGCGCCCCGTCGCTTGAGCTTTCCGAGCACCTGCTCGCGAATGGTTGCGGCAATTGAGGTGGCCAGTGCTTCTCCGTCGATGCGGAGCACGTCTTTGGAAAACGCCATGGGTGCCGCATCATATCCAAATTGGCCGCGAGGCCCTCACGATTCGCGCATGGCAAATACAAATGGGAGTCAGATGCCGCGGGTGCCTCAGCATCTAAGACGAGAGGCGCATCGTGAGGGATTGGTGAGGAATTTACTCCTCGTCCCCTCGCAATGTTGCGAGCACGCTGAGATCCTCGAGAGTCGACGTATCGCCGCGTGTCTCAGCGACACCCGCCGCAACGTCGCGAAGTAAGCGCCGCATGATCTTTCCGCTCCGTGTCTTTGGAAGAGCGTCGGCGAATCGTACTTGATCGGGTCGCGCGAACTTTCCGATCTCCTTGTCGATGTGTTCACCAAGCGATTTCTTCATCGCGTCGTCGCCCTTGATGCCGCCCTTGAGCGTTACGAATACGACGAGCGCTTGGCCTTTTAGTTCATCAGGTTTACCAACCGCGGCAGCTTCGGCCACAGCGGGATGGCTCACGAGCGCGCTTTCGATTTCGGCCGTTCCGATGCGGTGGCCTGCAACGTTGAGCACGTCGTCGATGCGGCCGACAACCCAGAAGTAGCCATCTTCGTCCCGCCTCGCGCCGTCGCCGGTGAAGTACACGCCGGGCATCTGTGACCAATACGCTTCGTGAAAGCGTGCGTCGTCTCCGTAGAGCGTGCGTGCCATCGATGGCCACGGCTTTCGAATGATCAACTTTCCGCCTTCGTTGGCGCCGCAAGACTCGCCTCGATCTTTGACCACATCGATGTCGACGCCAAAGAAGGGAAGGCCCGTGCTGCCTGGCTTCGTTGCGTGCGCGCCTGGCATCGTGGTGAGCATGACGGCGCCCGTTTCGGTTTGCCACCAAGTATCGACGATTGGACAACGTTCTTGACCAATGATGTTGCGGTACCACATCCAAGCTTCTGGATTGATCGGCTCGCCGACGCTTCCGAGCAAACGTAACGATGAAAGATCATATTTTGCCGGCCATTCGTTTCCCCAACGAATGAAGGCGCGGATCGCGGTTGGTGCGGTGTACAGGACGGTGACGCCGTGGCGTTCGATGATCTTCCAGAAGCGACCGGGATCGGGCGCGTTTGGTGCACCCTCGTAGAGCAAGCATGACGCGCCATTGGAGAGCGGGCCGTACACGATGTAGCTATGACCCGTGACCCAGCCGATGTCGGCGGTGCACCAATAGAGGTCTGTGGGCTTGAGATCGAAGATGTACTTTGCGGTGACGTGAGCGCCCGCAAGATAGCCCGCCGTCGAGTGAAGGACGCCCTTGGGTTTGCCTGTGGAGCCCGATGTGTAGAGGATGAACAGCGGATGTTCGGCGTCGAACGCTTCGGGGGATCGTGCGTTTTTGAGGCTCGCCTCGCTTGCGGGGTGCGAAAGAAGATCGCTCCACCAAATGTCGCGCCCTTCGGTCATCGTAACTGGGCACGCATCATTTCCCATGCGCGAAAACACAACGACACGTTCGATGCTCGGCGTGTGGGCCACGGCGGCGTCTGCGAGCTTCTTTAGTGGCACGACGTTGCCGCGGCGCCACGCACCATCCTGCGTGATGAGCACTTTCGCCTGACAGTCGTTGATGCGATCGCGCAACGCTTCTGAGGAGAAGCCGCCGAAGACGACAGAGTGCGTCGCGCCAAGCCTGGCGCACGCCAGCATCGCAACGACAGCTTCGGGCACCATGCCCATGTAAATCGCGATGCGATCGCCGGCTTTGACGCCATGGTCGGTCAGTGCGGCCGATAGGCGTACGACTTCGCGATGAAGTTCGAAGTACGTCAGCGTGCGGGTCTCTCCCGGCTCGCCCTCCCAAATGATGGCGGCGCGGTTTCGCACATCGGTCGTCAGATGCCGATCGAGACAGCTCTCTGTGAGGTTGAGCTTTGCTCCAACGAAGAATTTTGCGTGCGGAAGCGTCCATTCGGAGAACTTGGTAAACGGCGCCCGAAATACGAGGTCGCGAGTCTGTTCCCGCCAGAAGGCTTCGGGGTCTTCGATCGATTGCTTGTAGAGCGCTTTGTAGTCGTCAACGTTCTTTATCTTCGCGCTGTCTGAGAACTTCTTTGAGGGAGAGAAGCGACGTGTTTCCTGCAAGCGAGATTCGATTTTGTCAGACATGAGAAACCTCAGGGGATCGTCGTTCAGGGGCAAATCGCGGCACAATGTTCAAAGCACGTATTCGCCTCGCAGCGGCACTGTTCGAGCGTTTGATACGTTGCGTGAGTATCGCATCCATCGAGCGTGCGGTTGCCCATGCATGGCGTGCACGTGCTGTCCGCGCTGCATGCCGCGAGCGCGTCCTTACACAGCACTCCGGTGCACAAGTCGCAGGTGCCGCCGCCGTCAACGCTCGTGTTCGGGGGGACCGCGCACACGCCGGCTGGGCCACCCAATTTGATGCACTTGCCCGTGCCACACTCTGAGTCATCGCAACAGAAGCGAGCACATACCTTGCCGAACATGCATGACGAACCGGATGCGCAATCGCCAGGACCGTTGCACGGTTCACACAGTTTTTTGGTGCTCGTTGAAGGAACACATTGGTAACTGCTGCTATACCATTCACACGTTTTGCCAGCTGCACAACCGGCACCCGAAATGGCGTTGCATATGTTGCTCTCGTTTCCGATGCATGCGCCCGTTCCCGTAGTCGAGGTGCCGCTGCAGACGGGCAGCACGTATCCAACAGGTTGCGCATCGCTTCGTTTGAAATCGCGCAATCGATGATCGTTTTTTGCTTGGCATAAACCAAGCGACGTTGGGGCTTGCATGACGCATTGGGTTCCCGCTGCGCAGTCTTGATCGTCACAGCAAAAACGACTGCATCGGCTCTCGAGGGCGGCGCACGTGAACCCTGCGCTGCATCGAAGATTGCCACCACAGGGCGAACATGCGTCGCCAGCGCCAGTTGCATCAAGGCAGCGAAATCGCAGCCCGTCGAAGTCGCAAGTTTTGCCGGATGGACATCCCGTGCCGGTCACAGGGTTGCATTCGTAATCGAGACCGATCGCAACGCAGCTGCCCTGCGACTTCGCCGTCTTTGGGTCCACTTCGCACGGCACGAGTGGAGCTGAAGCTTCGGTCTCGGGTGCGCTCGCGTCGATCGGCGCCGGTCCGCCGTCGGGGGTGGGGGCTTTGCCGCTTCCGCAACCTGCAGCGATGACGACGACGACGAAGGACGAAAGGCGCATCAGAAACAGGTTCGCGGGGATGCCCTCGATGGGCAACCGTTCATTCGTGGCTATGAACTTCCTTCGCACCTCGCACCCTTTGCGGAGTCGGGCGATGTAGGTGGGTCGTGGTCGCGTTGCCGATAGGGACTGAATTTGCGCTGTTTGCGCTTATCGAAGCGCCGAACTAGGCGAACGCACCGCGACTGTTGCAACATGGTGCAAGCCTTGCTTCGATCGCGGTTGCGACCCGTTCTTCGTGCGGGTCAGCGGCTAAGGAGTGAGGGTGCGACCTTGAATGAACGTGGGGCCCTCGAAATGAAACGTGCTCGCTGGCGCTTTGGGCTCATGGCTGCCGTCGTTGCGGCAATTGTCGCAAGCTGCGCGAGCGCCGACCGACCGGGAGAACTCGGCGGCACCCTTGGTTTGGATTCTAGCGTCGGTCTCGAGCGCTGCACGCCCGGGCAATCCCGCGGCTGCACGATTACGCTCGGTCGCAACGGCAACGTCATTACTTGCTACAAGGGCGTTCAATCGTGCGACGCCTTGGGTGGTTGGGGCGCGTGTCGCGATGGGTCGGTGCAAACGAAAACGGCGCCTCTTTCGGTCGGTGGCGGACTTCGCGTGCTCGATACCGCGTCGCCTTGCGCTGACAATCCATGCGATCCGAGCTGTCAGGTCTTTGGCCAAGCACCCGAAGGCGGCATCACTGTTGACGGAAGCGTCGGTGGCATAAGTTGGCTCGTCGGCGATCGCGCAACGTTGTTTGCGGCGAATCCTCCTGGGGTTGCATACAATCAACCGTGCGGTCAGGCGCAGGATTGCCAGTTCGACATGCACTGCACAGACCCCGAGACCTCGGCGGGATGCGCGCACGCAAAGTGTACGACAGGCATCTCGCTCAATTCGACGTGCGATTCGTGCGTCACCAAAGTGTGCGCGTCGAATGCTGCGTGTTGCGCCGCGCCCGTTTCGAGCGGTAGCTGCACGCACGATGTTTGTGTGCAAGGTACAAGTCTCGATTCTGCTTGCAGCACCTGCACGGCGCAGGTTTGCAAAACGACATCGGGTTGCTGCACATGTGGTGGCTCCAACGGTGATCCGTGCACGTCTCAAGCCGCCAGTGGCGATCGACTCAACATCGGATGCGATCCACTCGTCGCAACGGCGTGCGCGGCAAATCGTACCTGCTGCAACACGACTTGCGACAACGGACGCGCGGCTTCTACGGGCCAAAAGCATCCCGGATGGGATGGCCCGAGCAGCGGCGGATTGCGACTTGTGTCTGGGTGTGACGTCGACGATGGCGACCTTGTCAGCCAGGTTTGTGCCTACGATCCCAGTTGCTGCACATCGTACACACCCGTTGCCGCGTGCGCACACGACCCCTGCAGCACCGGCACGAAGCTTAGCTCCGCGTGTCATCCCAACGTGGCAACCGTGTGCGCGGGGACTGCAAGTTGTTGCAGCGCTAGCGGTACCGCGTGGAGCAACAGCTGCGTCAGCGCGTACAAGGCGCTGCCCGGAACGTCGTGCTCCGCGCGCTGGACGACGACGTGTCGCGATAAGTATCTTGCGCTTGCTGGCATTACCACTGGGAATCGTCAGACCAAGTGGGGCTCGACCTGCACGACCGGTTTTACAACCGCAGGGGGCACTTGCCCAAGGTATCCAACGTGGGGGGCAAACTGCACGGCCGCTGCGCAAACGGGGTGCGGCGCCAATTGCAACGCGTGGAGCGACACTTGCGTCAACGCTGTCAACGCATCGTGCGGAGTCAAGTGCGGCACGAGCGGGACTTGCGCGCACAGCAGTTGCCAAGTGGGCGGCGCTCTTAGTTCGACATGTGACTCGTGCGTTGCGCAAATCTGCGCGCTCGATCCCGCGTGCTGCAGCACGGCCTGGGACGCGACTTGCGTGACCAAAGTTGGATCCGTATGCAACGTGAACTGTCAATCGGGTGGCCAGTGCGTCGCCTGGTCGCCGGACGAAAAGAACACATCGTGTTCGTCAGCCGACTTGACGATGGGCATACCTTGCGAGGACTACGTTCACGTCTGCAATCGCGGGAC
>JAHFDZ010000402.1 GCA_023248745.1 Myxococcales bacterium | reverse complement strand
TGGCAATCGTAAAGACCGTCGTCATCGTTGTCGTAAAGGTCGCTGCAACTTTGGTCGCCGGTTTCGTAGCCAACTTTGGCGTTGAGCGGCCGTTCGTCGAAGAAGAAATTGCCGCACGAAAGGGCGAGCGCTCCGACGACGAGCGTAATCACGCGCCGCGCATTGATCGTTTCACGGAAACTGCGGCGCGTTACCACTTGAGGCACCCTGGCTTGTGGGTCGGCGAATAGCGGATCGCGAAGCTAACGTAGAGCATGCAACTCGCCGTCGATTTTTGAAGTGGGCCAAAAGTGCCGTCAGCGAGCCAGGCGCTCAAGTGGCGTTCGACAACGGCTCGTTGCTTGCCGGTCCACACGCTCGGCATCTTCTTGAGATGCGCGAATTCGTTGATGATGCTGATGAGATAAGAATCGGCAACTCCCTTGACGATCGCGGACGTCTCTTCGTTTTCGCGCAACTTGGCGAGTACACGCAAGCCGCCTTCGTGCGTGGGTGCGTCGACCTTCGCGCACACGTTCTCGCAGTCGCTGTAGCGCGTTTCGTGGATCATCTTTTCAGAGTGACCATCGACGACCGACACGAGGCGGTTGTAGTTTTCTCCCATCGCCTCGCCCGTGCTTTCGGCGATCGAGTGGTTCGAAGTCATCATCAAAGTGGGGATGCCTTTTGCCCAGATGCCACGTCGCTCGAGCATCGCTTGCCGTTGCGCCGCAACCAGTGCGGGATGTCCAACGTCTTTGCCAACGGCCATGACGTGAGCGAAGCCATGAGCGATCTGATCGTGTGCGAGGTCGAGGCAGAACCAAAGGATGCGCTCGTAGCCGTCCCGCTTGAGATCGCTTTCGCAATGCCATGTGCCGCGGCGAGCGTTGAGTGTCGCCATCTTGGCGATGGCGTAAAGCTCCTTCGCCGCCCAACTGCCCCATTGATGAACGGGGCCATGCGTTTCGAGCGTGTTGTAGCCCGCGAGGCGCGCCTTTGTTCCTGCGTGCGCGCCGTCGAGAACGCGGAAGCTGTCACCATCGTTGAAGTAGACGGGCGCTGCGACGCCGTTAAGGTAAACCTTGGTCGCAATCTCGGCATGCGCGGTGCGGGCGCATAGAAGTAGCGCGGCGCACGCGAAGGTGAGACGCGCGGCGTCAAATGCGGTGCGCAGGGTGCTCAGCACGGGAATTCCTCCAGACCAAGGGGGCAAAACGGAGCGCCGGTGTACCTCACGGGTGGCGGCCGCTGTCAATCGACGAACGTGTGGTTACCGCGTCTAATCTGCGAGACAGCCTTACAGGTGCGCGATTCCCCGATGCTTATGCGCGGCAATTGCGCTATGACGCCGCGTTCCGCTGAAGGAGAGAGAGCACATGAGACTGTCCGTCGCTTCGTTGGGTATCGTTTTGACCTCTGGCGCCATTTGGGCATCGCAATCCGTGGGCTGCGCAACCGATCACAACACCGCTGTAGACGGCGGTGCCGACAGCACAGCGAGCACTGGGGCCGAAGACACGCTCGAGGCCTGCAAGAACGGCAAAGACGACGACGGCGACGGCTTCAAAGATTGCTTCGACAAGGGTTGCTACAACGCGAAAGACAAGACAGGTCCTGGCAAGGCCTATTGCTTAGGCACCGACAAGACCGAGGACACCCTCGCAGCGTGCAGCGACGGCATCGACAACGACGGCAATGGCTACATCGATTGTTCCGACTTCTCGTGCACCAAGATCAATCCTGCATGCGAAGTGAGCAACACGCTCTGCAGCGACGGCATCGACAACGATGGCAACGGCTACAAAGACTGCAACGACAATTCATGCGCGAAGAATCCGGCAGTCACGGTGTGCGGAGACGCGGGAATCAAGCCGGGCGATGGTGGCGATGGTGGCGGCGGGAACGAAGACACTCTCGAGCTTTGCAAGAACGGCAAAGACGACGACGGCGACGGCTTCAAGGATTGCTACGACAAGGGTTGCTACAACGCGAAGGACAAGACAGGTCCCGCCAAGTCCTATTGTTTGGGCACCGACAAAGCCGAAGACACGCTCGCCGCGTGCAGCGACGGCATCGACAACGACGGCAACGGCTACATCGATTGCAACGATTTCTCGTGCACGAAGATCAATCCAGCTTGCGAGTCGACGAACGCTCTCTGCAGCGACAAGATTGACAACGACGGCAACGGCTACACCGACTGCAACGACAACCAGTGTTCAAAGAACCCCGCCGTGACCGTGTGCGGCGGCGACGGTGGCACACCTGATGCGGCGCCACCCGTCGACGCTGCGCCTGATGCTCCACCTGTCGACGCCGCGGTTGATGCGATCACACCTGCGGACGCAACCGCCGCTGATGCGACGCCACCTGTCGATGCAGGCGCGGGAGACTGAGCGTGCGCAAATTCAAATTGGCGTCGCGGCTCATTCTTGCTGCGGCGCTTGCGGGATCGTTCGCTGCGTGCAGGGCGACTGTCGAAGATTCGAACGCACCGCATTCCGTTCCGTTTGATGCCGCCAGAGTCGACAACACAGTCTTCGGTGGGGCGCTACCGATCGACGACACCGCGATTACCAAAGTCGACTCGAGCAAGCTCATTGCGGATCTTGCCCCGTGTCGCAAGCCAACACTCGCGAAGGTCTTCGCGATTGCGGATGGCGACACCATTGATGTCGACGAAGTTGGCGCTGATGGCTCGGCCGGCTTGCGCGTTCGACTCATCGGTGTGAACTCACCCGAAATTTCACACGATGGTGGCGTGGCCGAGTGCTTTGGTGACGACGCGACGACGTTCACGCGCCAGCTCATCGGCCACTATGTGTGGCTGACGTTCGGCTCAACCTGCACCGACAAGTACGATCGAACCCTTGCCTACGTGCACCTTAGCGCGACCGAAACCGGCTTTTTCCAGCGGCAGCTCCTTCGTCGCGGATACGCGAAGGCGTACATCTTCGACGACAACGACGCCGAGCGCGCGCTATTCGAGGCTGACCAGGCACTCGCCAAGACCGAAAAAGCCGGGCTTTGGGGCAAGTGCGAGTCGAACTAGAGCGGAGTCGTCGACAGGGCTTTTTGCGTGCCATGGATTGTCAAGTAACGGAACTATATGTCGAATCCGTTGCAGCTGCCCTCACCAGGTGAAGACAGGTCCCGCCAACCACTTGTCCGCTGAGCGCGAGTAAACTCGAAAATGCTGACCTGTCTTGAAGAAGCCGCTGTCAGAGCCGGTTAGCTCCACTTGATGAACACCGGCAGGGAGAGAGACGTGACCAGCCTTGTCGTTGAGCAGCACGCCCGACTTGCTTACGCCCAAGATCCAGGTTTGCGAGCCAAGCGCAAACGGAACACCAAGGTCTTTCGAAATGGCATCGGCTCCGGTGACGGTGTCCCAGATCTGACTCGCCGTTGAGGCACCGGATGCGTCGGTGGTGACGAGCGCGATGGCATCGATAGGCCCACTCAACGTAGTGATGACGGTTCCGTCGACGAGCCCGTCTGGTGCGAGTGCGGTGTCGCTCTTTCCGACAAGGTCGAGTTGTTGCGGGGCCTTCCCAGTCGAGCCGCTGTCAGCAGAACCTGAGTCACCTAGCGGCGCGGAGTCATTCGTACCAACGTCGGTGGAGGTTGCAGCGTCGGTGGGGCCACCATCAACCGCCACGACTGAACCCGAACATGCGACCAGAACTGCCGCGCCACCGAACGAAACCAATCGAGTTCTATTTGGCATACCTACCTCTTCATTATTTGATGGTGCGCGTTTGCATCGTGCAGCTAAGGCAGAACGCTAAGTAAACGCCCTCTCTCCGCTCGCGCCCGTCAGAATATCGTGAATCCGAGTTGCGAAGCCCACCGCAAGCAACTCCTCGATCGCGGATGTCTCGTCGCATGCAAGTGCGAGTGCGGCGACGTCGCGACACTCTGCGATGGTGAAGCGCGATAGAGCGGCTTTAATTTCGGGCACTGCCGCCGACTCCATCGAGAGCTCTCGAAATCCGAGGCCAACAAGAAGCAGCGCGGCGATTGGATCGGATGCCATTGCGCCACAAAGCGAGACGGGACGATCGTGCTTTTCGGCGGCGCGCTGAACGAGATCAAGCATTCGGATGATGGCCGGATGAAACGCGCTGGCGAGGGGAGCGAGCGACTGATTTGTGCGATCGACAGCAAGTGTATACTGCACAAGATCGTT
>JAHFDZ010000155.1 GCA_023248745.1 Myxococcales bacterium | reverse complement strand
AGCCTGCCAGCAGGCGCGCCAGGTTTGATGACTTTTCCAGGTCCGCCTTGAAGGCCACCGGGAACTCCGACCGGGCTAATGCCCTTGGGCACCACGGGCATGTACTTGAACGAGCTCACACGCGCGATGCTTGAGGGCTGCAAGTTGAACTTCAGGTGGGGCGCAATCGATGGATCCCACGCAAGCAACTTGCCCGGTGTGCGCGCCTTTTCGATTGCGGCGGCGTGCTTGAGCGCGATCTGAAGCTCATTGTGCGAGTCGAGTGTCTTTTGCAGTTCAGTGGAGGCTGCTGCGGTGGCCACGACGAGTTCGAATTTTTCTGTGAGGGTGCGAGGCGCAGCTCCATTTGCGCCCGCAATTTCGGCCACAACGACCACGTCGACTTCGCCTTCCTTCACGCTTGAAGGCGCGTAGTAGGTCGACTCTTCTTCGACGATCATGCGTTCGAGTTCGTAGATTTGAAGCGCTGTGATGCGGCGACTCACGAGTGTTTGCATCTCACCGCGCAGACCTGCAAGGCTGCCCCACGCGCTGGCGCCCATCGGCTTGCGCTTTTCGCCTGCATCGCGTGCGGTGAGCTGCGATCGAAGCTTTGCAACTTTTGACTGGAGGTCCGCAAGCTTCTTAGAATCGCCAAACGTTCCGCCGCCGCTCTTAATCTTCCACGTGATTTTTGTGCGCGCGCCTTCGACAAAGAACTTGATTGCAGTTCCAGTTTTGACAACTTCGACTTCCGGTGCGATGCGTTGCGCGGCCGTGATTCGAACCGTCGCGACCGCGCGTTCAAGGTCATCGTCGACCGCCGCAACGACGACCTCGGCGTTGCTGTCGATTGAGCTCGGTGCGGTATAGGTAAATCCTTTGGCGTCTTTTGAGATCGCGCCGCCCACGCTTGGCGCAAGCGTCGAGAACGTCTTGAAGTCTCCGCCAAGCTCAAATCGATGCGATCCACCGGCTTCAATTTCGACCGATGAGTCTCCGAGGATTCGAAATGGATCGGCAGAACGCGACGGCCCACCCATGACCCATGCATCATTCTTCGCGCAATCGTTTGTGGGTTGGTAAGGTTTGTTGACGTTTGGTCCCATGTGTTTCATGAACACGCGATTGAAGACGCGACACTCTCGCGCAAACACCAAGCGCGGACCATTGGCCCACTGGTTGCCAGCATCCATGCCGCCTTGCCAATTGCCCAACATGACGTTCTCGCGCCCGAACGTGAGGTCGGACCCGAAGATTTTCAACGCTTCGTTGATTGCCGCTTTATCGAGAAACGTCAGCTTGATCATCTGTACGGTGTTGAACGCCGGCGCGAATTTCTTCCAGTCGTACTTCTCGTTGCCGGTGTGATCTTTTGCCGCGAGGCCCATCCACTTGTTGAGATTGGCAACCGTCACATTGGCGCCGTCCGCATCCTTTTGCTCGTTGCCTTCGAGGTGCGAAACAGGCGTCTTGAACTTCTTGAATGCGACGTCGATGTACTTGGCAGGGTTTAGCCAATACTCCTTGAGTTCATCGAGATCGACACCCATTCCCTCTCGAATCACCCACTTGGCGAACGCTTTGATGTCAGCAGAAATGGCATTCTTAACAGCCTTGAGCGGCGCGATCGCGTGATCGATGGCGGCGGTGATGCCCTTGACCATGTCGTTGATGTAGACCGCCGCATCCGAGAGCCAATCGGGCAAACCGATCATGCGAATGACGTGCGCTCTAAAATAGTTTCCAAGTTCGGTCGTGAGGAAATCAATGACCTCAGGTTGAGGCTTTGATGGATCAGCAAACATGAGGCGCATACCAATTCGATGGTTGACGTGCACCCACTCGATGAGTCCTTCGTCGATGTCTTCTGCCCAATCGTCCATGTAGGGCAAAATGACATTGCGAACGACGGCGCCACCGAGCTTGTGCTTCGCGTACGCCACAGCGACATCGGTAGCCTTGATCTTCGCAGCCGCTGCGCAATTGTCATAAGTGCTCGGCGACCACTTGTCGCAGATGTTCCACTGCTTCTGAAACTTAGCCTCGGCGGCTTGATAGTCGCTGTACCAACGCTTTTGCAATTGATCGAGCTCGGCGCGATGCTCTTTGACCCACGCCTTGAGTCGACCAAATTGAAACAGGAGCGACTTGCTCTTCTCGGAGCCTGCGTGATCACCCAGGTGGTACGGATCGAGGACGAAGCGATTGAACTTCGCGAGGTCGGCGGTCATCCCCTTCGCTGCCAATTCGTAAACCGACTTCCCTTCATGATGCTCGAGCGCTGGCGTGCGATCGAAGAAGTAACCCTCGAGCAAGAGGTGACGAACACCATTGATGTTGAGCTGGAAAATGTTGCCCGTGTGCCCGTTGACGAACGTGTGCGCGAACATGTCGCCCGATCCATGCGCATACATGCCGAGCGTAAACGCGCGCGTACAAGGCTTGTCCCACGCCGCACCCTTGTTCGTTTGCGCCCACATGCGATCCCACCAGTAGCCAGTGCCGGGACCATTGACGTTGATGTCGGTCCCGTCCTTGGGATCAGGTCCGGCCGGAGGATGGATGATGTCTTGTCCGGTCAAGATATCGGGCAACGCGTCGGGCCCCATCACGCCCATATAATATTGCGCGCCGCAGCCACGCACGAGATCGCGCATTTCTTTTGATGTCTTAAATTTGTAACTTCCTTTGATCTTTTTCGCAGATGCATCACGCGGATCGACCTTGGGGTCGACGTCGAACAACTCAATCGTGTCATCGTCGAGCAGGTCCTTGACCGCCTGTTGCGCGAGGTACGCGTGAGTGATCGGCTTCCAAGCGAACGCGTTTCCCGTCGTGCAGAATCCAGCGACGAGCCCCAGCGTCGCTCCAATCCAGCGCATGCGTGTTGCCATGTGAACCCCCAATCCCCGTTCAGAGTTGCGTGCGCCCGTTTGCGCGCGCTCTCTTATGGGATGCCGCAGGACCACTATTTGTAAAGATAAGTGATCACTTTTCGTGAGAGCGGCTCACCCTCTGTCAGCGGCTGTGCGCCTCAGCGTTCGTTTGACTCATTGCAGAGGCCGGCAGCCTTACCAGTTACTTGGCCTGACTTCATGTCAACTGGGCAATAGACACCGGTTGCAACTTCGTCAATAAACTGAATCACCACAGGGTGCGTCCACTGCTTGGTTCCGTCGAAGCGAGCCCGAACGACGCCCCGCGGATCGATGATCCACATTTCAGGGAAGAGCTTGGTGCCGAACTTTTCTCGCGTGATCGAGCCATCGGGATCGAACACCACTGGGAAAGGCTTCGTGGTCAGCAAGAAAAGCGCGGCCTTTTGCACCTTCACCTTGAAGTCGAATTCGCGTTCGTTCATTTCGGGGGTCCGCACCACTTCAGATAGCGCGGAGACAGACAACGTCGCGCGGGTCTCTTCGCTCGCAACCGTAATGAGCACCGCATTTTTTTCACTCAGCAGTTTAGAAAACTGCGTGAGCTCAGGCATCTCGTCGAGGCAGGGCTCGCACGCTTTACTCCAAAAGCTGAGCGCCACGGCCTTGCCGCGATAGCTCGACAATTTGACCTCTTTGCCATCGGTGTCTTTGAACACAAAGTCGGGCGCTGTGCGATCGGCACCGAGATACTCAGGCTTGAGCACACAAGGCGCGTTGCACTGTCTGCGCATTTCACCTTCTTTGGCGGCGCCTACAAAGCCGAACACGAGCAGTGCTGCAAGCAGCACGAACGTGAGCTGAAGGACAACGCCGTAGTGTTTCATCGACGAGGCAGCTTAGGCGGGGTCCACGTGCAGAGCTAGCCAATCGAGCGAGGCGCGAAAATAGTCAACCTTTGGAATGGTCAATTTTCTGACATCAACTTCGATGTCATTGGGAGCTCCATCACCGACGCAAAGAAGCGATTCGCGGGCAAGGTCGAGACGGTGACGCACCGTTTATGTCGAGCGCGAAAGCCGTGCGGAGCAACTCAGCGTTCGTGTCTATTTCTCTGACCAACGGCGCTCGGCGTTCGTTGAGTACACCCACGGCAGGAAAAATGATCCGCGCGAACGGTCGCTAGCAGCCGCCCGCAAGCTGTTCGCCTGTCGCGAACGCTTCGTTTCACAGAAACGTTGCTGACAGCGGCAGCATGCGTGACCAAGCTGCCGGGTCAACCCAGGCAAAGAGGCCCCCAATGCGCATCGCTCTCATTCTCGCGGCAGTCACCGTTGCGGCGTGTGACAACAACCCCACCAAAAACTCGACCAAGGCAACGGTCAACGAACCCGTAGCCACGGCCTCACAAGCCGCGACCTCGGCGAACGCAGTCGTCTACACCTTCTCAAACGAAGGCTCGAAGGTCGCGTTTGTGGGCGCCAAGGTCACAGGCAAACACGAAGGAGGCTTTGGAAAGTTCACTGGCACAGTCAAGATAATTGACAATGACGTCGCCAAAAGCACGGTATCTGTAGACATCGAAGCGACGTCGCTTTTTGCGGACCAAGAGAAGCTCACCACGCACTTGAAGTCGGCCGACTTTTTTGACGTCGAAAAATTCTCGAAAGCTTCTTTCGTTTCGACTCAAATCAAGGCCGGCGGCGATAAAGGAGCGACGCACACGGTCATCGGCAATCTCACGCTTCACGGCGTCACAAAGTCAATTTCCTTTCCCGCCTCGATCAAGAAGGTCGAGACCGGCGTCGAGGCTGACGCCGACTTTGGGATCAATCGGAAAGACTTTGGTATCGCATATGCCGGCAAGGCCGACGACCTCATCAAAGATGACGTCCTCATCAAACTGACCGTGCGCACAAAGAAGTAGAAGCGCTCAATCGAGCGTATCGTCGCCAATGGCGAGCGAGGAGTCGGGCGGTGGCGCAAGCACCGAGGGTGGATGCGCCGAACTCGGCTCGGGCGAGATTAGCTTTCGGACAAGGTCGGCCCGATTGGCAACGTTGAGCTTGGCGTACAGGCGCCTCACGTAGGTGCGTACTGTGTTTTCGCTGAGGCCCGAGATCGCGGCAACGTTGACACCGCTGTAGCCCGCAACGAGAAGCCGCGCGATTTCGCGCTCGCGCCTAGAAAGGCCGTCCATCATTTGTGGCTTCTGAGCCTGCGGCTGTTCGAGCCGAATCACCGCACAACGCGCGGCGCCAAAGACGGGGTCACCCTCAATCTTTGCAACGCCAGTTACCGTTCCAAGCGACAGCCGAGGTGGCGTCGGAAGCGCTTCGCCACGCGCGCGCGCAGCAAGAGAATCTTCGGCGGCGTTCGTTAATTGATCGCCAATGGGTACAATATCGTGTTCCCAATCGATGCCGTTCTCGCGATCCGCAGCCCATACGACTCGCTTTTTGTCGCGGTCGACCACGACGAGTGTTCCTTGACCACGACTGAGCGCGCGGAGCGCCGCGGCCTCTTTGGACAACTCGTCGTACTGAAGATGCGAACGAGCGCCGGCAACAATGAACGGCGCGAGCACTTCGAGCGTTTGCAGCTCCTCGATAGCGAAGTCCGGATCGCTTGTTCGACGTTCGAGGCCGGCCAAACCGAAAAGGATGCCTCCTTCGTGTAAGAACAAAAGTGCCGCGTGCGTAAAGCCCTCTGCAACAGAGTGATCGCGGTAGAAGCTCAGCCCGAGCCGTTCGCTTTGCGGATAGAGCTCCGCGTCGGCGTAGGCGCGCCGCGTCGAACTCACCACGCTCTTGAGCTCGTAGCCAAACGCGCGGGAAAGTGTCATCCCGCCCTCGGACAGCAATTTTTTTGGCGCGCCATCCACAAGGCGCGTGCCCTCGGCGTAAGCTCGTGAGTCGTCTTTTCCGAAGAAAAAGAACCCGCCCGCGGAAGGTACGACAGCACGCAGTGCGTCAATGACGCGGCGCCGAAAACTCGCGCGTGTACCGGGCAGAACGACTTGCAATTGAACATCTCGAAGGATCGAAGCAGTCAGCATGATGGCTCCCGAAAACGGAGGGCTATAATAGCGGTATGGCGCAGCCTACGAAGAGTGCGGAACGTGCGGCCGAGTTCATCTTCGACTGGAATGAGGTGAACCGGAAGGGCCGAGTGATGCCGAAGGAATTTACTCTGTTTGATGAAACCTTGCGCGACGGGTTACAAAACCCGTCTGTACTCGACCCGGGCATCGAATCGAAACTCGAATTGTTACATTTGATGGAGGACCTCGGCATCGACGAAGCGGACGTCGGGCTGCCGGGTAGTTCGCAACGCGCATTCGACGACGTGCTGCGCATTTGCCAAGAGGTCGACCGCTGCAAGATGAAGATTCGCATCGCTTGTGCGGGTCGTACGGTCGTTGGCGACATTACGCCGATGATCGACGTATCGCAGCGCGCAGGCATTCCGGTCGAAGTGTACGCGTTCATTGGCTCGAGCCCAATTCGTCAATACGCCGAAGAGTGGGACGTTGCGCTCATCGCCAAGCGCAGCACCGAAGCCATCGACGTCGCCGTGAAGGCGGGTCTATCGGTTTGCTACGTCACCGAAGACACAACGCGCTCGCGACCCGACGTCTTGACCACGCTGTTTCGCGCCGCGGTCGATCACGGGGCATCGCGACTGTGCCTCTCGGATACGGTCGGTCACGCAACACCGGACGGTGTCGAGAACCTAATTCAATTTACGCGCAACGTGATCGCAGGCACCGGCGCAACCGTCGGAATCGATTGGCACGGTCACAACGATCGCGGCCTCGCGCTCGAAAACGCCCTTTGGGCACTCGAGTTCGGCGCCGATCGCATCCACGGCACCGCGCTCGGCATTGGCGAACGCGTAGGCAACGCCGCGATGGAACTCATCTTGCTCAACTTGCGTTTGCTCGGACAACTCCCCGAAGAACGCGACCTCACCAAACTGCTCTCGTACTGCCAAACCGCAGCGAAAGCCGTCGGCTGGCAAGTGCCGATCAACTACCCCCTCGTGGGCCGCGACGCCTTTCGCACCGCAACCGGCGTGCACGCTTCTGCCATCATCAAGGCCATGCAAAAGGGCGATAACTTTCTCGCCGATCGCATCTATAGCGGCGTCCCCGCAGGCATGTTCGGCCGACAACAAGAGATTTGCATCGGCTTCATGAGCGGCGCCTCAAACGTCAATTTCTGGCTAAAGCAAAGAGGCATCGACCCCGACGAACACTTGGTTGCAGCGATCCTGACAGCAGCAAAAGGCACGACGCACATTCTCACCGACGAAGAGGTACTCGCAGTAGTGGGGACAGTCCGCGGGTAAGGGAGCGGGTGAAGCGGATCAGGATCAGGATCCCCGCAAGCTCCGACGCCTCACGTTAGGAAACACCAACAGCCCCCAACAACGCAGCGACCGAGCACGCTCTTAGCGTGCGTAGGGAAGCGATCCAGGTGGACACCAGGGTAGTCAAACGCCCAGATGCACGAATCATCTCTTCGTAGTGAAGGAAGCTGGGGGTTTGGGGGCGAAACGTAGTTTCGGCCCCCAAATAGCCGTGCGCAGCACATACCCGCGAAGCGCAGCGCCCATATAAAGGGAACCGCGCGCGGTTACGCGTCAAGCGTCAGCGTCAGCGTTCAGCAAAGCCTACTGAAGGACCCCCAACCAAGGCCCCGGTGCCACCGTATGCGATCGAAACCTCACCTCAAAATACAACATCGAGCCTTGGCCCTCGTCGCCGACCGTTCCGATCCGTTCGCCCGACGGCACCTCTTGCCCAACGCGGACGTCTATCGCCGCGAGGTTGCCGCTCACGGTGTAGTAGTGGTCGCCATGGTCGAGGATCACGATGCGCCCATAGGGACCGTATCGATCCGCAAACGCGACGCGACCCCCGAAGACCGCTCGCACAACTGAACCCACCGATGCGCGCACTTCGAGGCCGGGACCGTCGGCGCCTTCGCGGCGCGCGCTTCGGACTTCGGCGCGTCCGACGAGTGGGAAGAGGAGCCTACCTTTTGCTGCTGCGAAGCCGCCGCCTGCGGTGTCGCTTGGAGCTGCTTGGCCACCGTAGACAGCGACGTATTCTCGGCTGCCGGTTGGCGATTCGAATGCGCTGTCAAACGCTTCTTGCTGCCGAGACTCGTCATCCATTGCCATGCGCGCGGCGTCCATCGAGGTGCGTTGCGCAGCGAGTGATGAGCGATCTTTGCCTGTGCGTTCGAGTACTTTTGCGAGATCACCTGCGCGACCGCGAAGGCGCTTTTGCGACTCGAGATCGCGAACAAGAGCATGACGTACCAGTTCGACTTGCATGGCGTGACGCACAAAGCCGTCGAATCCGGACCCAACGGGTAAGAGGCCGGCACGAGTAAGACGCACGTAGGCCCGCCCACGTCGAGTGACTCGCGTTTGCGTTTCGCTCACTTCGATTCGTAACTGATCAAGCTCTTTTTTGGCCGACTGCTCTTCGGCATCGAGATCGGCGACCTTGCGATCGAGTGCAGCGAGCGCGAGTGCCGGCGATGCAGGAAGCGGCGCTGCTTGAACCGGCACCGTTACGATCGGATCGCCCGGCGCGGCATAGCTATGACCGAGCGCAAGAACAAACAACGTGGCGCCAAGAACCGCGCGCCTCATTACACGAGCACCAGCTTGCGAAGACTTCCCATGGCCGCGAGAGCACCGAGCACAGCACCCGAGCACACGAGCGCGGTCACCAAATACCAAGGCAAAAATTGTGGCTGAAGACCAAGTAAGTTGACGAATTCGCCATCGAGTCGGCCTCGCACAATCATGAACAGAATTGCGAGCAAACCTGTCGCGCCGAGAGCACCCATGGCACCTTGAACGCTTCCCTCGAGAATGTAAGGTCCCTTGACGAACCGATCCGTTGCGCCAACCAATTTGAGCACTTCAACCTCAGTGCGGCGACGCTGCAGCGCGAGCCGAATCGTCGAGCCTACAACTGCGAGAACCGCACCAAGAACGACGAGCGCGAGCAACGCAGACGCCGCCACACCCCCGCGAATCAGCCGGCTCAACCGCTCTGTCCAAGCTTGATACGTCTCGACGTCTTCCACGCTCGGAAGTTTTTGCAGCTTCGCTGCCATGTCGACAAGTTCTGCGTCCGTCATCTCTGGCACGACCTCAACCTCGAGCGTTGACGGAAATGCTTCGGCAGGCAACGACGCGAGTGCGGTCGCACGCTCTTGCTGACTTGCCCCAAAATCGAGTCGCGCTTGTTGACCCGAAACGTAGCGAACTTGTTTGACGCCATTCACGCGAAGCAGTGCTTGCTTGACGGACTCGATGTCGTCAGCGGCAGCATTGTCTTTCAAGTACACCGATGCCCGCCCCGCATGCGCCCAGCGATCTTCAAGCGCGCGCAGATTGGTGACAACCAGCAACGATGCGCCAAAACAGACGAATGCGACGGCGAGTGAAAAGATACTCAGCGCATGAAGGCGCCACTCACGCATCATGCCGCGCCTTGCGCGAAGGGTCGTCGAAAGTGAAATCATACTTGCCTCCGCGTGGCCTTAGTTGGGCAATCGGTAGTGATCGTCACTGTCGATCGCGATGCCTTGAGGAACGTCAAGCGCCTTACCTTCATCAAGCACCACCACGCGACGCGGGCGCACTTCGAGCAGCGTTCGATCGTGCGTCGCAAACACGACAGTTGTGCCGCCTTCGTTTATTTCTTCGAACAGTCCGAGAATGTCGATCGCGAGCTGAGGGTCCAGATTTCCGGTGGGTTCGTCGGCGAGAATCAACGCGGGCTCGCCCACGATTGCCCTCGCGATGGCGACACGTTGCTGCTCGCCTCCACTCAAGACTCCCGCAAGATCGTTGCCGCGGCCAGAAAGGCCGACTCGCTCAAGCGCTTCGCCCACACGAGTGCGCACGAGCCGTGTCGGCAGCGAGAGCACCTCGAGAGCTACAGCGACATTTTCGTAGACACTCCAAGCGGGCACCAATTTGAAGTCTTGAAATACGACCCCAATGTTGCGCCGCAAAAATGGAACTGCGTCGTCTCTCAAGCGCGCAACGTCCTTGCCGAGAAACAAAATGCGACCATCGTCGACGGTCTCAGAACGGTAAAGCAACCTGAGCATTGTCGATTTGCCAGCGCCGCTTGGCCCCGTCACGAAAACGAATTCACCACGCTCAATCGTGAGATGCACACCGCGAAGGACGGGAGAACCCGATCGATACGACTTGTACACCGACTCAAATGTGAGAATCGGTCGATCCTTCGCTTCGCGAGAAAAGCGCGCGCCGGCACGTAACGCCGGCCGAAACGCGAATGGACCCTCGGAACGTGACATTCCTTGTCCGCTAACAGGCCGAAACAAGGCGGGCCAAGTTTGTACCGCGATAGAGAGCGTTGGTTTAGGCCCCTCAGCCCAATACCCGCGCAGGTCCACCTACATTGAGGGGCGCTTGAACAAGCGCGCTCATCTTTTTCTTGGCCCATCGAATCGCCGCAAGCTGGCCATCCAAGTCGGCAACGCACGTTCGCTTTGCCGCGATTCGACCGGCGATAAGAGACGCAAACGTGCAACCTGTTCCGTGAAAGGGGCCGGTATGCGCTCGCGCAGCGACGAGCTCGAAAGAGCTTGCGCCAAACGCAACTATGTCAGTTGCATTTCCTTCAAGGTGACCTCCTTTTACGACAACAACCGACGTTCCCATCGTTGCGATCGCAAGCGCGGCCGCGCGCGCGTCGCGCAATGTTCGAACACGGCAATTTAGCATCCAACCCGCTTCGTCAGCGTTCACAGTCAAGATGGTTGACAACGGCATCAGGTCGCGAACGAGCGAGGTCCATCCCTTCGCATCAATAAGTGCCGCGCCCCCACGCGAAGGCTTGCGAGGCGTATCCACCACAACGGGCACGGCGCGATGCTTCCGCAAGGCGGCGGCGACCACCCGAACCTGATCGGATGAACCGAGTGCGCCCACTTTGATCGCATCCACCGCCTGTTGAGAGAGCACTTCGCGGAGGCTCCTCGCCAACTCACGCCCCGCAATTGGCGTCGCTCGAACAAGGCCAGCCGTCGATTGCACCGTGAGCAGCGAAACGCACGCGCATGCATAAGCTCCGGCTATTTTCGCGGCCCGTGCATCAGCCAGAATCCCCGCTCCGCCGCCAGGATCGAGCCCACCGACGGCAAGCAGGCATGGCGCAACAAGCGCGTCATGGGTCGGTGGCTGGGGGAGAGACACGCGCAGCAATATAAGCGGGCGCAAACACCAAGTGTGGTTGCGGTTTGAGGTTACAATACTGTCATCCGGTCAGGAATGCGCAGCGAGCGACCGTTTATGCACGGTATGACCATCGGGTGGTGGACTGACGCATGTCTTTGAGAGTCGAAGGCACACTTGTGGACCCAAGACCCTACGCTCTATCTCGCGTCCAAGGAGTCGGCGGTTACTTAAGGCCGGGATGCGCGGCATTCATCATTGCCGCGCTTGCGAGTTCAACCGCTCACGCTTCCTGGCCCACGCTCGACGACGTGGCGCGCATCGCGCAAGCTCGTGCGCCGGCGCTCGCCGAAGCCCGTGGACAACTTGCGGCCGCCAACGCATCGGTTTTCGGCGCGCGGGTATCACCAGTTCAAAATCCCTACGTTGAGGTGTTCACCGACGCAGGGAAGTTCACGAAGGATGTTCAAGTGCAGGCGAACGTCTGGGTGCCAATCGAGATCACCGGGCAGCGTGGCGCGCGCATTAATGAGGCAGAACATCTCGTTAAACTTAAGTCAAGGTCGTTGACCGAAACACGAGCGCGCGTGCTCGGTGAGTGCGTGACCGCGTATGGCGAACTGATGGTTCTCTCAGCGCGCCTTGAGCAAGCAAAGAAGCAAGAGGACGACAGCCGAGCAGAGCTCGACTTTTTCTCCGGCAAACTCGCGGCCCAAGACACGACGCTATACGAGAAGAGCGGCGCCGAGGCAGAGCTCGGTCGATGGGTTCAGCAACGCGTTGAACTCGAAGTGCAGCTGGTACAGGCGCGCTCACGCCTGGCCATTCTTCTCGGCAAGCTCACCATCGAAGCGCCACCGCAAAACTCCCATTTGTACGTTCCACAGTTACGAATTGCGTTCACGAACGAGCAAGCCCGAGATTTGGCTAAACGCTCTCCGTTGGTTGGCGCGCTCACGACCGAAGTTGAATACTGGACCGCAAATCGCGACCGCGCGGTGGCCGAACGCAATGGCCCGGTCAACTTCATCGTATCGCTTGGTCGAGGCGATTCTGGTGAGACTCGCTACGGCGGTGGCCTCTCGTGGACGTTCCCTCTCTTGCAGCGCAACCAAGGCCCAATCGCAAAAGCTGACGCCGAGCGTGCTCGAACCATCGAGGTGAAGCAAACCGTCGAACAAGTGCTCGAATCACGTGTGCTCAGCCTTTACGAAATGATGCACACGACCCAAGACGCCGTTAAATCGATCGATGCGAGTTCTATTCCTGCCGCAGAGCGCGTCGTCGACGCTGCGACACAGCTGTGGAAGGCCGGAAAAACCGATCCGCTGAAAGTATGGATCGCGCGTCGCGATCTCGCGTCAGCACGCGCAAGAAGACTTGATCTCGTGGCTGCAGGCTTCCGCACGTACGGCGAACTCGCCGTTGTGAGAGGTGAGCTGCCATGAACGTGCGCGCACGAGATTTATTTGTACTTGTCTTCGTTACATTTTTCGACGTGACACTTTCCGGCTGCTCACGAAAGCCCGACGCGACCGAAGCCATCGACGCCAACGATCGCGTTCGCACAGTGAAATTTGATCAGGCTGCGCTTTCGCGTTTGGGGCTCACCGTTGCGCCGGCCGGTGGTGCGCAGGGCAGCCAGACGCTGCGCGTACCCGGCACGATCGAGTACAATCTCGAGCACTACGCCGAGGTCGGCTCGCTCGTTGACGGACGCATCACGAGTGTGAGCGCACGCGTCGGCGAACGCGTGAAAAAAGGCCAAAAGCTCGCGACGCTCGTCGTGCCATCAATCGCCCAGGCGCAATCGCAATACATCTCGGCGGGCGCCGCTGCGCAGGTCGCGAAAGAGCATGCCGAGCGTGAACGCACTCTACTTGAGAAGCAGCTGACGACAGCCCACGAGGCAGAGGTTGCCCGCGGTGAGGCCATTCGATCAAACGCGGACCTCGCCGCCGCAGCCGCGCGCCTTCGCGTCCTCGGTGTCGCCCTCCCCACCGATGGCAGGCAAATTTCGGGACCGGGAAGCATGACCCTTGTCGCGCCGATCGACGGCGTGGTGGTTCGTCGCGACGCTGTCCTTGGGCGATACGTTCAACCCAACGAAACGTCATTCATCATCGCGGATCCTTCGCAACTTTGGGCAAGCGTCGACGTCTACGAGGGCGACTTGCCCCATTTTAAGGTCAACGCCGAAGTCGAACTTTCCGTCGATGCGCTGCCAGGAAAAACGTATAGAGGTCGTGTCTTCTTGGTCGAGCCGCAAATCGGCAAAGAATCGCGCGTCTTGCGCGCTCGCATCGGCATCGACAACTCAAGCGACGAGCTCAAACCTGGTCTCTTTGTGCGCGCCACAATCAAGGTGGACGACGATATGCAGGACAAGAAGCTGCCCGTCCCAAGTGCAGCCGTGCAACCGCTTGGCGAAGGCGACGTTGTCTTTGTCGAGATGGAGCCCGGAAAGTACGAGGTCCGCAGCGTTCGCGTTGGACGACGCATTGGGCAAGTCGTCGAGATTCTTGACGGTTTGCGCGAAGGTGAACGCATCGTCGTCGAGGGTGCGTTTCTCCTCCGTGGTGAGGTCACGAAGCAATGACGGCGCTCGTCGGGTGGGCGGCGAAAAATCGCTTTCTCGCCATGATGATCGTTGCGTTCGTCGTCGCGTTGGGCGTCGGCGCGTTCTTGCGATTACCCATCGATGCCGTACCCGACGTCACAAACGTCCAAGTTCAAATTGTGACGCGCGCACCCGCGCTCTCGGCGACAGAAGTCGAACGACAAGTCACGCAGCCCATCGAACGCGCGATGGCTGGAACGCCAGGGCTCAAGACAACGCGCAGCGTGACGAAGCTTGGCGTGTCCATGATCACGCTCGTTTTCGGTGACAACGTCGATACGTACTTTGCGCGATCTCAAGTGAACGAAAGACTCGTCAACGTTCGCGATACGATTCCTCGCGACGTCGGCGTACCAGAA
>JAHFDZ010000401.1 GCA_023248745.1 Myxococcales bacterium | reverse complement strand
CGACATCTCGGTGGTGCACGCATAGCGAAAGTGTACAAAAATGGCCGCGAGCGGTGTTCGCAATCAGTAGCTGCCGTCGCGATTGTCACCCATGTCGAGGTGGATGTGATCGCGATGCTTGCAAAGTCGTTCAAGAAGCGGCTCAACGTTTGCCCATCGAAGCCTGGTGAGCGGCGCTTACTTTTCACATGCCGCGCGAAGACGTTTTGCAAGCCGAGACGCTTCACGAACCTTCTGTTGGTCGCGTGCGCTCTCGAAGAATTTTGCGGCGTTGCAAGCGGCTACCCGCCGAGCGTCAATGTCGCCATCGTCAATGGATGCGCGCCGAAGCAGAGCGCGTCCTGCGGCGCCGGCATCGTGTTTGATGTCGAAGAACGTCTTTGCTTGCGCCTCAAGCGCCTGTGCCACGTAGCGAAGGCGTTTAGCGTGCTCTTGCGGTCGCGTTCGTTTTAGGTCCTTGAGTCGACTTGGATCGCCATACGCTGCAACGAAGCGATCGAGAATTGCGATTTGCGCGTCTGGTTCTCTGCGTTGCAGATGGGCGTAAGCGACGTTGATTGCGGGTTCAGGAGCGTCATCGGATTCGAAATGATCGCCCAGGTCTTTGAGGTACAAGCGAATCGCTTCACCGAAGAGTCGGTCGCGGTCTTCACCTGCTTCAGCGTGAAGCGCATTCTCAAATAGCCGACCTGCCGCCCACCAAGGCGAGCGTGGGAGTACGCATCCATCTTGTTGAGCTTCTCTTTTTTGGGCTTCGCTAAAGGCGCACGAGTCAGCCATTGCGAGCTGCCTCATTGTGTCCTCGTCGCGCTCTCGGTTGGCAATCTTCAAGAGCTCACGCCAAGCATCATGTCCCAACTCACTCTTGCCGCACTCGCTCTTCCAAAGTGAAGTGAAGAGAGCGCGCGCTTCGGCAATGTTGCCTTCGGCATCAAGCGCCATGGCCCGTGAAAAACGCGACTCGTGGATTGCCGAGTTCGGGGCGCTCCTTCGCTTCGGCGACGACGGTGCGCTCGTCGGTAGCGATTTTGAGAGACAAGCGCTTGACGTCGCTGCGATGAGAAAGAACGTCCCGAACTTGTACATTGAGAGTCTCGCGCTTTTGAGATGATGGTAAATCTGATTTACGAACATAACCGGGACGCTTTCCCCATGGAATGCAACAATGCACGCCGTGTTTGATCAAGTGAGACTCTTCGGAACATCTTGGACGCCGCCTTGCGCCCACTCCTTACGGCTGAGCCGACTATCCACTTATTTAGCCGAACCGCTTCGTTAATTGGCGGATGAGCAAGCCCGTCCTGTGGTGGCATCGTTGATGTGATGTTTGCCTTGGGAGAGGCGTAGGGCATCAGCGAGTCGAATTGGAGAGGGGTACATCATGCAGTACATTCATCAAGCATCGGTCGCGCTTTGTCTTGCGCTGGCGTCAACCCAAGCAGCCGCAACCGATTGGACAAACGATCGCGAAGTCACGCAGCTTTTTCGTCCGCAATATAACTTTCGCAAAGACACGATTTGCCATGCGCTGTCGATGAAAGAGATCGCGACAACGGGAACGCCCGATTCACTCAAGGCGTATTGCCGAGGGTCCTACACTTCAGACTTTGCAGTGTTCGCAAGCGTCAAGCGTCTTGACGGTGCAACAAAAAACACCGCGCGCGTTTCATATTTCCTCGCTTTCGGTGATGAAAAGGCGATTGCGAGCTACTCGAGCCTTCCTTCGGAAGTACAATCGATCGTCAAGTTACTTGGCCTTCAAGGTCACGATCAGGACGTCGAAAATGAGATCGTCGACATCGTCAACGGCACGTTTACATCGATGCGCTTCAACGTGCACACGGGTGCTTACTCGCGACCGCGCAGCTTGCTCGAAACCACCACGGACAACGCGCACGCGAACGTCTACTTAGGCAAGTATTTCCACGCATCGTACCACACGACCGATCGCTACGACATTAGCAACTCGAAGAGCGCGACAGCGATCGCACTCAATGCGGTCGGCCTCGGTTACATTCCAAACCTCTCGGACTATCGCGGTTCCGATCACGTGGGGTTCGGCAAGCTCATCATGATCGACGAAGTCTGCGCGGCTAGCGGAGACTCGTACGTGTCGCCCGACAAGGTCACGTACACCGGCGCGCATCTCACCGGTCTCAAAGCACTCATTGGGTGCACGGGCGCCACGGGAATGTGGACGAACAACATCACCAAAAAGGAAATGTACACGAAGCCCTATAGCCTGGTCGGGTGCGAAGCCGGCAACACCTCGGGCGGCGACAGCATTTGCTGGCCTTCGGCTTTCGGAACCGACAGCTGGGACACGTCGACGTGGTCCAATTCGTCGAGCACGCGCACACTATTTTACGGCGCGGTCGGCGAGGCCGATGTCGATGAGGCTCGAGGCTCTTTCTTTTCGGACTTCGATGTTTCCACAAAGCCAAGTGCGATCGAGCTCAAGTCGGGCGAGCGTATCGACGGCATCACGATGAAGTACGATGGCAACATCACGCGCAAACACGGCAGTTCGGGTGGCAGCTCGCTCTCGTACTACGACTCAAAGGGCAAGTGGGATCCGGTCGTCAAGTTCACCCTTTGCCCTGCAAGCAAGTCGCACAAGTGGCGTGCAGGTCGCGCGGAGTTCACCACGCGCAGCGGACGCACGCTCAAGGGCGGCAAGTCAGAGGCCAGCTCTTCGCATAAGTGCGTCACGCAATCGCTCACCGGCACGAACGTTCTTCGCGGCTTCTACGGACGCAGCGGTGGCGAGGTCGATCTTCTCGGCGCATTTACCGGACCCGAATAACCATGCGGGCGGCGATTGAGGAGGCCGCGCACTCAATCGCCGTCGGCGTACGCATCGGACCGGGATCGAAACCCGATCGGTACAAACAAAGGTGCCGTGTGGTGGCACCCCGTCCGAGACGAGCGTCTAGATTTGAGCGTTCTCGCCGAAGGTGGCTGGGCGATAACGACTACGAGACGGGAGCTCAAGCGATCGCCGCGATCGATGACTACATCGAGGGCTTTCACAACACGCACAGATCGCATTCGTCCATCGGCTACGTAGCCCGATCGGATTTGAATTGAGGTCTAGGATTGCGCAGTTGACAGCCGCATAGTTAGACCGTCGACGCGAGCGGGGAACTCATGTCGCATCGGGGCGTCGCGATCCGGAAGAGAGGGCTTGTGCGTGTTGCGAGGCGTCACTTCACGTTCGCGCACTCGATGGGATCGTGTAGGTCGGGCTTGAAAGTAAAGTGCTCGTCGTAGCGGTGTTCGTCGGCCACGTAAGCCCTCTGGTATTTTCCCCAGAGGACTTCACAACTGTTGTCCTTCTTCTTGACGGCGACGCCCACGTAGTAGCCTCGGCCCTTGATTTCGGTCCACTCTCCGCCGACCTGCGTACCGAACGTCGTGAGCTCTCCAATCGTCGTTTTCGCGACCATGGTTACGCAGCCCTCTTGGTGGCAATACTTGTCGGCCAGCTTCTTGGCCTCGGTCGAGATAGCCGGATTCGCGTCCTTCTCTGGAAGGCGGTTCGCAGCGACCTTTGAGGTTTCAAATTCTGCAGCGCGTTTTGCGTATTCCGATTTCGAATAATCGCTACACTCAACCTCGAACTCGGAGCTCGCGCTCGCGTAATGGGTTCCCGTGTTCGTGAGCTTGATCGTGTGCTTACCTGGCGAAAGCGTCGCAAGCTGTGCCACGAACCGCTTGGAATAGGAGTCAGTGATCTGCTCTTTGATGATCGTCGCTCTGTCGGGCGTGAGGTTCCACGTGATCTCACCTGTGGTCGCAGCGGCGATTTTCGTGGGGACGTTTGCCGCGGTATTCGCCTTCTCGTTCGGCTTGCCATCGATGTCGACGCTGAGCCACACAGGGTTGCCGATAGGTTTCGGATCCGAACCCGCGGTCACCGAGATGTGCGCCCAGATAGGCTCACCACACGCGAAGTGCGTTTTCGCCTCGCCATTGGGCGCGCTGGCAAAAGTCATTCTCACCTTGCCATACTGGACTTCGAGTTGAGAGGTCCTGTCAGCCTCCTCCTTGGCCGCGAGATCATCTTTCTTCTGGGCAAGTTCTTCCTTTGAGGGCGCTGCAGCAACGGCTTTCTTGTGATCGTCGACAAGACCTTCCAGGATGGCGACCGCTTCAGTGCAAGCGTCCGCCACATTTTT